>DASVSC010000099.1:0-17988 GCA_036388295.1 Tepidisphaeraceae bacterium | reverse complement strand
AGACCGGCGGCAAAGAGCCGCTGAAGAGTTTCTCCATCGGCTTCGTCTACCAGCCGACCGTCGCCACCACGGCGCCCGCCACGAGGGCCAAATGAACAAACGAGAAAAAACCATCGCCATCTGCGTCGGCGCGGCCGTCGGTTTGCTGGCGCTCGACCAGTGGCTGCTCGGGCCGTACTTCACGCGCTTAAGCAAGGCCGACGACTTGATCGCCCGCCACCAGAGCGCGCTCAGCGACGGCAACACCGTGCTGCAGACCCGTCTGCGGGCCAGCAAGCACTGGCGCGACATCGCCGCCGGCAAAGTCACCGCCGACGCGTCGGCCGCCGAAAGCCAGCTGCTCAACCGCGTGCGCGATTGCGCCCAACGCGCCAACCTGCAGCTCACCTCGCTCAAGAGCGAAAAGAGCGAGAAGGAAAAAGGGTACGAGCGCGTGTCGGTGAAGCCCACCGGCACCGGTTCCATGGGCCAGATCGGCCGCTTTCTGTACGAATTGAAGATGACCACCGACATGCCCGTGCGCGTGAACGACATCCAGATCATCAGCCGCAAGGACGGCGCGGATGATCTGTCGGTGTCGCTGGCCCTGTCGACCATTTATCAGGCAGTGGGACAGGCCAAAGTCGCCATGAACGGCAGCACAGGAGCGTTCCAATGAACAAGCCGATCCTGACCCTGCTTGCGGGCCTGACGTTATCGTCGGTGGCTTACGCGCAGCGGTCGAACGACTTCGACGAGCAGTACCGCGTGCTGAGCGAGCGAAACATGTTCCTGCGCGAACGCCGCGCCCCACGACGCAACGAGCCGAACCGTGATACCCGGCCGACCGTCGACACCACGCCCGCCGGGGTCGCCCGCGCGTACGTCCTGCGTGGCGTGGCGATCGAGGACGACGAATTGCACGCCTATCTGGAAAACACGCGCAACAGCGAAATCACCCGCGTCGCCCCCGGCGACGCCCTGTCCGGCGGCCGCGTGGTGCAGATCGTGATCGACGCGATCGCCTTCGAGTTCGAAGGCAAAACGGCCTGGGTCGAGATCGGCCAGAACATGTTCGGCTCCCGCGTCGCCGCAGGCCCGACGCAGGGCCGTGGCGAAGGACGCCAGGACAACGACCGTCAGGGCAACGCCCCCGCCGCCGACGGTGTCCCGACGCTGCCGTCGGGCGGCCCGCTGCCTCCGGGCGGCGGCACGCTCGAAGAACGTATGAAAGCCCGCCGCGCTCAACAGCGGGGCGGCAAATGAAGACAACCCCGAAGGAAACGAAGATGACGCTTTCGCCCCGCAGCCCCGGCCGCCGCTCACCCCGCATCGTGCTCGCCGCCGCCCTCGTCGCGGCCGAGCTGTTCGGCGTGCCGCTGCTCGCGCAGACGCCCCCCGCCGATCCCACCACCACGCCCACGACCGAACCCGCCCCCGCGGCCGCCACGGCGTCCCAGCCGGCCACCCGGCCCGCGCGCAGCAACGGCAACGTCCGCGAAGGCAACGGCCGATTCACCTTCAACTTCCAGGACGTCGACATCAACGTTGTGCTCGACGAGCTGTCCTCGACGGCCGGCTACATCGTCGTCAAGGAAGTCCCGGTCAGCGGCCGCGTCACGCTCGTAAGCAAGCAGCCCGTGACGAGCGAGGAAATCTTCCCGCTGCTCAGCACGGTCCTGAAAAACGCGGGCTATGCCGCGATTCAGCAGGAACGCGTGATGAAAATCGTCTCCAACACCAGCGCCAAGAAGCTGAACATTCCCGTCTTCAGTGGCAACGACCCGGAGAAAATCGCCAATACCGACGAACTGATCACGCAGGTCATCCCGCTGCGTTATAGCGATAGCACGCAGCTCAAGACCGATCTGCAGCCGCTGATCAACCCCGAGGCCGACTTCACCAGCAACGCCAGCAGCAACGTGCTGATCATCACGGATACGTCGGCGAACGTGAAACGCGTGGTGCGAATCATCTCGTCGCTCGACACCAGCGTGGCCGATCAGGTCGACGTGCGCGTGTTCCGCCTGAACTACGCCGACGCGACGTCGGCCGCCCAGCTCGTCAACACCGTGTTCGGCAATCTCAATGACGCCCGCACGCAAGGCAGCAACGCGCCCGGCCAAGGGGGCGGGGGTGGCGGCGGCGGAGGAGGAGGAGGGGGCGGCGGTGGTGGCGGGGGCGGCGGCAACTTCGGCCGGTTCTTCGGCGGCGGGAATAACAACAATAACAACCAGGCCAACCGCCGCAGCGGCCGCGTCACCGCGAGCGCCGACACGCGCACCAACAGCGTCGTCGTCAGCGGGCCGGCCGACACGCTCAAGATCGTCGAAACCGTCATCAAGCAGCTCGACAGCAACCCGGCCGTCGACCAGGTGACGTACGTTTACCGTCTGAAAAACGCCCAGGCCCTGAACGTGGAGCAGGTGCTGAACGCCCTGTTCAACGGCACGACGATCAGCGGCCGCAGCACGCAGAGCAACGCCGACCGCCTGACCGCGTCGCGCTCCACCGGCAGCAGCAGCTTCGGCTCCACCAGCGGCGCGCAAAACGTCAGCCGCACCGGCGCCGGCACAGCCGGCCGAACCACCACCAGCGGCGGCGGCAACCAGAACCGCAACCTCTCACCCCAGGCTCAGGCCGCCGCTCAAGACCTCGCTGGCCAAGTGAGTATCATCGCCGACACCGACAGCAACAGCCTGCTGATTCGCACGCCGCCGGGTAATTATGTGCGGGTTAAACAAGTGCTGGATGAGTTGGACCGCCCGGTGCAGCAGGTGCTGATCAAGGTGCTGTTCGCCGAAGTCTCGCACACGAATGACACAGACATTGGCGTGGAACTGTCGATCCTGAACCTCCGCGGGGGGCGAACGAGTGCCGACACCGCGAACGGCGGGACCGTCGGTACGGGCAACCTTCAGACCAGCCAGGGGACCAACGGCACCACGCTCGGCCCGAACGGCGCGACCACGCTCGGCCCGATCGGCGGCAGCAACTTCGGCATCCCGGCCAACGGCGCGGGCCTGGTGGTGCAGCTGCTCGAACAGAACTTCGCCGCCACCATCCGTTTGTTGGAAACCGCCGGCAAGCTCGACGTGCTCAGCCGACCGTACATTCTGGCCAGTGATAATCAGCTCGCCAGCATCGTCGTCGGCCAGAGCGTGCCGTTCATCACCAACAGCCGTGTCACGGACGCCGGGCAGCAAATCAACACGACGGAATACCGTGACATCGGTATCCTGCTGGACGTGATCCCGCACATTAATCCGGACGGCGTGGTCATTCTGGACGTCGCGCCGGAAATCAGCACCCTGACCAGCCAAGAAATCACGATCAGTGAAGGCGTGACGCAGCCGGTCATCGCCAAGCGGTCAGCCCAGAGCCGCGTGGGTGTCAAGAGCGGCCAGACGATCGTGATCGGCGGTCTGATGCAGGACCAGTTCACGGAAACAGTTAACAAAGTCCCCCTCCTGGGCGATATCCCGTTTCTGGGCGAACTGTTCAAGCGTACCCAGCGCACAAAGCAAAAGACCGAATTGCTGATCTTCCTCACGCCCCATGTTGCTGCAGCACCCGACGTGCTCGACGGCATGACCCAGCAGGAACTCGGCGGCACACGGCTTGTTCCCGGCGCGGTCGGCCCAGGCGTTTACCAGGAACACATCCAAGGGATGCAGCGCGGCGAGCCGCCGGTGCAGGAACGCAAGACCGACCCGTTCATGGTCCCGCCGCCCCCGACGGACCTGCCGCCCCGCCAGGACCAGCCCCGGCCCCGCCAGCCGCAGCCGCCGGCAGACAACGACGGCCCGGCCGAGGGCAGTCCCGCCGATGGCGAGCCGGTGCCGCCCCTCCAGCAGGAGTAGGATTCTGATTCACTCTCCCGGTTCGCCGGGGGAGGGCTAGGAAGCGGGTCTTTCTGCCTTTCACGGTCGGACGTCAAGCCGTGCTTTCGCCGGTCGAACAGACACGGTTTGATTGCCGATCGCGGAACCCGCGTTGTAGGACGGGCACTGCCCGCCTTCTAGCAAGCAATAGCGGGAAGTGTCCGCCCTACGGCGGAATGCCGATCCGTATTATCATGGCAAGGGTGACCCTCATGCAGCACCGAACCGCCGTTGTCGCCCTTCTCGCCGCCCTGCTGCTTGCCGGTTGCCAGACCGCTAAGCCGAAACAGATTGGCCAAATCAGCACCAGCGTCGTGCCAGCCGGCACGGCCTCGACGGCCGTCATCCCCAACACCGATCCGTCGGCGATGAAGCTGCACGACATCGAAGGCGCGCTGCTGATGTACTACGCGCTGAATAAAAGGCTGCCCGATCGCTTCGAACAGCTTCAGCCGTTGGCCGACGTGGATACGCCGCTGGATCTGACCTGCCCCGGCAGTGACAAGCCGTACGTCTACACGGCCGACGGCATTAAGCTGCAGGACCGCGAGGCCAGAATTGTGGTCTACGAACCCGCTCCGCTGCACAGCGGCTACCGGCTGACGATCGTGATCAACGAACCGACGCCGCTCAAGCCGCTGGTGGCCGAGGTGGTCGCGATGCCCGAGTCGTTCTTCATGCTCCGCCCGCCGGCAGCCCAATCGGCCGGCGAGGGCGGTGCGGCACTTCAACTACGCGATTTGCCGCCGTCGCCAGCAAACGCCGGCCGTCAGCCGTCGCCATCCGGCACCCGCCGGTAAAGCTGCCGAAGGCCGGCAGAATCAGCACGCGCTCGTCCACCACAAAGCACGGCACGCTCACGCCGCTGCCGTCGAAATCGCTCAACCGCGCCCGTGGGTGCACGTGCCCCGCCAGCACCGGCAGCGCCTGCACTTCGGCCGGGTCGTGAACGAAGGCCAAGCCCGCTTCGACGTGAACGGCCTCCAGCTTCTTGAACTTCAATGCAGGGTCGAGCGAGCCGAGGTGCTTGTCGTGATTGCCCGGCACGATTTCGACGGCCAACGACGCGTGGCGGGACCGCCAGCGTTCGATGTGCGAGGCCGAATCGTGCGATTCCTTTGCGTGCAAAAAGTCGCCGAGAATCAGCACCCGTTCGGCAGCGGTCTGCTCCACAATTGCGGCCAGCCGGTCTAAATCCTTCGTCGTCACGCCCGTCGGCACGGGCAACCCACGGGCGCGGAAGACGGCGGCTTTGCCGACGTGCAGATCGGACAGAATCACCGTCCGCCGCGCCGGCCAATGCAGCGCGCGCTCCGCCAGCGGTTCGAAGGCGTGGCCCCCGAAGGAAAACGTCGAGACGGCCATGTCACATCCTTGTTTCGGCACCGGCGGGCATCTTAACGTCTGCCGAACAGGGCGGGGCGATCGGGGCGAAGTTTTCAGAGAAAATGGCCGACACGGCGGACGCCGGGCGGTAGAACCAAGGGCGGCCGGAGGCCGGCTTGCAGATGACGGCTGGCCGCGGACGGCCGCACGGCCGATGTCGCGCCGCGGCGAAGCCGTTTTACCTCTCCCGGCCATACCCGGAGAGGGTGCCAGAGGCGTCCTCGCGGCACGTAAGTCGCTTGGCGGTCTGGGCGGAGTCGGGCGCACACGGCCACTCTATTCCGCCGTTGATTGCTCTTGGCCGGCCTTCGGGTTATGGCGGATTTTGGCAGAAAGTGACGTGTAAAATGGCAGGAACAAGATCCGACGCCGCTGCAACACTTACGCCTTTACCCTCCGTGTGCGCGGCTTCGGCGTTTCGTCGGTGTTCGCCTCTTTTTCCAACTGGGCCACCATCCGCTCGATTCGCTCGCCGGCCTCTTCGACGCGCACCGTCTGCGAACCGATCCGCTGGGCCCAGATCGGGAACGCCATCGGCGTCAGGCGTGGCGTGGGGATCAGCTTGAAGTCCTGCTTCGCCAGCGTAGCCAGCGCCGCCGTTAGTCGGCCGATTTCCAATTGCTGTTCCAGCACTTCCCGCTCGGCCTGCTTCAGCAGCAGGTTGTCCGGGTCGAACTCTTTGAAGACTTCGTAGAACAGCGAGGTCGACGCCTGCAGTTGGCGCACCGACCGCGGCGCGCCGGGGCTGGTCGCCATCACCAGGCCGGCCACGCGGCTGACTTCGCGGAACTGCCGTTTGGTCAACTCGCCGGCGTTCAGGCAGAGCAGCAATTCATCCAAGACGTTCTCGGGTGACAGCAGTTCCAGCCAGTCTTTCGTGCCGAGCATCGGGTCTTCCGGGCAGAGCAGTTCGATGCCGTAATCGGTGAATGTAGCGGTGACAGGCAGATCGCGCAGGCGTTTGATGCGGTAGCCGAGGATCGCGCCAAGGCCTTCGTGCACCAAACGACCGAGGAAGGCGTAGACGAAGTGATGGCAGCCCTCGCGGGTGAAGACACGCTCGACCAGCAGCTGGTCACGGCCCGGGACGTTTGACCAGTGGCCCTGCAATTGGAGGATCGGGGCGAGGGCCTTCATCTCGTCGTCCACGTACAGGCCCTGCGTGGCCTGTTCGAGCCGACGCCGCACGCCGTCGGACAGGCTGGTGGAAAGCGGGAAGCGGCCGCCGTTCCAACTGGGGACGGTGCCGCGCATTTTCTTGGTCGGCCGGCAGCGGGCGGTCATGTCGCGGATGCCGACCAGTTCCAGGCCGCGGCCGGCGAAGATGAAACTGTCGCCGGGCATCAGTCGGCCGAGGTAATTTTCCTCGATCGTGCCGAGGCGTTTGCCGCTGACGAGGGTCACGGTCAGCACGCCGTCGCTGGTGATCGTGCCGATGCTGAGGCGGTGCAACCGGGCGACGGCTTCGTCGGCGATGACGTAGCGCGTGCCGCTTTCGTCCGGCTTTACGCGCATGAACCGGGGGTACGCCTGCAGCGTCGCCCCGCCGCGGACGACGAAGTCCATGCACCAGTCGAACTCTTCGTCGGTCAGACGTTGGTACGCGTGCGTCGTCCGCACCTCGGCCAGCATCGCCTGCTTTTCGAACCCGCCGCCGGCGGCGACGGTGACCAGGTGCTGGGCCAGCACGTCGAACGGCTTATCGAGCGGCACGCGCGGCTCGACCTGCTTCTTCTGGATCCCTTCACGGGCCGCGGAAAACTCGATGAGTTCGAAGGCATGGGTCGGCGCACACAGCGCTACGCTGACCTGCCCCGGACGGTGCCCGCTGCGGCCGGCGCGCTGCATCAGCCGGGCGATGCCCTTGGGACTGCCGACCTGGATGACCTGTTCGACGGCGGCAAAGTCAACGCCCAAATCAAGGCTGCTGGTGCAGACCACGCACTTGAGCAGGCCGTCGCGGAGCATGCCTTCGATTTCCTGGCGCAGCTTCCGGTCGATCGAGCCGTGGTGGATCGCCATCCGCGTCAGCCAGTCGGGCCGCTCGGCCAGGATGTGGCGGAACCACGTCTCGGCCTGCGCCCGCGTGTTGGTAAAGACCAGCGTGCTTTCGACCTTGTCGATCGCGGCAACCACGGGCTCCAGCATCCGCAGGCCCATGTGGCCGCCCCACGGGAAGCGTTCGATGGATTCGGGGATCAGGGATTCGACGTCGGTCTGCTTGTCCATCGCCCCGTGCACCATCACGGCGTCGCGATTAGCCGGGCCGACGAGAACGTCGCGGGCCTGCTCCAGGTTCGCCAACGTCGCGGACAAGCCCCACGTGCGGACGCCGGGCGTGAGGGCGCGCAAACGGGCCAATCCCAGTTCGGTCTGCACGCCGCGCTTGGTGGAAAGGAGTTCGTGCCATTCGTCAACGATCACAGCCTTCAGCCCCGCCAGCCGCTCGGCCGCGTCGGGGTAGCTGATCAGCAGGGATAAACTTTCCGGCGTGGTCACCAGCACGGTCGGCAGGCGTTCCTTCTGCTTCTTCCGGGCCGACTGGCTGGTGTCGCTGGTGCGTAGTTCAACCAACCAGTTCAGCCCCAACTCCGCGGCCACTTTGGTCAATCCCTGAGCGGTGTCGCTGGCGAGGGCGCGCAGCGGCGTGATCCATAGCACGCGGAACGGCTCAGTGGTGTTGCGCAAGCGCTTGCCAACGGCGGCCGGCGTGACGCCCTCGGCCAGCCGTTCGATCAGCGGCCCGCCGAAGACGGCCAGCGTTTTGCCACTGCCCGTCGGCGCGTGCACCAAGCCGCTTTGGCCGGCGATGTAGGCGCGCCAGGCTTGCCGTTGGAAGTCGAACGCCTGCCACCCTTTTCGTTCGAACCAGGCTTCCAGCAATCGGGCGGGGTCGGCGGGTGTCATCGGCTGCTAAGAGTTTACGGCAACGAGTGGCATGACGTTGCCCAAATCTGCGGCGGTCGACGCCGGATCGGATTGATTGACAAACCCGGCCTCCCGCCGGACAAGGGTCGTTATGAGCGAGTTCCGCATTGGCGTGATTGGCGGCACCGGGATCGGCGGGCTATTCGGGCTGGAAACCGTCGCCGGCATCAACGTGATCGACACGCCCTTCGGCCCGACGTCGGCCCCCATCGCCGAAGTCGACTGGCACGGCACGCGCGTCTTCCTGCTGCCGCGCCATGGCATCGGGCACGTGCTGAATCCGTCGCAGGTGCCGTACCGGGCGAACCTGTTCGCTTTGAAAAAGCTTGGCGTCACGCACATTCTGGCCAGCGGGGCCGTCGGTTCACTGCGGCAGGAGTACGCCCCGCGAGATCTGGTCATCTGCGACCAGCTCATCGACAAGACCCGCCGGCCTGGCACGTTTTTCGACAACGCCGCCGTGCACGTGGAGTTCGCCGAGCCGTTCTGCCCCGTGCTGCAGAAGCTGCTGGCCGACGCGGCCGAGGGCGGCTCGGCCAAGGCCCACGCCGGCGGCTGCTACGTGGCGATGGAGGGCCCGGCGTTTTCCACGCGGGCCGAGTCGCACATGCACCGCCTTTGGGGCGGCGACCTGATCGGCATGACGGCCATGCCCGAGACGAAGCTGGCCAAGGAAGCGGAGATCGCCTACGCCTTGGTTGCCCTGGTCACGGACTACGATTCGTGGAAACAAGCCCCGCCGCCGGCCGTCGACGTGGCCCCTGAACCGCCGGGCACGACCGCCGTGCTGGACGAGATCATCGCCAACATCCAGGCGGCGTCCGCCAATGCAGTCACACTGATCAAACGGGCGATCGAACTGGCCGTCGCCGAGCCGGCCCGGCTGGCGGACTGCCCGGCGCACCGGGCGCTGGAGCGGGCGATCTGGTCGGACAAATCGCACATTTCACGGATCGAAGTGGATCGACTCGCGCCGCTGTGGTTAAAGTATCTGCGGCCCCCCGCCGCGCCGGACGCCGGCTAGCCGCCTGCGTCCGCCGGCCAACCTTCGCGAGGTCGTTCATGCGATCGTGTTTGCCGTACGCCCGTCCCGCTCTGTTCCTGCTCGCGCTGCTGCCGGCCTACGTCCGGGCGCAGAACGAGGCCGCCACGCCTGAAGCCGGCGCGGCCGAGTCATCCATTTATGTGCGTGACAGCGGCGTGGCCGTCGAGAAGTTCGACTTGGCCGGCCGATTGGAACGGCAGAAGCAGTGGGACAAGGCCGCCGACGTCTACCAGGAGATCGCCACCAAATTCGCCGACCGCGTCATCCCCAGCCGTTACGACGCGGGCAAGCCGATCCAATACGTCTCCGCCGCGCGCGTCGCACAGGAAAACATTGGCAAGTGGCCCGAGGAAGGTTTGGCGGCGTACCGCCGGCGCTTCGAAGACACCGCCCGCGATCTGCTCGAAACGGCCGGCGATGACCCGCGTGTGCCGGGGCGGGTGATGAACTTGTATTTCGTCACCGACGCGGGCCGCGATGCGGCGCTGCGCGTGATGGCAACCGACTTCGAAGCCGGCGAGTTCGCCGCCGCCGCGGCCGTCGGCCGACGTCTGCTGGACGGGCATCCCGCTCTCGTGGCCGAGCGCCCGCGGGTGCTGCTGCAAACGGCCTTGGCCCAGCACCAGGCCGGCCGTACGGATGAGGCGCGCAAGGCCCTTGATGAACTGCGAACCCGTTTCCCCGACGCAATCGTCCGCGTCGCCGGCCAGGACGCGAAGGCTACCGATATTCTCGACGCCGCGCTCGCTACAGCCGTCCCCACGGCCGGCGGCTTTCGTTCCGAAGACTGGCCCGTCCCGTTCGGCAACGCCAGCGCCTCGGCCGTGCCGGAACAGATCAGCGGCGGCGGCGCCCGCATGTTCGCCGTCGACCTGCCCGGCACCCTGCCGCGCACCGCCCGGAACGCGGCCGTGATGCGCGAGTACCAGAAACGGACGGCCTTGGAACGCCGCAGTGGCCAGCTCACCGGCGTGCTGCCGAGTGTCGACGGCGGCACGCTTTACTTTTCCGACAATGCCCGGGTCTGGGCCATCAACCTGTCGAGTGGCCTGCCCTTGCCGGGCTGGCAGCAGTCGCATCCGGGCGACAAAGGGGGGGCGTTCTCTATCAATGCCGCCCCCACGCCCCGCGGGAAGCAGTCGGGCGTCAGCGTGACCGAACAGGGCGTCATCGCTCTGCTCGGCCAGTACGATTCGCTGGCCGCCAATACCGTCGGCTACGCGCAGTCACAGCCGCCCCAGGTCGTCTGCCTCGACCGTCTCACGGGCCGCCCCGTATGGGCCACGTCCGTCGCCCGTCTGAAGCTGCCGGACGACCTGAACAACCTGCGTGAAGGCGTCTTTTATGGCACGCCCGTGGTCGACGGCGACAGCGTGTACGCCCTGGTCAACGCCAATCGCGGCAACCAGTTCGACGAGTGCTATGTCGTCGCGCTCGGCTTGGCCGACGGCGCGTTCCGCTGGGCCAGCTACGTCGCCAGTACGTCACGTTTGACGGACATCGACAACGTCGGCGAGTTCGGCACCGCCAGCACCGCCGCGGTGTCTTTGGCCAACGGGCGGCTGTTCGTGCTGACGAACCTCGGCGCGCTCGCCTGCCTGGCGACGGCCGACGGGTCGGTGCAGTGGCTGAACGTGTACGACCGCCCGCCGGTCGTCGCGGACCCGCGCCGCATGTTCATCCGCCCGCGCACGCCGGGCATCAAGCCGTTCGCGCTGTCGCCGCCCGTGGTGACCGGCGGCCGCGTGTTCGCGCTGCCGGTCGACAGCAAGCAGATTTACGTCGTCGACGCAGCCGACGGCACGGTGCTGCGCGAAATCCCGCGGCAGCTCGACGCAAAATTTCCGGCCGTCCAATCCATTGTCGGCGTGGTCGGCGACTGGCTGCTGCTGACCAACCCGTCCACCCTCTTCCGCGTGCCGTGGAAAACCTACGACCCGGCCAAGTCGCTGGTGGACAACGACGGCCGGTACAAGACCTTTCCCGCCGCCGACGACCGAACGAACGGCGCAGACGACTCCATCCGCGGCCGGCCGTTCTTGTCGGCCGATTCGGTTCTGGTGCCCACGGGCGAGCGCCTCTACCGCGTCGGACTTCAATCGTTCAAGACCGAATCCGAATACCCGTCGCAGGGCAAATGGGACGAAGAAGAATCGCCCGGCAACGTGTTGGCCACGCCAGAGACGCTGATCATCGCCGGGCCCTCGCGCGTGAACGTGTACGCCGACCTCGCCGTGGCGACGGCAAAGCTCGACGCGCGATTGGCTAATGACCCGAAGGACGTTGAGGCTTACCTGCGCTACGCCGAACTGCTCTTCACGGCCGGCCAACCGCGGCCGGCGCTGGCGCGGCTGGACGCGGCGGCCGAACGGCTCGGCGGATTGCCGAAACTGACGCCCGGCCCGACACGCGACCGGTTGTTCGAGATCGCCTCCAACTTCGCCGTTAAGCCGCCGCGCGGCGACAATGACTCTGCTATCTCAAGCGATTTGTTTGATCGCGCGACTGCCGCCGCCAGCACGCCGCAGCAGCACGTTCGGGTCCGCCTCAGCCGCGCCGCCGTTCACCGCGCGGCCGGGCGGGCGGCGGACGAAGTCGCGCTGCACCAGCAAATTCTGGCCAACCCGGCCTGGCGGTCCACACCCGTGGCCGGCCATAGCGGGCCGAGCGTGGCGGGCGTTGAAGCCACCGCCGCCATCAGAGATTTGATTCGCCAGCACGGGGCGTCCGTCTACGCGCCGTACGAAGCCGCCGCCACCGCGCAACTGGCCCAGATCAAACAGGCCGACAAACCCGACCCGGCGACTCTGGTTGCGCTGGCCGAGACGTATCCGGCGGCGTCGCTCACGCCCGACGTGCTGCAGTTGGCGGCCGAGCAGTACGAACAGGTCCGCCAACCGCGCCTCGCCACGCAGACCTTGCGGCAACTGCTGAAGCGGGATCTGTCGAACGAACGCCGTCAGATCGTCCTGCAGGCCCTCGCCCGCAATTACCTGATGGTCCCGAACCAAGTCGCCACCGCGCAGGTGCGCTTGCGGCAGGCGAAGGACCGCGCCCCGCTGGCGAAGCTGGTGCAGCCGCTGACACTGCCGGACGGCCGGCCCGTTGCGGCGACGACGCTGGCCGAAGCGGTCGCGGCCCTCGATGCCTATCGCGCCGACGCCCAGAAGCTGGCGCTGCCGACGTTCGGCGCGCCGCGCACCAGCACCGGCGGCGACTTCACCAAGCCGCCGCTCCGCCCGGCCGAAGAAATCGGCCTCGCCACCGCGGTCATCGGGCAACAGACCGACATCCTGCGCGGCAACCGCGTCGTGGTGTATGGCAAGGACCGCCGCATCGGCGTCATCACCGGCGACAGCGGCGCTGTCGCCTGGTCGGCCGCCGCCCCGACCGCCGCGCCGGTCGGCTGCGGCTTCGTCGGTGACACGCTTGTCGTCGTCGCCGCGGGCGAAGTCGTCGCCATTGATGCTGCCGGGAAAGTGCTCTGGAGCGTCGCGGCCAACGGCCTGTCGCCGTCCGACCTGACGCCGGGCACGGCCACCGAGAAGCCGGCCGAAAATGAACTGGACGTCAACGGCGTTCCGCCGATCATTAACAACCGCGTCGGCGGCTTCGGCCGGCCGTGGGGAGGCGCGCGGCGCGGCGGTGTCCGCCAGAATGCCGCCGAATCGGACGATGAACAAGCCGCCGTCGCCTCGGCAGAGCAGTTCGCCCTGTTCCGCGTGCTGAGCGACCGCGTCGTCGTCTCCACGAACACCGGCCGCCTGCTCGCGATCGACCTGGCAACGGGCCAGACGGCTTGGCAGGCGCGCGTCAGCGATCTGCCCGCGGGCCGTTTGCTGAGCAACGACGACTTTATTGCCGTCAGCTTCAGCGACGGCCCTGTGACCGGCAGCGAGGTTTACGTCTTCGACGCCGTCACTGGCCAGACACTGCAGCACAAGACCTACGACGGCAACACGAACCCCCAGGCCGGCGGGCTGGTGAACCTGGCCCTGTCGCCCGACGGCATGCTGGTGACGATGCTGGCGGGCCGGCTGGTCGGCACCGATTTGTACGAGCCGGCTGACGGCGACCGCCGCCGCGACGTCGCACCGCCGACCAACCCCGGCGACCAGCCGTTCATCGCCAGCGGCGCGGACGACCAGTTTGTCATTGCCGGCAACCGCGTGCTGGCGGTCTACAACAGCCGCAACGGGCAGCAGTCGGTGCACGCGTACGACTTGCGCACGCTCCGGCCGATCACCACCAATGACGCCCGCGCCGCAGAGATCGCCTACGGCCCCCGCGGCAGCGATCCGGAGGGTCACCCGCTGACCATCACCGCCAACGGCCGGAACTTTTACATCACCGGCCAACGCTCGCTCGCGGCATACGACCTGGACCGTCCCGACGCCGGCTGGGCCGCCATGCCCGGCGCCGGCGACCGCAAGCCCACACGCGACCTGATTTTGACCCAGGACTACGTCGTGCAGGTCAGCCAGCTCAACATGGCCAACGCCGTGGCCGAGAAGCTGCCGGCGATTCAGCTCCAGATCTATAGCCGCACGATCACCGAGGGAGGCGTCGAAAGCGGCCTGCTGGAACAACGCCCCACCCTCCGCGACACCAGCGGCATCGTGGCGAATGAATGGCAGATCACCGACGGCGCGTTCTACTACGTGTCCGGCGACGAGAAGCTGAAGGTCGTCCGGGTCAACCGGTAAGTATTCGTTCCCTTTCCAGTTGGCCCCAACGGGAGAGGGAACCCGACAGGTCAGCCGGTTTTCGTGAACGGGTAATGCACCGTCACAATGCCGGCCGTGCCGCCGCGGACGGCGAACTCGCCGGTCACGGTCATTTTTCGCGGCCGGACCGTCGCTACAAGGTCGTCCAGGATCGTGTTGGTGACACCTTCATAGAAGATGCCTTTGTTGCGGTAAGCGAAGAAGTAGAGCTTCAGGCTCTTCATCTCCACGCACAGCTCGTTCGGCACGTACGTGACGGTGATCGTCGCGAAATCGGGCTGGCTGGTGACGGGGCAGACGCTGGTGAACTCGGGAAAGACGAACTTAATTTCGTAATCCCGGTCCGGCCGGGGGTTCGGAAATGCTTCCAGAATCGTGCGCGGCTCGTCGATCTGCTGCGGCGTGATCACCGACCGCTTGCCCAGCTCATTCAGATTCAGATTCGGCATAGGCCTGATTGTACGGAAGTTCGGGCCCGTCGGCTTCAAGGGATTCATCGACGGCCGGGATGGCGGCGAGAATGCGGTCGAGCTTGAACGTCCGCTGCTCGTTGCGCAGGTGGCAATGGGCGTAGAGCGTCTGCGTGCCACGGATTCGGCGGACGTACATGGGCGTCACGACCCGCTGGCTGTTCTTGCCCGTTGCGTCGCGGTAGGTGATGCAGACCCGCTGCCCGGCGACCAGCGAGACGGCCACTTCGTCGGCGACGATTTGCTTCCGCACCGGGTCGGCCGGCGGGCGGCTCGGGCCGCCCTGCATCGCCAGCACCTGGGCTAATGTCAGATCCCATCCGCCGCGGAAGGCGATCATCTTTTCGAACACCGCGAACGTTGTCAAACAGTCGGCGAGGGCGCGATGGGCGGTGCTGACAGCGACTTCTAAACGGGCCGCCAGCTTCTGCAGCCCGTTCCCGCCGCGGCCGAACTGTTTGTTGGCCAGCCGAAGCGTGTCGAGCAGCGCGTACTCGCCCACTTCACCCCGCAGCGGATTGCCCAGCTTGCGGCATTCGCCGTCGAAGAAGCCAATGTCGAAGTGAACGTTGTGGCCGATGAGGACCGTGTCTTTGAGCATCGCCCGCACGCCTGGCCAGACGTCGCAGAAGGTCGGCTGGTCGACCAGCATGTCATTGGTGATGCCCGTGACGGCCGCCGCCCCGGGGCTGACGGGCCGGCCGGGATTGAGCAGTTGCTGGTAGGTGGCGACGACCTGCCCGCCTTCGATGCGGGCGACGCCAATTTCAGTCACGCGGTCGCCGTAGGCGATGCTCGCGCCGGTAGTTTCGACGTCGATGACGCAAAGCGGGAGATCGAATAGGCGGGTCGCATCCATGCGAATAGATTGAGTTAGAAGACTGCTTCGAGCTACTTAGCAGGCCCGACTTCCATTCCATCATAGACAGCACCGCAGAAATCGTCCGCAACGGCCGACAATGCAATATTGCGGGCGATCAATGTCTCTACCGTGTGCGATTCGACGCGATCCAATTGCACAAAGAGAATCGGATGATCATCCTCAGGATCGGGTTCGAGCGTCCCTGCAAACGTATAATTTTGCTTCGCTAGGTGGTCGACAAGCTCCATCAGTACGGACCGATCTTCGCCGCTGAAAAAGTAGCTCCAAAGGCACGAGTCACGAATGTTCCAACGATGTCTGTGGGTATCAGCCTTGGCGAACATGTCTTCGATAAGGCTGCGGTCAATCATTTCGGCACCTGAAGCTGACGGCGTTTGGTCCGTCCGGATATCTTACATCTGCGTGCCGATGATGCTCGTTTCAAAAACCAAATTGCCGTTCACCACGCCTTGTGCGTTGCAGGTGATGCGGCGGTGGCGGTGGCCGGTGAGTTGGCTGAGGATGTAGAGCGTTTGGCCGGGTTTCACTTCGGCGCGGAACTTCGTGTCGCCGAGGCCGCCGAAGCCGATGAAGCCGGGCCAGCCGACGTATTTCTTCGTGTAGAAGCTGGCCACCTGGGCGGCGGCTTCCAGCATGATCACGCCTGGCAGCAGCGGCCGGCCGGGAATGTGGCCGGGGATCCAGAACTCGTCCTCGCCCACGTCCTTGCGGCCGATAATTTGGCCCTTGTCGCCGTCCGCCCAGACGATCGCGTTCAAATGCTCCATCGCCCCGCGCTGCGGATTGAGCTCCCGGATCGTTTCCGGGCCGAACAACGTGGCGCTTAAGTCGATGGTGCTGAGGTCGATGAGGAAACTAGGCGGCATGGCGGCGTCCTGGGCGGGTCAAAATCGATGAACATCCCGTTTAAGCCGGCGGGCATGCCCGCCGTTCCATGGGAGGAACGGCAGACCCGTCCGCCGGCTAAACAGGGCGACTCGACGTTGCTTAGTCGGCGGTCGGGGCGGTTTCGGAATTGCCGTCGGTGGCACTGCCGGCGTCGCCGCCTTCGCCGCCACGGCCTTCGAGGATTTTCTTACGCACTTCCTGGGCCGCGGACTTGATGTCCTGCATTTTCTTACGGGCACGCGTGCCGGCCGCTTTGTTGCCGCCGACGGCCTTGGCCACGTCGTCTTCCGATTCCAGGATCATCGCCTTGAGCTGTTCGAATTCCGGTAATGCCATCTGGGGCTCCTTGTCAGAGTAGAGTGAAACCTGAACGATATCGGTGCGGAAAAACGCTGTCAAACCCACGTCAACGCCGGTTCAGCCCCCGCAGCCCCGTGGACACCCGCCCGGCGGCGGGTACATTTCCGTTCCCCAATCGAACCGGATTAGCAAAGGAAACGATCATGGCCATCACCATCCGCGACGCCAAAAGCTGCAAATACGACCTCGTTTCGCTCGGCGAGGTCATGATCCGCCTCAGCCCGCCTGGCCACGGCCGTGTGGAGTTCGCTCCCAGCCTTGAAGTCTGGGTGGGCGGCGGCGAGTACAACGTCGCCTACGCCTTGGCCCGCCTCGGCCTGCGGACCGGGGCCGTTTTCGGCACCAACACCAGCCCGATGGGCAAAATTATCCTCAACCACGCCCGGGCCGTCGGCATGGACGTTAGCCACGCGGTGGTCAAAAAGTACGACGGCGTCGGCAAAAAGGACCGCATCGGCCTGAACTTCACTGAAGTCGGCCACGGCAAGCGGGCCTCGACCACGCTGTACGACCGCGGCCACAGTGCTACCGCCGCCATCAAGCCCGGCGACATCGACTGGAACAAGCTGTTCAAAGAAGAGGGCGTCCGCTGGCTCCACACCGGCGGCATCTTTTCGGCCCTTAGTGAAAGCACCCGCGCCGTCGCCGCCGAGGCCGTGAAGGCCGCCCATGAGGCCGGCACTATCGTCTCCTACGACCTCAACTTCCGCAGCAAGCTCTGGAGCAGCAAAGAAGCCATTGAGACGACCAAGCCGCTCGTCCCGTACATCGACTGCCTGATCGGCAACGAGGAAGACTTCGAAAAGGTCCTCGGCTACCACGCCGAGGGCGTCGACATCGAAAAGAACGAGCTCGACACCGGGGCCTTCAAGAAGATGGTCGAACGGGTCGTCAAAGACTTCCCGAACATCAAAATCGTCGGCACGACCCTTCGCGGCGTGAAGACCGCCCTGATCAACGACTGGTCCGCCATCATGTGGGCCGACGGTAAGTTCTATGACGGCCTGAGCTTCGCGGACCTGGAAATCGAAGACCGCGTCGGCGGCGGCGACGGCTTCGCCAGCGGCTTCACCTACGGCTTCCTCACCGGCCAGGACCCGCAGCAGTGCGTCAACCTCGGCGTCGCCCACGGCGCGATGCTGATGAGCACCCGCGGCGACAGCAGCCAGATCGAACTCGACGACCTGATCCACGTCGCCGGCGGCGGCTCGGCGCGGATTAAGCGGTAAGGCATTGATGAGTGGCCGCAGATGGACGCCGATGAACGCAGATAAGGCAAGAATACGTTGAACGCCAAGAGCAGATAAGCAGAGAAGCTTTGGCTTTTTCTTCTTCTCTGCGTCTTGGCGTCTTGGCGTTCATCCTTCTTCCGTCTTGCTCTTATCCGCGTCCATCTGCGTCCATCTGCGGCTCATTCCAAACAAAGCGGCCGGGGGGG
>DASVSC010000098.1:0-6218 GCA_036388295.1 Tepidisphaeraceae bacterium | reverse complement strand
GAGAGTCTCTTCGTGCCCTTCGCGCCTTCGTGGTTCATCCTTCTTTTCCGAATGCTTGCGGATGCCAAACGACGTTGTTCGTATACTCATCGCCGATGCCCCCTCGCCCTGCCATCGTTCTGCTCTCCGGCGGCCTGGATTCGGCCACCTGCCTCGCCCTGGCCGTCACCGAGGGGTATTCGCCGCTGTACACGATGGCCTTCGATTACGGCCAGCGGCACCGCAACGAATTGAAGGCGTCAAAAATCCTCGCCGAGCGGTACGCGGTAGCCGAGCATCGCGTGGTGACGATTGACCTCCGTGTCTTCGGGGGTAGCGCCCTGACCAGCGACACCGCCGTCCCGAAGGACCGCGACGAAGCCGCAATGAACAGCAGCGTGCCCATCACTTACGTGCCGGCTCGCAACACCATTTTCCTCAGCTACGCCCTCGCCTGGGCGGAAGTGCTGAAGTGCGACGACGTCTTCATCGGCGTGAACGCGCTCGACTACAGCGGCTACCCCGATTGCCGTCCGGAATACGTGGAAGCCTTCCAGGCGATGGCCCGCCTCGGCACGACGCGCACCGCGTTCACGGTCCGCTCGCCGCTGTTGCGTTGGACGAAGGCGCAAATCATCCGCCGGGGCACCGCGCTGGGCGTGCCGTACGAATCGACCCATTCGTGCTACGACCCGACACCCGCCGGCCTGGCCTGCGGCCATTGCGATTCGTGCCTGCTACGCCACAAAGGTTTCGTCGAAGCCGGCGTGCCCGACCCGACGCAGTACGCGAGGGGCGTATAATTCGTAGCGTTCCTGTGACGATGCGACGCTGCCCGCGGTCGCTCAAATAACGAAGATCGCCCGCTCGCCGTCCCTTACACGGCGGATCGGGACGTCGAACGTGTTGCTAAGCGTTGCCTCTGTCATCACACGATCGACCTCGCCTTGCGCGACCACTCGGCCGGCCTTCAGGATGATCGCCTCGTCCGCGTGCACCAGGCTTAGGTTGACGTCATGACTCGCCATCAGCACGGCCAAGCCGCGGGTGCGCGTCTGTTGGCCGAGCAGGGTGTAAAGATCGACCTGGTGGCGCAGGTCCAGATACGTGGCCGGCTCGTCCAGCAGCACCGCTTTGGGCTGCTGCGCGAGCGCCCGGCCGAGGAACACGCGTTGGCGTTGGCCGCCGGAGAGTGTTTCGACGCGGCGGTCGAGCAGATCACGCAGCGATAAGTCGGCGGCGACGGTGTCGATGATCGCGTCGTCCGCCGCGTGGTCCAAACCCAGCCAGCCGCCGTGCGGCATGCGGCCGAGGCGCAGCACGTCCAGCACGCGGTCGCCCGGCTCGAACGTCGGCGTCTGCGGCAGGTACGCGACCAGACGTCCCAGCTCACGCGACGACCATTCTGACAACGGCCGGCCGAGCCAGAGGATGTCGCCGGCAGCCGGCACGTGGCCGAGCAGCGCGCGCAGCAGCGTCGTCTTGCCGCTGCCGTTCGGCCCGATCAGCACCGTCATTCGGCCCGGCGTCAGATCCAGACCGACGCCCGTCAATGCCTCGCGCCCGCTGAGCGCAACGGACACCGCGCTAGCCGAGAGGATCGCGCTCATCGGCGGCCCCGCAGCAGGAGCAGCAGGAAGAACGGCGCGCCGATGAGCGACGTAATCACGCCCACTGGCACCAGCGTCCCGAGCCGATCCAGCAGCACGCGCTCCAATAAATCAGCCAGGGCCAGGAGCGACGCGCCGAGCGCCATCGAGACGATCAGCAGTCGGCGGTTGTCGTTGCCGACGAACCAGCGGCCGATGTGCGGGCAGACCAGGCCGACAAACCCGATCGGCCCGCTGATCGCTACCGACGCCGCCGTCATGAGTGATGCCAAGCCGAGCGCGATCCATCGGACGCGGTGCACGCGGATGCCGAGCGATGCGGCCTCGTCTTCACTTAATCGAATGACATTTAATGACGCGGCGAGTGGCACCAGGGCCAACAGTGAACCGCCGCAGAGGATGCCACTGATCCACACGTCGCGCGTGGCCGCCGACGTCTGAATGTCGCCGGCCAGGAACGCCATCATGCCGCCACTGCCGGGCAGATCGCGGTAGATCGCGTTGAGCAGCATGAACGCCGAGCCGCACAGGGCGTTGACGATGACGCCGGCCAGCACGGCCGTCACCGGGTCGATCCGGCCGCCGCGTCGCGCGACGCACATCACCGCGCCGACGGCCAACAGCGCGCCAGTGAGTGAGAACGCGTGCGGTGACCAACCGCCGACCCATGGCAGCGCCGCCACCAGCGGCATACGCCACAGGTACGTCGCCAGCATCGCCCCGCTGCTGGCCCCGAGCAGGTACGGGTCGGCCAGCGGGTTGCGCAGCACGGCCTGGTATGCCACGCCGGCCGCCGCCAGGCTCGCGCCGATCAGCGACGCAGGCAGCACGTGCGTCGTCCAGCGCAGCCGGGCGATGCTGCCGCTGACCTGGCCGAACGAGCCGGTCGACCCGCCGAGCGTGCAGACGACGGCGGCGACGACCCAGACGCCGACGGCGATCACGATTAACCGGGCGAAGCGCGCGCCATCGAGCCGCTTCACGATCCGTCCCGCAAGTGGGCCGCCATCATCTCGGCCAATCGCCAGGCGGACGTGCCGGGCAGCAGCGCGTCGGGCTGCGTGATGGCGTGAACGGGAACGTCGGCCGACAGCCCCGCCGTGCGCAGCGCGGCTTCGGCACGGGCGACGCCTTCGCCCGTCCCGCCCGGCAGCAGCAGGAACGCCACCTTCGGCCGCAGCGACGCCAGCTTCTCCGCGTCCAGCGTCGGATAGCCCGCCGCCGTCACCACGTTTTCTCCACCCGCCAGGGTCAGCGCGTCGTCGATGAACGTTTCGCGGCCGACCGTTTGCGTGCCGCTGTCGGAAAACGCCAGCAGCGTCGGCACGCGGGCTTTTGGGGCGTGCTGTTTCACCTTCTGTTCACGCGCCCGCAACGACTGCAGCAACGCCGGGCCGCCTGTCGCGCCACTTATGCTCGCGCCGAGTTGTTCGACGGCCGCCTCGATGTCGGCCAGGCGGTCGATCTGCAGGATCACGGCCCGGATGTCGAGGGCGTCGCACTTCTCCCGCGTGCCCGGCGGCAGGCGGTCGCGCTTGCCCTGCACGACCAGGTAAGCGGGCCGCAGTTCCGCCAGCGTTTCCCAGTCGATGTGAAGGTAATCGCCCGCCTTGGGCAGCCGGCGGCGCAAATCCTCGTTGGCCTCAAACGGGCTGACGCCGACGACGCGGTCGCCCAGGCCCATCGCCACCAGCAGGTCCGTGCCGGCGGGCGTCAGCGAGACGATCCCGTCACGCCTCGAGGCGGGCCCGGCTTGGTCGCAGCCGCCGGCCAGCAGCAGCGCGAGCAGAATCATCCGGACCGATTGATTCATAGCCCGGCGATGCTAAAGTTCGCCGGACCGACCGTCAAAACTCGCTAGCCGAAGCCGTTCACACTCAAGGGCACGATTCATGGCCGAAGAAACCCTGCTGACGCGCGTCCGAAGCTGGTTCCGCAAGTCCGACGTATTGCACGGCGATCTGCCCGACTTGTCGCCCGACGGCCGGGCCCTGTCGCACACGCCGCGCAGCAGTCTTTTCCACCCGTTCGCCAAGCAGAACGCGGCCCTGGAATCCCTGCAGAACGGCTTCGGCACGCTCACGGAACTGATGTCGAGCATCCGCGAAAGCCTGGAAAAGCAGAGCGACCGCCAGGACCAGCTGCTCGAACACCTCAGCCGCCTGCCGGCCGTGCTGGAACAGCTGCCCGAAAACTCGCGCATCCAGGGCGAAACCCTCAAGGCCCTGCACCAGGAACTGGCCGCCCAGCATTCGAACCAGCAGCGTCTGACGGAGATCCTGGACCACGTCAGCAAGTCGTCCGCCGCCCAGCACGAAGCCCTTGACGGCCTGAACGACCGCATGGACCGCGCCCGCCAGACCGACGAACAGATCGCCAACAACCTGCACAGCGTCGGCACGACCATGCACGACATCGGCCGCAGCACCACGGCCGGGGCGCAGATGATCGAAAGCCTGCGCGACAACATGAGCAGCCGCGACAACGATCTGCAGCAGGTGCTGATGAAGCAGGCGACACGCTTCACGGTGATGCTGGCCGTCGCGATTTTCCTGTCGATCGCCGCGCTGGTGGCGGTCGCCGTCATCGGCTACCTGCTGTTGATGAAGCAACAGACCGGCGGGTAGGTTTGGCCGCGGGTGTAAACCCGCGCGATACCGCCTCAAGTTCGAGGGTCGGCTTCAGGGCGCAAGGTTCTCGCGCGGGTTCACACCCGCGGCCATCGCGTGATTTGCGCCAGGCGAGCCGATAGATTACCCCGCGTGACTGAACCCGACGCCCCGCCCGCCGAACCCGAAGAATCCCCCGACGGCCACGTCGCCGCCGAACCCGACGCCGCAGAGCCCGACGCCGCGGCCACCGCGGTCGCGACGCCCGAAGCGCCCGCCGAGGCCGCACACGTCGATCTGTCGTCGCTGGAAGCCTTGCTCTTTTCCACGCACCACCCGCTGACCGCCGCCCGCTTGGCCGAGCTGCTGGAGGTGAAGTCGGTCAAGCCGGTGCGCGACGCCGTACGCGAATTGAACCGCCAGTACGCGGAGCAAAGCCGTTCGTTCCACATCGAGCAGGTCGCCGGCGGTTACCAGATGCTCACGCTGCCGGTCTTCGCTGAGATCATCAAGCGGCACCAGCAGAAAGAGGCCGACGCGAAGCTGACCCGCGCCTCGATCGAAACGCTGGCCATCATCGCCTACAAGCAACCGATCCTGCGCGTGAACGTCGAAGCCATCCGCGGGGTGGCGTGTGGCGAAACGATTCGCGGGCTGATGGAAAAACACCTCGTCAAAATCGCCGGCCGCGCCGAAGAGCCGGGCCGGCCGATCCTGTACGGGACGACGAAGCGGTTCCTCGAAGTCTTCGGCCTGAACTCCCTGAAAGACCTGCCGGAACAGGAAGACGCACTGGCCGCCAAGGCCAAGCAGGTGCGTGAAGCGAAGGCGCGGGCCGCCGCCGAAGCGCCGGAATCCGTCGGGCTGACGGCGACGGACCATGCGGTCGATGAACCGACGGCGACGCCCGAAGCCGACGAGGCCGTGCGACCGGACCCGGAGCCGAACGCGTGACCGCGCCGCTCTACGTCTTCGACGCCCACCTCGACCTGGCCATGAACGCCTGCCGCGGCCGCGACCCGCTGCAGCGCGCCGAAATGCAGCCGATGGTCGAGGGCGAGATCGCCACCGTCGGCCTGCCCGATCTACGGGCCGGCGGCGTCACCCATTTGTGCGCCGCCATCTTCTGCGAGCCCAGTTTCAACGGCGGCGCCGGCTACGCGACGGCCGACCAGGCGTACGCGATGGCGCGCGTGCAGTTGGCCATTTACCAGCAGTGGCACATCGCCGGCGAGATCCAGATCAACGGCCTGCGCGGCGACGCCACCGCCGCCGACGCCGTGCTGCTGATGGAAGGCGCCGACGCCATCCGCACGCCCGACGACTTGGCCTTCTTCGCCGCCGCCGGCGTGCGGGTGATCGGCATGTCCTGGCTCGCCACGCGCTACGCCGGCGGCACCGGCCAGCCCGGACCGCTGACGCCCGACGGCGCAACGCTGGCGGGCGAAATCGACCGCCTGAACCTGATCCACGACGCTTCGCATCTGGCCGAGCAGTCGTTCTGGGATTTGTCCGGCATTATCGCCCGGCCGATGATCGCGTCGCACAGCAACTGCCGGGCGATCGTCGGCGACGATCCGCGCGAGCGCCACCTGACGGACGCCATGATCCGACGCATCATCGAGCACGGTGGCATGGTCGGCATCAACTTCTACGACAAGTTCCTCCTGCCCGCCGCCGAGTTCGGTAAACGTCGCGCAACACTCGACGACGTCGTCCGCCATGTGCTGCACGTCTGCGATTTGGCCGGCGACGCGACGCACGTTGGCCTCGGCACGGACATGGACGGCGGGCTCGGCCGTGACAACATCCCGCAGGAAATCTACACCAGCGCTGACCTGCCGAAGCTGTACACGGCGCTGCGCAACGCCGGCCTCGACGACACGGCCGCGCGCGGCGTGATGGGCGAGAACTGGCGGCAGTTTTTCGAGCGCGCGCTCGGGGCGGTTTAACGTGCGGCTGGTCGTCACCGCCGACCTTCACTTCAACCACCGCGCCGGCCACGCCGCGGCCGTGGCGG
>DASVSC010000097.1:0-9181 GCA_036388295.1 Tepidisphaeraceae bacterium | reverse complement strand
CGCGGCCGCGGCATGCTGCGAATGCACCTGGCCGACTTCAACGATGCCGACATGTTCGTCCGGCCAGTGCCCGCGGCGAACCACGCGGCGTACCAGCTCGCCCACCTGCTCCGCACCACCATCGATATGACCCGAGCGATCGCTCCCACCGTCACGATCACGCTGCCGCCGAAAACCCAAGGCGACGCCAAAGGCTCGCCTACAAGCGACGACCCGAACCAGTTCCCGAGCAAAGCCGAACTGCTCGACGCTTACGAGGCCCTTGTCGACGCGACCATCGAAGGCGTCCGGGTCATGAGCGACGCCGACTTGGGAAAACCGTCCCCGCAGGACTTTCAAGCCTTCGCCCCAACGCTCGGCCAACTCGCCTTGATGGTGCCGATGCACATGAGCATGCACGTCGGTCAGATCCAGGTCATCCGACGCAAGCTGGGAAAACCGAGGCTGTTCTGAAGCAGCCAGCCAATGCGAGCATCGTCTTGGCTGGTTAAGCGGGCGCTGGGATCACAGTCCGCGCTGTATACGGGTGCCAAGGAAGGTAATATTTTTTCGCGATATCCGGCGACGTTGGGAACACCGAATTTACTGACCGTGCGCGGCTAGGAATGTGCCGAACTCCTGTTTGCCCATGTAGCGCTCCGCCACGCGGCGTTCGGTGGCAGGCATGTCGAGGACGCAGAGGCAGTCCAGGCACTGGCCGAAGGCAGGGTCGACGTTGAAGCTCAGGGCACGCGCGCCGAGCTTCATGTACTGCTTAAGCAAGATTGGCGCGCTTTTGCCGTCGGGTTCGATGTCGCTGATCAGATCGTTCAAGTCGTCGAAGTCGCTGACGCCGCCGCTGAGCAGTCGTGCCCGGCGGACGATCTTCTTTTCGAACTTCGCCGGCGTGCGCGGGTGCACCGTGTCCGCCATCGCGTGACGGCATTCGGGCCGCAGCATGAATCGTTCGATCAGCGCCCGGCTCAGCGGCGAATAGGCGTTGCTGACGCTCACCGGGCCGATCAGGAAGCGGTATTTGGGCTCGCGCGCGACGAACGCGCCAATGCCCTTCCACAGCAGCATCAGCGGCAGGAAGCTGCGCTGGTACTCACGCCGGACAAAGCTGCGGCCGAGTTCAATCGTTGGGCCGAGCTTGAAGAAGAAATCGTCGGGCAACTGGAACAGCGTGCTGATGTATAAACCGGCATTGCCGCGCCGGCCGACGATCCGATCCGTCAGGCCCAAGCGGTAGCCGCCGACGAGTTCCCGCCGCACGGCGTTCCAGACCAGCAGGTGTTCGTACGTGTTGTCGAACGTGTCGACGTCGACCGGGCGGCCGGTGCCCTCGCCGACCGCGCGGAAAGTGATTTCCCGCAGCCGGCCCACTTCGTGCAGCAGGTTCGGCGCGGCATTCCCGTGGGCCAGGTAGCAGCGCAAGTCGCCGGACTGGGCTAGCTGGGCTCGTTCGCCAAGCGCGGCCAGTTCCCGTTCGAGGCGCGTCGGGTCCACGGCATGTGCGACGGCGCGCGGCCGGCGGCGGAAGGTCAAACCCGCCCGGTCGCTCAGCCGCCGCGCCCACGTCGGCCGGCCCGGCAGTCGTTCGGCCAGGGCGTACGTGCGATTGCGCAGGTAATCGGCCACCTGCTGGTCGGTCGTAAAGTTGCCGATCTCGCGGGCGCTGATTAGTCGGCCGATCTGCAATTTGACGGCCTTGTCGCGCTGGTTGAGCGTCGCGCGCGGCAGCAGGGCGGTGCGCAAGCGCGGGTGAATCAGGCCCGCCAGTTGGAACAGCGGGCCGTTGCCGCCTTCGAAGTAAATCGGGATCACGCTCGCGCCGGTCCGCCGGATCAGGCCGCTGATGTGGGTCGACCATTTCGGGTCTTCGATGCTGCGACTTTTCAGGTTCAGGCTGCTGACTTCGCCCGACGGGAACACGCCCAGGCAACCGCCGTTGCGCAGCAGTGAAAGGCATTCTTTCAGGCCTTTAACGTTCTGCTGTTTGTTGGTGCCGAACGGGTCGACGAACACGCAGATCGGCCGCATTTCCGGGATCAGGCCGAGCAGGTAGTTCACCATCGTCTTGAAGTCGGGCCGCGCCCGCAGCATGACGCTGGCCAGGACCAACCCCTCGACGCCGCCGAACGGATGATTGGCCACGACCACCAGCGGCCCCGAGCGCGGAATGCGGCGCAGGTCGGCGGCCGACACCTGCACGGCGACATTCATGTCGGCCAGGCATTTCTCGGCGAAGGTTTCGGCGGTCACGCTGTCGGCGGCGACGCGGTCGTAGATGCCGTTGATGCCCGGCAGCGCCAGCATCTTTTCCAATGGACGACCCACGAGCCGACCGAAGGGGTTCGATCGGATCGGGTCGAGATTGAACAGACGGTGTTGCCGCAGCTTCGCCATGGTCGCGGTGTGCATCGTGTACAAAAGTCTAAGGAATGCCCTTAGGGCTTATGCTAACACGGGGTTAAGGGTCTGTCAGAAACAGGCTTCGTGTTCGGTAGCCGCGGGGCGAGTCCCGCGGCTACCTGCGTTATTCGACGAGTGAGCTCGAATAAGCAAACACCCCGCGGGATGAACCACGCGGGGTGTTTGCGATTCGATTTCACGTCCGGCGCACGGTTTGGCCGGGCGGTTTCGGTCGGGCGTTACAGCTGGCCGATCGCCTCACGGGCGGCGGCGACCAGTGCGGCGTCTTCCGACGCGTTCTTGGCGATCGTTTCCAGGACCGACTTCGCGCCCTTGGCCTTCATCTGGCCGAGCGAGCGGACGGCGGCGTGGCGGACGACGTTGACGTAGAAGCCGCTGGCGTTGCCGGCGATTTCGGTCAGCGTGTCCGTGGCGGCCGTCGCTTTGAGTTGGCCGAGGGCCAACACGGCCTCGCGGCTGACTTCGGCCATCGAATCCTTGGCGGCGATGTGCAAGGCGGCAATGGACTTAGCGTCATTGAACCGGCCCAGCGCCATCGCGGCGGCGGCGCGGGTGACGACGTGGCAATAGCCGTCGGCGTTTTCCAGCACCGAGATCAGCGGGGCGATTGCCCGCGCATCGCCCGTCTTGGCCAGCACTTCGGCGGCTTCGACGGCGACTTCGACGCTCGCGCCACGCAGCTTCTCGACCTGATCGGCCGGGAAAGCGGGGAGGCTGGCGACGGCCGGCGTTGCCACGGCGGCGACAGCCGGCTTGGCGACTTCGGCGGGCTTCACGACTTCGACAACCGGGGCGGCGGTGACGGCGGCCTTGGCGGCGGCGGTCATCGGGGTCACGGACTTGGGGGCCACCGCACTGTGGCGGATGGCGGTCTTCTTCTGCGGCATCATCGATCCTTCCATGGCAATTTCACGGTTCACACCCCCGCATCCATGCGCGAGTGGTCCCGTGTTATCGGCCGATTCCACGTGACGGGGCCAGCGTTTCTTTGTTACAATTCGTGGCCCGCCCACCGAGGCGCTAAAGACCGCCGACCGAAGTGAGAACCGCCCATGCACACGACACCGCCCGCACCGCGTGACCGATCCTTAACAGCCCGTCTGGCCGCGGTCTGGTCGGCGGCAGTGATTGTCGCCGCGGTCGGCGGTTGCGGGTCGGGCGGTGTGTCGCCCGACGCGACGCCGCCCGCTCCGGTCGTCAACCCGCCGGGCAGCCCGTCCGCCTCGCCGTCGGTGTCGCCGGGGGCCTCATCGAACACGGCCCCGCGTACGCCGCCGCGTCCGACCCCGACGGCCCCGCAGGCCTCGCCCGTCGCGTCGGCGGCCAAGGGCGTCATCGCGCCCAAAGACGCTAAATATACGATCGTGTGCGCCACCTTCGGCGGCCCGGCCCACGTGCAGCAGGCGCGCGTGTCGAAGGACAACCTCATCACCTCCACCGGCCGTCGCGAGTTTTACGTCGTCCACGACGAGGCCCAGAGCACGCTTTACTACGGCTACTACCGCGAGCGTGAGCGTTCAGTCGACGCCACCGAGGCCGCCCGGGCGAACAAAGACATGGACTACGTGCGTTCGCTGGCGACCAGCGAAGGCCAGTTCCTGTTTTCCAAGAGCCTGCTCGTGCCGCTGCCGATGCCCGACCCGGTCGCACCGCCGGAGTTCGACATCACCCGGCTCGACGCCGAAAGGCCCGCCGACGATCCCAACCGCGCCTACTGGTCGCTCGCCATCGCCGATTACACCGGCGACGTGCAGATCGAAGGCAAAGGGCGGAAGCAGCTTGCGGTGGAATCCGTCATCGAAGCCCGCCGGCAGGGTCATCAGGCCTTTTACTACAACGGCCCGAACACCAGCACCGTCTGCATCGGCGCCTGGCCCCGCCGCGCCGTGCGCGAGCAGGAGGCCAATTCGGCCCGATCCAGCGGCGACAACGGACAGGAAATCATCGTCAGCAACGCACCGATTCCCAAAGCCCTGACCGACCGCATCGCCGCCAGTGGCCGTGACCCGAAGGTGCTGCAGCCGAAGGTCGAAATCGATGACCCGACGCTCGACGAAATGATGATGAAGCGGTACCCGGACTACTACCTCAACGGCGTGCCGGAAGTGAATAAGTACACCGACCCGCGCACCGGCGAAGTCAAACGCCGGCCGAAGCAGAGCTTCCTGTTCGAGATCCCAAGAGTGCAGCGTGAAGGCCTGCTGGCGGGCGACCGCGCCGCCCCCGCTGGCGGTGAGACGGCGGCCAGCGCGACCGACCCGACGCCAGGCGCGCCCGCCCTCTCCCCGACCGCTGTGCCCGGCGGCACGTCCGGCGGCGGCCGACTGAGGTCGGTCACCCCATGACGCGACCGATGACGCCGTCGATCACGCTGCCGCCCATTGTGGTCGTCGCCACCCACAACCGCGGCAAGGCGGCCGAGTTCGCCCGCATGCTGGGCGATGACGGCGTGGAATGGCGCGACTTGTCCGCCTTCCCCGACGCCGGCGAAGTCGACGAAACTGGCCATACGTTCCGCGCCAATGCCTGCCTGAAGGCCAGTGAATACGCCCGCCGCACCGGCCATTGGGCCTTGGCCGACGACAGCGGCTTGGAAGTCGATGCGTTGGGCGGCAAGCCCGGCGTCGTCAGTGCCCGCTGGGCCGCCCTTCATGAGGCCGGCAGCGGGGACGCGGCGAACAACGCCTTGCTGCTGCGACAGCTCGAAAACACGCCGGATCAAGAGCGGTCGGCCCGGTTCGTATGCGTCCTGGCGCTGGCCGACTCGGTGGGGCGGATAATCCTGACCGCGCGGGATACGGTCGAAGGGCGTATCATCCATCAGCCCCGCGGCACGAACGGCTTCGGGTACGACCCGCTGTTCGAGGTCGAATCGCTCGGCCGGACGACGGCCGAGCTGACACCGGCAGAGAAAGCCGACGTCAGCCACCGCGGGCGGGCGCTGCGCCGCTTGAAAGCCCTGCTGGCCACGACCGCGGCAGGCGAGACGGAAAGTTTGATATGAGTAAAATCCTGGTAGCCGTCTCTAGCGCCCTCGCCGCCGAGCGGCTGGTGAATCCTGTCGGCGACTTGGCCAAGAAGATCGGCGCTGAAGTCCTCGTCATCCACGTCAGCCGCCCCAGCGCCGGCCAAAGCCGAGAGAACGAAGAAGCCGAAGGCGACCGCGCCGTGCGTGCGCTGCAGGACGGCATCGCCGCCAAGGGCGTGACGGTGCAGACCCTGCTGATGTTCAGCGACGACATCGCCCGCGCGATCCTCAACACCGCCGACGAGCAGAACGCAACGCTCCTGTGCCTGGGCCTGACCGGCAAAAACGTCTTCGCCCGCCTGCTGGCCGGCAATGTGCCGGTGGAATTGATTCGCAATACGAAGGTGCCGGTGCTGCTGTTCCCGCCGGAGCCGGGGGATTTGTAAAGCTGCTTCCTGTTCCCTCTCCCGGTACGCCGCGAGAGGGTTAGGGAGAGGGTCTGCGACGTCGCGTCAGGCGAAATTGCCGCTGGTTGATCAGCGGATTAGGCTAAGCACTAATGACAGCCGCGCATCAAATCAGACTGATTTCGGTGGACGACTACTTAGCCGCCGAACTCGTCTCTAAAGTAAAACACGAGTACACCGGCGGCTATGTCTACGCGATGGCCGGCGGGCGAAACGTCCACAACACGATCGCGACGGCCTTTCTGGGAATCATGCACGCCGGTCTTCGTGGCAAGCCGTGTCAGCCGTTCAACTCCGACACCAAGGTCAGAGTCCGCATGCCAACGCATACCCGGTTTTACTACCCGGACGGCATGGTGGTCTGCCATGAGAACCCGCCGGGCGACACGTTTCAGGATCAACCGGTCGTGATTGCCGAGGTCCTCTCGCCGACGACCCGCCGCACCGACGAAGGCGAAAAGCGAGATGCGTACCTGACCATTCCCACGCTGGTCGACTACCTGCTGATCGAAACAGGCCGGCCGCGTGTGATCGTCCACCACCGCACGGCCGAGGGATTTGTCGTTTGCCAGTACGACGGGCTGGACGCGAGTGTGCCGCTGGACGAACTCGGCTTGACACTGCCGTTGTCGGAACTCTATGAGCGTGTCGATTTCAACGCCGCTGCCGCCGAGAACGATGCCGAGGCGGCCGAACTGGAGACATAGATCCATACGTTCGGACAAGCGGACCAATTGGTCTGCCGACGTGGGGCTTCGCTATGGCGAGGCCTTCGGACGCACAAGTTGGGTTACCAACCTGAGCGCCAAGAACCACGTCCAAGATTTTCGTCATGTAAGAAGGATCCGCCCTTGACGTCATTCCATAAACACGGTCGCGCGATCCCGAGGATCGGCGTGACGTGCAAGTCGTATGGAGGGAGGACCGCAGGATGTCTGTTCACTACCGCCGCGCGTGCGTCGAAATGCTGGAAAACCGTGCCTATGCCACCTTGGTGTCTGAATCGTCCATGACGGTACGTGACGACCCAGATCCGGCCAGCGTACAGCCGTGGTTTACCCGGGTCGAGAAGTCGCCGGCCGGGGGCATGACGGCGCGGCTCGCCGGGAGTGTGATCCGCGTGCAGGGCACCTTCGGTGACGACAGCGTGCGCATCCGCGCCCTTTCGCGCAATCGCATCGAGATCAAGATCTACAGCCGCGAGACTTACCATGCGTTCGCCAAGCCGTCCGAGCGCGTGCTGCTCACGACGACCACCGCACGCCGCTACGTCTTCGATGGCCAGGGCAAACGCATCTCGATCGACGGGGGCGACGGCGAGGACACGGTCAAGGCCCGCGGTCTAGGTAGTACGGACATTCATTCCTCCGCCGTGACGAAGGCGGCGAGGTAGACGAAGCCGGCAAAGGTGGCGGCCTTCTTCTCGTACCGCGTGGCGACGCGCCGGCACCGGCGGATGCGGCAGAAGAACCGCTCGATCACGTTGCGATGCCGGTATCGCCTTCGGTCGTAGCGCTTCTTCCGACGGCGTGTGGGGTTTGGCCTGATGCAGCAGCGGGCCCGGAGGCCACGCACGGTCAGACGCAGGGCGTCGGAGTCGTAGGCGGCGTCGGCGATCACGTGGCCGACTTTCCCGCGGGGCAGGTCCGACAGCAGGCCCTCCGCCTGTGGGCAGTCGCCCTTGTGCCCCGGCGTGAGCACGAGCCGCAGCAGCCGGCCCCGGCGGTCCACGGCCGCATGGACTTTGGTGCTCAGCCCGCCACGGCTGCGGCCCAGGCACCGGCGGGCGTCGGCGTCCTCTTTTTTTCGTTCCTCAGCCGTCGCCCGGTCGAAGCGACCGGGTGGGCCTTGATCGTGGTCGAGTCCAGCTGCACTTCGTCCAGGTCCGCCTCGCCGGTCGCCGCGGCGACCTTCCGCCAGATGCCGCGGGCGCACCAGCGGTCGTAGCGCTTGCGCACCGTGTCGGGCTTGCCGAAGCGGCCGGGCAGGTCGGCCCAGGGGATGCCGGTCCTGAGCACGAAGACGACGGCGTTGACGAACAGGCGGTTGTCGGACGCCGTGCGGCCGGGGTCGTGCTTCCGGCCGGGCAAGAGGCGCTCGACCTTCTCCCACTGCGTGTCGGTCAGTTCATGGCGGTGCCGTTTGCCCATCGCGTCCTCCGTGACGCACGACATTCTGCACCCAATACGGGAAAAGCGCGAATCGAATGTCCCCGCTATCTAACGTTCAATCCATCGACTTCGTCCGTCGAGGCCGAACAGGTCATCTTGAGTGAGGCCCGGCCCGGTGAGACGCCTTCTGACACGATTTACTTTGGCGATTACGGGCCGGGCTCGACATGGGATGCCCGCGTGCGCCAGCAGCAGGCAATGGCGGACGACTCGAAAGCAACGGTGGCCCTTTTCGGCGACTCGCACGTCGAGAGATTCCCGGCGGTCCGAAACTACGGCTGGCAAAAACAATGGCGGCGGTCACTCAACTTGGGCATCAGCGGCGACGGCACGCGGCAGATGATCTCCCGCGTCCGTCGCGGTTTGTTCGACACCTTCAAGCCGCAGAAGCTGGTCGTTTCGGTCGGCACGAATAACCTGAACAATCCTTCTCAAGGCGGCACCGACGCGCAAGTGCAAGAGGGCATCGCCACGCTGGTCCGTAAGCTGCGCGAAAAGCTGCCGGACACCCAGATCGTGCTCATCGGCCTGCTGCCGCGAACCACGCTGGGGATCGACCGACGCACCAAAGTGCTGAACGCCTACATGCGCAACTCGGCCGACAAGGGCGGATTCGTTTATGTGGATGTTTACGACCGTTTCGTGAAGAACCCTGCGTTCAACGGACAGGTGCTGATCGGAACGACCAGCCACTACACGCCACGTGGGTATGAGAGCTTGGGACGCATGCTGACGCGCGTCATCTTCCCTGGCGCATACCTTGGCCCGTAAGGGACCCGTTCGGCCGGCCGGCCGCGTTATTCCAGGTACGTATACCCGTCCAACCCGTCCTCATAGAACCGCAGCAGCAGGCGGGCTTCTTCGATGCTGAGCTTCTGCTCTTTCACGCCTTTTTCCACGGTCTTCCGCATGGCCCGCAGGAGTTCGTCGCCGCTGTACTGGACGTAGTTGAGGACTTCGCGGACGGTGTCGCCTTTGATGACTTCGTCGACGCTGTAGGCGCCGCCTTCGTCGATGGTGATGTGGACGGCGTGGGTGTCGCCGAGCAGGTTGTGGAGGTCGCCGAGGATTTCCTGGTACGCGCCGACGAGGAACGCCGCCAGGTAGTACTCCTTCCCGTCGTACGGGTGGAGCTCCAGGACTTCCTTCACGTCGCGCTT
>DASVSC010000096.1:0-8698 GCA_036388295.1 Tepidisphaeraceae bacterium | reverse complement strand
AGCAAACCCCCGACGGGTAGTGGTTTCGCGCGGGTTTACACCCGCGGCCACTCCGCGATACTTCGCGAATGAGCCTCACCTACGCCGCCGCTGGCGTGAATTACGATCGCCTTGACGCCTTCAAACGTGCCTGCCAAGTCGCGGCGCGCACCACGATCGGCAACCTCGCCGCCCACGGCTATCGTGAACCGGACAACACGCGCGGCGAAAGTGCCTACCTCATTGAAGGCCACGACCATTATCTCGCCCACGTCGAAGAAGGACTTGGCACGAAGAACCTGATCGCCGACGAAATGGCCAAGCTCACCGGCCGCGGGTTTTATGACGCCATCGCGATCGACACGGTGGCCACCATCGTCAACGACCTGATCACCTGCGGCGCGCTACCCATCAGCGTGGCGATGCACGCGGGCGTCGGCGACAGCGAATGGTTCGCCGACGAAGCCCGGGCGAAGAAGCTGGCCGAGGGCTTTGCCGAAGGGTGCCGCCGGGCCGGCTGCGTGTGGGGCGGCGGGGAGACGCCGACGCTGCGCGGCGTGATCGAGCCGTCGGCCATCGTGCTGGCGGGGAGTGCGATCGGGCGGATCTTTCCGAAAGACAACCGCATCACCGGCTTGGTCGACGACGGCGACGCGATCGTCTTCCTGGCCAGCAGCGGCGTGCAGACGAACGGGCTGACGCTCTGCCGGAAGCTGGCCGAGCAGGTGGACGGCGGCTACCTGGCGAAGTTGTCCGACGGTCGCAGTTACGGAGAGGCCCTGCTCGACGCGAGCGTCATTTATGTCGACTTCGTCCGCCGCTGTCAGCAGGCCGCTCTGCCGCTGCATTACGTCGCCCACGTCACCGGCCACGGCTGGCGGAAACTGATGCGGCTGGCGGACCCGTTCGTCTACCGCATCGACACCGTCCGGCCGCCGCTGCCGGTGTTCGACTTCATCGCCGAACACGCGAAGCTGGACGCGCAGGAAATGTACGGCACGTTCAACATGGGCGTTGGCTTCGCCGCCTACGTGCCCGTCGCGCATGCGGAGGCGACGGTGCGCCTGGCACAGGAAGGCGGCTACGACGCGTGGGTGGCCGGGCGTGTGGTGAAGGACGGCGGTCGCAAGGCGGTGGAGATCCCGTCGCTGGGCATTACGTATGACGAAGCATCGCTGCAATTGCGATAAGCCCTCTGGTTCCCTCTCCCGGTATGGCCGGGAGAGGGTTAGGGTGAGGGCCGACGACGAACGGCGTTGGAGGTGGACGTTGCATTCGACGTGAGTTCGTCTTGCGATTCCAACCCATCTCACTCCGCGGCAGAAAGCCCTCACCCTACCCTCTCCCGGCCATACCGGGAGAGGGAACTTCTGTGCCCGCACGGATGCTCAAAGCCCCCTACACTTCCCCAATGTCAGAGCACGTCCACGAAGTCGCCGTCGTCGGGGCCGGGCCGATCGGGTTGGAACTGGCCGTCGCGCTGAAGCGGGCGGGAATTGATTACGTTCAATTCGACGCCAAGCAGATCGGCCACACCATGACGTGGTGGGCGCCGCAGACGCGGTTCTTTTCCAGCAATGAACGCATCGCCATCAGCGGCGTGCCGCTGCTGACGCCCGACCAATCCAAGGCCACGCGTGAGCAGTACCTGACGTATCTGCGCACGGTCGTCGAGACGTTCGACTTGCAGGTCCGCACGTTCGAGCCCGTCGTCGGCCTCAATAAAGTTGGTGACGGATTCGAACTCACGACCCGTCCGCGCGGCGGCGAGCGGGTCACGCGGGCGCGGAAGATTATCCTCGCCACCGGCGGCACCGACCGGCCGCGGTATCTCAGTGTACCCGGCGAAGACCTGCCGCACGTGTCGCACTATTTCCAGGACCCACACACTTATTTTCACCAGCGTGTGTTCGTCGTCGGCGGCAAGAACAGTGCCGTCGAAGCGGCCCTGCGGTGTCACCACGCGGGCGCGCACGTGTCCCTCAGCTACCGCCGCCCGGGCTTGCCGGAGGGCGAGATCAAGTACTGGCTGGTGCCCGAAGCCCGCGGCCTGATTAAAAGCGGCCGCATGCCGGCTTACTTCAACAGCACCGTCACGCACATCACGCCGACGCACGTGCATTTGAACGTGAACGGCGACGCCGTGTCCGTCGAGGCCGACTTCGTGCTGCTGATGACCGGTTACGTGCAGGACAACACGCTGCTGAAGTTAGCCGGCGTGGCGACCGAAGGTGCCTGCCAGTTGCCGCTGTTCGACCCGAAGACGATGGAGACAACGATTCCTGGCCTTTACCTGGCCGGCACGGCCGTCGGCGGGACGCAGGACAAGTACAAAGTGTTCATCGAAAACTGCCACGACCACGTCGAGAAGATCCTGGCCCACGCATTCGGCCGATCGGCCGAGGTGAACCGTGTGCGGGTGGATCTGCCGGAAAGCTGATGAACCACGGACGGCACGGAGCACACGGAGCACACGGAGCAAAAGAGTAGGGAAAATCAGATGCCTTATGGAACGGGTGCTGAGGGTTTAGGTGCCGTGAGTCAGGCCTTTTCTTACAACCGCCTTTACTTTCTCGCCGTGCCCTCAGTGTTCGTCGTGGTTCATCCCGTTTTTACGCAACCTTTACGTCTCCACGCGAACAGTCGGTTTTGCAGGAGACGGCATGCAGCTTCAAAACAAAGTCGCGGTGGTCACGGGCGGCGGGTCGGGCATCGGCAAGGCTGCCGCTGTGGCATTCGCGCAGGCGGGGGCGAAAGTGGGCGTGCTCGGGCATACCGGCGATGACGTCTACAAGGCCGTCGCCGAGATCAACGCCGCCGGCGGCGAATCCATTCCACTCATCGCCAACATCTCTGATGCCACGGCCATTAAAGCGGCCTACGCCACGACCGTCGAAAAGTTCGGCAAGCTCGACATTGTCTTCGCCAACGCCGGCATCAACGGCGTCTGGGCACCGATCGAGGACATTGCCGACGAGGAATGGGAACAGACGATCAGTAACAACCTCACCGGCACGTTCATCACGATCAAGTACGCCGTGCCTTACCTGAAACAGAACGGCGGCGGCTCAATTCTGGTGACGGCCTCCATCAACGGCACGCGCGTCTTCAGCAACACCGGCGCGACGGCCTATTCCACCAGCAAGGCCGGTCAGGTGGCGATGACGAAAATGCTGGCGCTGGAACTAGCGCCGTCGAAGATCCGCGTGAACGTGATCTGCCCCGGCGCGATCAAGACGAACATCGGCCAGAACACCGAAGCGCGCGACGTGGAGAAGGTCAAGATCGAAGCCAATTACAGCCGTCCGCACCCGCTGCGCGACGCGCCGGGCACGAGCGAGCAGGTCGCCCAGCTGGCCCTGTTTTTAGCCAGCGACGCCAGCAGCCACATCACCGGCACGCCGATTTGGATCGACGGGGCCGAGTCGCTGCTGCGCGGCTGAGGACGAGTCATTTTACGCAAAGGTATCGAAGATGAATCCGCCCATCAAACGCCGGGCCCATGGGGCCATGGATTACGGCTTGGTCGCTGCCCAGTTCGTGCTGCCGTCGCTGCTGAACCTGAAAGGGCCGGCCCGCACGCTGTCGTACCTGTTCGCCGGCACGCAGTTGGCCGTCAACGCGATGACCGATCAGCCGCTGGCGGCGAAGAAGGCGCTTCCGTTCAAAACCCACGGCACGCTCGACGCCGCCACCGCGCCCCTGCTGCTCACCCTGCCGCTGCTGACCGGGGCGATCAGGGAACGAAAGGCCGGCGCGTACTTCTTCGGCGTCTTCGGCGCGCTCGCCGCGACGTACGTGTTGACGGACTGGAACGCGCCGCGCGAACACACACGCTTCACCCAGTACTCGCCCAAGGCGAAGCTGGAACGCGCCCTCGCCCGGAGCTAGAGCGATGTCCAGCACATCGACATCGTGTTGCGTCAGGACGTGTGCTGGCTCTGTTGACGTGGCCGCTTAAGCGGCCACGCCGGGTGCCGCGTCGCCTCACGTCCGCGCGACGAGATGGAAGCGCTCAAAAGGATGGCTTGCAAGGCCGGAAAGTTCGGTTTGAGACTTACTGCTTGGCTTCCAACTCCGCCCAACGGGCGTACAGGCGGTCTACTTCGGCCTGGGCTTTACCGAGCGACCCGTACGCCGTGGTCAGCCGAACATGGTCGGCCATGACGGCGGGGTCGGCGATGGCGGCTTGGCCTTGGGCGATGCTCGCCTCGGCGGCGGCGATGGCGGCCTCCATGTTCTCCCATTCCTTCTGCTCCGCCCACGACAGGCGTTTCTTTTTCGGCGGAACGGGCGCGGACGGCGCGGCCGCTTTCGGTGACACGGCGGCCGACCGCTTCGGGGCTTTTCGCGCCGCTTCCCACTGATCCAGGCTGGCGTAATGGTTCGCCTGCCCGCGGCCGTCCAGACCCAGAATGTCCGTCGCCACGCGGCCGAGCAGGAAGCGGTCGTGCGTCACCAGCACCATCGCGCCGGGGAAGCCGGCAAGGCTTTGTTCCAGCACGTCCAGCGTGGGAATGTCCAGGTCGTTCGTCGGCTCGTCCAGGATCAGCACGTCGGCCTCCTGCAGCATCAGCCGGGCGATCAGCACGCGGGCCCGCTCGCCGCCGGACAGTTCGCTCACCGGCAAATCTAACTGTTCGGTGCGGAACAGGAACTTCCGCGCCCAGCCAGTGACGTGCGTGGGAATGCCGTGCACGACCATGTTGTCGCCCATCGGGCTGAGCGCGTGGCGGAGCGTGTCGTCTAAATCCAGCTGCTCGCGGTGCTGGTCGAACAGCACGATCTTCAACTGCTCAGCGCGAAACACTTTTCCGCTGGTCGGTTCGAGCGCGCCGGTCAGCAGTTTGATCATCGACGACTTGCCGCTGCCGTTAGGCCCGAGCAGGCCGAGCTTTTTGCCGGGTGAAAGTGTGACGCTGACGTGGTCGAACAGCTGTCGGCCGCCGCGCTGCAGGGTGACGTCGGTCAGCTCGACGAGCTTTTTCGTGCGGCGTTCGCTGGCGGCGAAGTCGACGGCGGCCGCGCCTTGGACGGTGTTGCGCGATTTCAGATCGGCCAAGTCCTCGATCATCTCGCCAGCCTGCTGGATGCGGCCCTTGGCCTTGGTGGTGCGGGCCTTGGCGCCGCGGCGCAGCCATTCGATCTCGCGCCGCACGCCGCTGGCCAGTGCCTGTTGCTGGCCGCGCTGGGCGGCGAGGAACTCTTCGCGTTTTTCCAGGAACTCGCTGTACGGTCCGCGGTGGCCGAGGTAGCCGTCGGGATAGGCGCGGTTCAGCTCGATCACGCGATTGGCGACGGTTTCCAGGAACTGGCGGTCGTGGGTGACGGTCAGTGTGGCGAACTGGGCGGCCGCGACGGTCTTTTCCAGCCATTCAATGCCGTCGATGTCCAGATGATTCGTTGGCTCGTCGATTAACAGCAGTTCCGGCTCCTCGGCCATCGCACGCACCAGGCTCAGCCGCTTGCGCCACCCGCCCGACAGCGTGCCGGCTTTGGCGTCGATGCGGCTACCGAACCCGGCCCGGTCCAGCAGAATGGCGGCCCGCACGTGGCGGTCGTGCTCGTCGACGTGTTTGTCGATCGCACCGATGACCACGTCCTCACACGTGGCGTCGGGGTCAAAGGCGTCTTCCTGGGCCACGTAGCCGACGCGCAAGTTGCGCTTGGCGATGAGTTCGCCCTCGTCGGCCGCTTCGGCGTTGGCGAAGATTTTCAGCAGCGTCGATTTCCCGCTGCCGTTCGCCCCGATCAGGCCGACGCGGTCCCCTTCTTCCAGGCCGATGGAGATGCCGGCGAACAGTTGGCGCGGCCCGAACGACTTACTGAGATTCCGCGCGGTCAAAAGCATTCCGACAGGGTAATGGGAGATGGCAACCGGGACTAGGGAAGCGTGTGGCCGCGGGTGTAAACCCGCGCGAACTGCTCCCGTCAACGCCGCGTCGTTTTCGCGTGGGTTTACACCCGCGGCCATCCCTTTTCATGACAGCCGTGCGCTACAATGCGGTCATGGACTTTTCCCGCCTTCGCCCGCTGACCGGGCCTTCGGACGAGCAGCAGACGACGCACGTGCAGGTCCGGCGTGACTTGGCCCGGCTGCTGGCGTTCGCGGGGTGGACGATCGACGACGTGGTGAGCAATCCGATCGCCAAGCGCGACGTCTACCGCTGGTTCAAAACCGACCGCCGCTTGCACCGGAGGATGGAAGTGGTGGACCTGGAGCGGCAGTGGAATCCGCTCCGGTAACGACGCGTCGACTAACGGCGCGTCGTTGGCCGATGGGATTGTTTTGAGTTTTAACGTCTGCCCCGGAAGATCGCCCCTATGACCGTGACGCCCGAAGGGTATTTGGCCATCGCGTACGGCTTATTGGGGCCGGGGGCTTGGGCGTTTTTTTTATTCGTCGCGATCAAGGGCCGCGGGCGGCTGGCGTTGCGGCGGGGGACGACGCCGGCCATTGACGCACCGCCGCGCGTGTCGGTGATCGTGCCGTGCCGGAACGAGGCCGCCGGGATCGAAAGCTGTTTGCGGTCGGTGCTGGCGCAGGATTATCCGGATTTCAGCCTGATCGCCGTCGACGACCGCAGCGACGACGGTACCGCTGACGTGATCGACCGTTTGGCCGCCGCCGAGCCACGGCTGACAGCGCTGCACGTGCGCGACGGCGAACTGCCGGCCGGTTGGCTCGGCAAGCCGAATGCCGTCTGCCGCGGCGTGCGCGAGGCGGACGGGCAGTGGCTCGTCTTTATCGACAGCGACACTACGCTGGCCCCGTCGGCGGTGCGCGAAGCAGTCGCCATCGGGCTCTCGCGCGGGTTCGATTTGGTCAGCTTCGTTCCGCGCTTCGTCGGCAGCGGGTTCTGGGACAGCCTGCTCACGCCGCTGTGCGGCATGGCGACCGGCGGCATGTACTCCATGCACTGGGCCAACGCCCACCTGCGTCCGCAGACGGCCTTCGCGTGCGGGCAGTTCATCGCGACGCGACGCGAGGCGTACGAACAAATCGGTGGCCATGAGGCGCTGCGCGACAGCGCCGGCGAGGACGTGGAAATGGCCCGGAGGATGAAGCGCGCCGGCCTGAAGCCGCGCCTCGGCTGGGGCATGGATCTGGTCACCACGCGGATGTACGCGTCGCTCGGCGAAATCTTCCGCGGCTGGGGCCGAAACTTTATCGCCGCCAGTCGGGGCAAGCCCTGGCGCGTGCTGGGGGCGATCGGGTTTTTGCTGCTCTGCACGCTGACCGTCTGGCCGGCGCTGGCCATAGGCTTGGCGCACGACGTGCCGCTGAACGGCCGCGTCTGGCTGGGGCTCGGTTTGCTGCACGTTGTGCTGATCACGCTGGCGCTGGTGGACGGCTACCGCTGGGGCCGGTCGAACGCGGTTTACGCACTGCTCTGGCCGCTGGGCACGCTGATGCTGCTGGCGGTGTTCGTGCGGTCGCTGTATCAATCCGGCCGTCGGCAGGTCGTCTGGCGCGGCGTGCGCTACGACCTTAAGCCCGCCTCCAACGGAACGACGTCATGAGTTCATCCAGTTCTTCCATCACGCACGTCCGCGGCCAGGGCGGGCTCGAAACAATCCGCATCGATCACCCACTGGCCGAGGGCGAAATCTACCTGCACGGCGCGCACGTGACGCACTGGAAGCCGACAGGTGCCGAGCCGGTGCTGTGGATGAGCCCGAAGGCCGTGTTCAAGGACGGCGGGGCGATCCGCGGCGGCGTGCCGATTTGTCTGCCTTGGTTCGGCCCGCACCCGAACGGGTCTACCGACGCGCCGGCGCACGGGTTGGTGCGCACCCGGGCATGGAAGTTGGTCGAAGCGGCCGAAGACGCTGCCGGCGTGACCGTGCGGCTGCGCATTGAAGTCCCGCCCGACTTCAGCCCGCACTGGCCGCACGCGTTCACCGCCGAGTTCGTCGTCCACTTCGGCCGCACGCTGACGATGACGTTAAGCGTCACCAACACCAGCGGGCAGCCGTTCCGGTTCGACGAAGCCCTGCACACTTACTTCCGCGTGCGCGACGTGCGCGAGATCGGCATCGACGGGCTGCAGGGAACGACCTACATCGACAAAATGGCCGATGGGTCACGTCGGCAGGAAACGCGCGAGGCCATCACGTTCACCGAAGAGACCGACCGCGTGTACGTCGACACCGCGGCGGCCTGCGTGGTGCAGGACCCGGACCTGGGCCGGCAAATCATCGTCGAAAAACAGGGCAGCCGGTCGACCGTCGTCTGGAATCCGTTTCCCGCTAAAGCAAAAAAGCAGACGGACGTCGGCGAAGAAAACTGGCCAGGCTTTGTCTGTGTCGAAACCGCCAACTGCGCCGACGACACGATCACGCTGCCGGCCGGGGCGACGCATGAGATGAAAGTCGCGCTGCGCGTCGAGCCGTTGGAGAACGCATAACGTGCGAAACATGTCACGGAGTTCCCTCTCCCTTGTACTCACGGGAGAGGGTAGGGTGAGGGCCGGCGACAAAAGAGCCTGATCGCGGTGGAGGCGACCGTCGCCGGGCAGAATACGCTCAATGATATTTTGCGAACGGATATTCATTGAAGGCTCGCCCCTCACCCTAGGTTTTGTCTGACGGGTCGTTCTATGATGCGGCATGGCACGATACGAGCTCAAGGACGAGCACTGGGCGTTGGTCGAGCCGGTGCTACCGCCGCAGCGGCGGCTAGGCCGGGGCGGTTTGTGGCGCGACCACCGCACGG
>DASVSC010000095.1:0-3756 GCA_036388295.1 Tepidisphaeraceae bacterium | reverse complement strand
GCGGGCCGGCCACCTTCGCCGGCAGTGTTACGGCAGGTGGATTGCTCACCTGCCTCGGCGCTTATCTGACCCATCGTGCCGAGCCCGCAACGTCTCCCGCTGCCGGCGCATTCATCTACGTCGATCAGGCGGACGGATTGCCCAAGTTCAAAGGGCCGAACGGCACGGTCTACAAGTTCAGTCTCACCCCCTAAGGACATCATGTACCTCTACCAGCAGACCACGGAAGCCTCGAAGTACCTCGCCATCGTCGGCGGCCTGGCCGCATCGACCGTCGACGCCAACGTGTCGCTCTACAAACGCAACCGCGCCGCGACGCTCGGCCTGCCCCTGCAGCAGACGGGGCCGAACGGGCAAGCGATCCCTGTCGGCACCAGCACACTCAAGCTGGCCGCCCGCCTCGCCGCACTCGGCCCGGCGTTCGGGCCGCTCATGGTGGCCAACAGCGAACACAAGGCGTTCATCGAGGGCCAAGTGGCCGCGGCTGTCACGGGCCTGGGCGGCTGGGACAAGATCCTGCCAACCGGCGAGTGGGCGTTCTTGCTGGAGGACGCCATACGCGACGCCGGCGGCAAGATCACCGGCTATAGCCTACCGGGCCTAACGTTCGTGCACCACACGCCGCCGAGCCCGAACGTGCCGGCGCAGGCGTACACCGTCACGATCGACGTCGACCCGACCAACGGCATCGGCACCGCGACGTTCACGAGCCTCACCGGCAACGACGCCAGCAGCGACCCACTCTAAAAAACGTGAAGGTTTACGACGACCTCAACCTCTCGCCCTCCTGGCAGGCCGGCCTCACTGTCACCGCGACGCTCACGCGTTTGGAGGACGGCAGCAAGCGCACGGTCCAGATGCCCGAGGACGACGAGCAGCCGGCCCGGTACGTGCTGCAGGTGGCCGACGCCGACGCACTGGCCGCCGGCACCTGGACGTACGTCGCGAAGGACGGGAGCAACACGCCGGTCGGATCGTCGGTCGCACCCTTCTCGGTTAATGCGACTGGCGATCTGGCAACGCTCGCCGCAGCGGCAGCGGGAGGCGGGGGCAACGTAGGGCCGGGCGCCTCCCCAAACGTGCTGACCATCGAAGTCGGCGGCATTGCCGTGCCGGATGCGGATGTATGGATCACCTCCGACGAAGCCGGGACGGTAGTGGTGGCAGGTACGCTCCAGACGAACAGCGAAGGCAAGACGACGGCTCTCCTCGATAGTGGAGTCACGTACTACGTCTGGATGCAAAAAGACGGCGAGAATCCCATTCTTGGCAAACCCTTCGTAGCAGAGTAATTCTCATGCCGACTTTCTCAACGACACACGCTACCGCTGGATCAGACCCGACCGGCTACTACGGCACGCTCTGTGACGTTCAAGACGCAGGCGGCAAGAAAAACGTCGTCACCTACTCCAACCTCGACGGCGTAAGGGGCCAGCTCGACGCCGCCCGCCTGCAGAAGATCATGGCGCAGGTCGACGACCGCATCAGCTTCTACCTGCGGAGCAATGGCGTCGCCAAGCCCACAGCCGGGAGTGACGGCTTCACCCTGCTCACCGACGGATGGGCTTTGATGGTACTCGCCAAGACGTACCGCGGCCGCGGCGACCTAGACGTCGAAAACAGCAAGCAAGGTCGTACGCACGCCCAGGAGTGGTACGAGGAGGGCCGAGCCCTGATCGAGCAGTACCTGATCTCCGTGCGCGGCCAGAACATCACCAAGCAGTTCAAGCTCTTCACTCCGTAGCCCGCCCCCATGACACTCGATCCTGATCAGCAGGCCGGCAATGCCGGCCGCGGACCCGGCACGCCTCCCCCGCCGGTGGAGCACCGCTTCAAACCCGGCCAAAGCGGCAACCCTAGCGGCCGGCCGAAGAACGCCGGGCAGAGCCTGCGAGAGTGCATCAATGACTTTGTCGCGCAGCAGCTCACCGAGGATGCACTCCGCCGCATAGCCCGCGGCAAAGATGAGAGCATCGTGCGCCGGGCGGCTGCGGAGCGGCTGCTGCGCACGGTCGAGTATCCGGACATGGCTGACTTCGAGGAGGTACTCGCCGGACGCGAAACGCTTCGCGAAGCCCGCGAGCGAGGACTCAACACCGGGCTCGTCAGGAAGGCCAAGCGTCGCACCATCAAGACGCAGATTGTGGGCGGCGAGAAAGACGGGTCGGAGCTGGAAACAGAGTTCGAGGTGGAAGTCGAGCTGCATGACCGCAGCGGCACGGACTTCGACCGCGTGAGCGATCGCACAGACGGTCGGCCGACTCAGGCGCTGCGGATTAACGCCACCGTCGACCACTCCGCGAACCCGACCGTGTCAGCCGACCTGCCCAATGACCCCGCGTTCCGACAGCTCCTTGCTGCTTACGAAAATCGCCTGCTCGCATCCGGCGGGTCTGGCGCGGCACCTGACGAAGGATGAGCCGATCGAATCGCTCCGGTACCTTGTACCGGATCACGTGCGTTTCATGAGCCGGCGGATCGAAGCAGCGATTCGCTCGAACGGCGGGCCGGGCGAACCCAAAAAACGAGTGATGGTGTTCGCACCGCCGCGCCACGGCAAATCGGAATTGACGAGCCATCGGACGCCGGTGTGGTTCCTGAATAACTGGCCTGACCGCCGGGTGATGTTCGGCACCTACTCGGCCGACTTCGCGAAAGACTGGGGCCGCAAGGTCCGCAACACGGTCGAGCAGCACCAGGATCAGCTCGGCGTCACGTTGTCCGACGACTCCACTTCCACCAACTCCTGGCACACGAGCGCCGGGGGCGGAATGATGGCCCAGGGCATCGGAGGCGCGTTCACTGGCCGCGGCGGCGACCTGCTGATCTGCGACGATCCGTATAAAAACTTGCAGGACGCGAACTCGGCGTCGTACCGAGACACCGTGTGGGGCTGGTGGACGTCGGCATTCGTGACGCGCGTCGAGCCAAACGCCACGATCATCCTGACGCTCACGCGATGGCACGTCGATGACGTCGCCGGCCGTATCCTGGCCGACCCTGCACAGTTTAACGAGTGGGACGTGATCATGCTGCCGGCGCTGGCAGAGGCCGGCGACCCGATGGGCCGAGTGCCCGGTGAGGCGCTTTGGCCTGCGCGTAAAAGCCGCGAAGCACTGCTCAAGGAACAGGTCGCCGTCGGCGATTACGTCTGGAGTTCGCTGTACCGGCAACGTCCGCCAAACCTCAGCGGCGGCAACGTCTACTACGGCTTCACCTTCGGGGACTGGAACAAGAACGAAGGCAACATCGACGAAACCGTGCCGCTCGTGTCGGACGTGCCGCTGGACTTCTCGATTGACTTTAACAAACAGCCGGGCAGTCACGGCATCATCGGTCAGTACCTGAGGGGCGGTGATCAGGTAACCGCCATCGACGAGCTGATGACGCCGCTCGGTGTGGCCAAACACCTGACGCTTGCGTTCGTCGACTGGTGGAAGCAGCACAAGCCGAAGGTCCCGTATGTCAACTTGTTTGGCGACCCCGCGGGCGGCGCCGGCGTTATGACGGACGGCAAGAACGCCTGGGATACTGTCGCCGCAGAACTTCGCCAAGCCGGCATCCCGTTCAAGATGCGCGTGCCGCCGAGGCACCCCGGCGTCCACAACCGGGTCGGCGCAGTGAACAACGCATTGGTTAACGCCCGTGGCGAACGACGCTACCGCATCAGCCCGAAGTGCAAACGCCTTATCCGCGACATGCAGCAGGTGAAGTGGGACGGCGACGACATCAAGAAGTCGAACACCGAACTCAGCC
>DASVSC010000094.1:0-3447 GCA_036388295.1 Tepidisphaeraceae bacterium | reverse complement strand
GGCATTATTGTGCCCGGCGGGTTCGGCAGCCGCGGCACGGAGGGCAAGATTGAATGCATTCGCTTCGCCCGGGAAAACAAGTTGCCGTACCTGGGCATCTGCCTCGGCTTCCAGATGGCCGTCATTGAGTTCGCCCGCAATGTCTGCGGACTGACCGACGCCAGCAGCAGCGAGTTCGACCCGAACGGCCACCGCAGCGTGATCGACGTTTTGCCGGAGCAGAAGAAAATCGAAGGCCTTGGCGGCAACATGCGCTTGGGCGGCAAAGACATCGAAATCAAGCCCAACTCCATCGTCAGCCGCCTGCTCGACGGCGCGACGTCCTGGAAACTGCGTTTCCGTCATCGGTACGAAGTGGACCCGAAGTACATCGCCCAGCTGGAAGCGGGCGGTCTTGTTTTCAGCGGCAAGCACCCGACCCAGCCGATCATGCAGATGCTGGAACTGCCCAGCGACGTTCACCCCTTCTTCGTCGGCACGCAGGCGCACCCGGAAATGACCAGCCGCCCGCTACGCCCCAGCCCGCTGTTCATGGGCCTGACCAAAGCCGCCCTGGAGTTCGCCGCCCGCCAGCCGGCAGGCGTCAAAGGGGCAGTCGCGGTGTAGGTTCTGTCTCGCAAGCAAACTTTTACCTAGGCAGGGCCCGCTTCAACGGGCCCTGTTCTCATTTAGGATCGCGAGACGGGTCCTAGCACAACGCCGTGGGTATCCCCGGTTAAGGTCCGCCCAACCGCGCCGTACCCAGCCGAACTCCCGCTATCATTCCCGGCATGTTCCGATTCGTGTACGCATGGCAGCCGGGCGACGCTTGGGAATCCTTGGCGGCCGACGGGTTTGTTGGCGTCGAATGTGACGGCCCGGCGCCGGACGGGGCGGCGCACGTCGGCACGCGCCAGAACGCTGGTGCTCCAGTCGCCGCGGCCGAAGGGTACGTGATCGTCCCGCCGCCGTCCCTGCCCGCCAGTGCCGCCGGGCGCGTGCTGCGCGACCTTGCGGACCAGCGTCCCGACGAGCGCCTGCTCGTCGAAAGCGGCGGGGCGTTCACGTCGGCCCATGCCCTGTGGACGCTGATGGAAGCCACCCGGCACCCGCGGGTCGGCGTGGCGCTGGACCTAGACGCATCGCGTCGGGCAGGCGAAGTGCCATCCGTGCTGGTGCCGACGCTTCACCTGCGCATTGGTTTGGTCCGCGTGCACGCACCGGCCGACGATTTATCCGGCTACGCGAAGCGGCTGGCAGGCGTGGGATTCTATGGCTGGGTGGTGCTGGACCCGCCGGCAGGGGACGACCGACCGGCCGCAGCGCGGACGCTCGCCGCGACGTTCCGCGAGATTTTCCCCGCCAAGCCGCCAAAGAAGGCTGCCGTGACCAAGCCCGGCCGGTAAGCGGTTCGCCGGCGTCGCATGGCCAAGATCATTTTGCGGGTCGCAGCAGTGGAAATGAGTGGGCGGAAAGGGTGCGACTTGAGTGCCGAATTGGCTGCGCAGCATCGCTTTCGTCAGTCCCCCGACTGGCGGATAAAGAAAGTAGGTCGGCCGCCGAGAGACGGCGCGCGTCAGTGACGGTTCGTTGCGGCCACCGCGGCGGCGGTGCGTGTCACACGCGTCGCTTTGATGCCCTTGGGGCCTTCTTCGTAGTCATATTCGACCACTTCGCCGTCGCGCAGGGTTTTAAAGCCGTCGCCTTCGATCACGCTGTGGTGAACGAAAACGTCCTTGCCGGATTCCTCCATGGAGATGAACCCGAACCCTTTTTGGTCGTTAAACCATTTTACTTTGCCCGTGGACATAGGGGGCCCCAGCCTTTCCGAACAAGACATGAGCGGGTTTGACGTTCCAACCCGCGATTATCGATCCGGCACGTCTGTGCCGATCGACGATGACACCGCCGAACAACGAGGTGATCGTCGGGAACATACCGCCGCTAAGGACGGGACGCAAAATAATCAACACCTTTCGTAACACCTTTCTTCACGTCGATTGGACAAGTTATCCACATGTCTCGACGATTCATGGAAAGTCAGCCACCTGCGACGCCTGGAAATACGCGATGAGTCGCATGCTCATGTTAAACGACAAATGTGGTAAAAATTATCCGGCCCTTTTGAGAACATAAGATCTTACAAGGCAAATACTTATTGATCCGTCGATGTGAATCGTTCTTGTTCGGATCGCATGAACGGCCGGCTAAGGAATGAAGCAATTCTCGCACGTAGCGTTGAAGCGTATACCTTGTTGTCAGAGGATGTTGCGGATCTTTCCACGAGTTATCCACGTCGGGCCGACTTGATTTTCTCCACCGCCGTCGGATGCTGGGGGCCGCGCCTCTTTCCGGGAAGCATTGTCTATGAACCTGCTCGAAGTCACGAAGCTGATCAAAGTCTACAACGGCCGCAATGTGGTGAACGAAGTGTCGTTTTCGCTGGCCCAGCAGACCATTGTCGGCCTGCTCGGGCGAAACGGGGCCGGCAAAACGACCACATTCCGTATGATCCTGGGCATGGTGACGCCCGACAGTGGGGCGGTGGCGTTCAACGCCCATGACGTGACGCACCTGCCGATGTTCAAGCGGGCCCGGCTCGGCATCGGGTACTTGTCTCAGGAACGCAGCGACTTCCGGCGGCTGACCGTGATGCAGAACCTGCTGGGCATCCTGGAAACCCGAAGCCACCGTCGGCCGAAGCGGATTCGCATCGCAGATGAACTGCTCAGCCAATACGGCCTGACCCGCCAGAAGGACCAGTTGGCGGAAACCCTTTCCGGCGGCGAACGCCGAAAGCTGGAAATCGCCCGCGCCTTGGCCACCGAGCCTCAGCTGATTCTCCTGGACGAGCCGTTCAGCGGCGTCGACCCGATCGCCGTCGAGGACTTGCAGCGGGAGGTTCGCCGGCTGAAGGAAGAGTTCGGCAAAACCGTGCTCATTACCGACCACAACGTCGCTCAAACCCTCCGCGTCTGCGACCGTGCCCTGATCATCAGCGACGGCCAAGTATTCAAGGAGGGATCGCCTCGAGAACTGATCAATGACGTAGGCGTCCGCAGCACCTACCTCGGCAGTATGTTCCGAGGAGACGAGTTCGACTGATCAGCGCGTAAAAACTGACTTTTTCTGATCCGTACACTTGCATCGTCAACGAGAACTTTATATATTCCCCCTCCCGTCGCCGCCAAGGACTGACGGGGGCCGACAAGTGAAGGGAACAAAAAAGTTTCCAACGACTTGACAGCCGAAAGCGACACGTTAATATGTCCGACCCGGCACCGGAAACGATGACGGGAACAAGAGTTAGAGACGAAAGTCGACGCTCTTGAGTCTGCCTGAGATGGATCGGTTGGCCGTTACGACGACCTCCCAATCCGCTTCACGCGGGACGACGTATGAATGTATGTCGTTGCTCTTTGACAAGTGAATGATGAGGCACAAGGTTTTGACGTCCAACGGGAAAGT
>DASVSC010000093.1:0-5153 GCA_036388295.1 Tepidisphaeraceae bacterium | reverse complement strand
TCGTTCAACCAATGCACCCGTCCGGCAAGTTCGACCGGCCGTCACTGGACTTTAAAGAACGGCGGGCTATCATATTACCAATAATTCCTGCATACATAGTAGGGGTTTCCGCAAGGCATTCGGTTGCCGGTTTTGAGGATTCGACCATGGACGTTTTTTGGTTCTTCCCGACAAGCGGCGACGGCCGGTATTTGGCCGCCAAACAGGGCGCGCGGACGATCGGCCTGCCTTACCTGCAACAACTCGCCGCCGCGATCGACCAGCTCGGCTACGCCGGCGCGCTGCTGCCCACCGGGCGCGTGTGTGAGGAATCCTGGGTGGTCGCATCGGCCCTCATCCCGCAGACGCGGCGGCTGAAGTTCCTGGTGGCGGTGCGCCCGGGCACGATTCTGCCGACCGTCGCGGCCCGCACGGCCGCCACCTTCGACCGGCTCAGCGGCGGACGCCTGCTGATCAACGTCGTCACCGGCGGCGACCCGGTCGAAAGCGCCTCGGACGGCATTCACCTGTCGCACGACGAACGCTACGCCGTGACCGATGAGTTTCTGTCCATCTTCCGCGGCGTGCACGGGGACGGCGACTTCAACTTCGAGGGCCAGCACCTGCGCGTCAAAAACGCCAGCCTGCTGCTGCCGCCGGTGCAACGGCCGTACCCGCCCCTGTTTTTGGGCGGTTCGTCGCCGGCGGCGTTCGACGTCACTGGTAAGCACATCGATCTGTACCTGACCTGGGCCGAGCCGCTGGAGCAGGTGAAGGAAAAAGTGGACGCCGTCCGTGAGGCCGCCGCGAAGTACGGCCGCACGGTGCGCGTCGGGCTGCGCGTTCATGTAATCGTGCGCGAGACGGAAAAAGAGGCCTGGGCCGCCGCCGACGATTTGATCCGCTACGTCAGCGACGACGCCATCGCCGCGGCGCGTAAACATCTGGCCCACACCGAATCGGTCGGCCAGCAGCGGATGAGCGCGCTCAGCGCCGGCGGCCGCGATCATCTGGTCGTCGGCCCGAACCTGTGGGCCGGCGTCGGCCTGGTCCGTCACCACTGCGCGACAGCCTTGGTGGGCAATCCGGACCAGGTGGCCGAGCGGATTCGGGAGTACGAAGCCCTTGGCATCGACACGTTCATTCTGTCGGGCTATCCGCATTTGGAAGAGTCTTACCGCGTGGCCGAGCTGCTGTTCCCGCTGCTCCGGCCGAGCGTGCCGGGCGAGACGTCCCCCGCCGCCGCCGAGCCGCCGGCGTTGTTTTCTTTCGGCCGCACGCCGGCCCACGCCTGATCGACGACAGTTGTTATGGACGTCACGTTCGACCACATCACCAAGTCCTTCCCCATGGGCGACGACGGCGGCCGACTGGTGGCCGTGCGCGACGTCTCGCTGGCGATCGACCGGCACGAAATTGTCTGCCTGCTCGGCCCGAGCGGCTGCGGGAAAAGCACGCTGCTGAAAATGGCGGCCGGCCTGGAGTTCCCGACCGCCGGCAGCGTGCGCGTCGACGACGCCCCCGTAGTCGGCCCGAGCCCGAGCCGGCCGATGGTGTTTCAGGATTACGCCCTTTTCCCGTGGCTGACGGTCGAGAAAAATGTCCGTTTCGGCCTGGAAATTGCCAAACGCCCCGAGAGCGACATCCGGGAGACGACGGCGAAGTTCATCCGCCTGGTCGGTCTCAATGGGTTCGAAACGAGCCGGCCGCACCAGCTCAGCGGCGGCATGAAACAGCGGGTCGGCATCGCCCGCGTGCTGGCGCTGTCGCCACGCGTGTTGCTGATGGACGAACCGTTCGGCGCGCTCGATTCGTTCACGCGCATGGAACTGCAGGAACAGCTAATCAGGCTGTGGGTGGCTGACCCGTTTACGACCCTGTTCGTCACGCACGACATCGAAGAGGCCGTGTATTTGGCCGACCGCATTGTCGTGATGGCGCCGCGGCCGGGCCGGATCAAAACGATTGTGCCCGTCGACCTCAGCCGGCCGCGTCACCGCGGCAGCCCGGGCTTTTCCGACATCCGCAATCACGTGCTGGAGCAGTACGAACGCACCGAACACGTCGAACTGGAATACGCGATTTAGAACTGAGGTTTCGACAATTTCTGGGTGGCACGGGTTGGTACGCCAACCCGTGGGGTCGGCTCGGAACACAGGTTGGCGTACCAACCCGTGCCACCCAGCGTCAGATGGACTGCGTGATCTTTATTGGAGAATACGATGAACTGGAAACGACTTTTCGCCATAACCGCCGGCCTGCTGTTGCCCTTGGCCGCACCGGTCGCGCAAGCGGCGGATGCAGTGATCAAAGTCGGCACCAACCGCGCGCTCGGCACAGTAACGCCCTACGTCGGCCGTGCGCACGGCGAGTTCGCGGCGCGTGGCGTAACGCTCGACATCGTCGACTTCCAGGACGGCAGCGTGCTGATGGAGGCGTTCGCCGCCGGGCAGCTGGACGTCGCCTTCCTCGGCATCGCGCCCAGCGCCATCTGGCAGTCCAAAGGCGTGCCGCTGAAAGTGGTCGCGGCGGCCAACGGCGGCGGGCATGTGCTGCTGACGCGCACGAACACCGGCATCAACGACTTGAAAGGCTTGGCCGGCAAGAAGATCGCCACGCCCAAGCCGGGCAGCGTCGTCGACACCCTGCTGCGCGCCCACGTACTGGGCGAGTTGGCCGGCTTGAACGCGGAGAAGGACGTGCAGATCGTCCCCGGCGTCGCCCCCGCCGACATGCCCGCCGCGCTGTTCGTCTCGCGTGAAGTGGACGCGGCCATCACCTGGGAGCCGTTCGCGACGCAGGCGGCCACGCGGTTCAAAGGCGTGAAGGTGCTGTTCGACGCCGCCGCGGAATGGCGGAAGCTTCACCCGACCGGGCCGCTTTACCCGGTGAATGTGGTGATCGCCCGCGGGTCGTTCATCAAGGACCACCCGGGCGCACTGCGTGATTTTCTGGCCGGGTACGCCGACACGGTGCGGTTCATCAATGACAAGCCCAACGTGGCCAATGCGATTATCGCCAGCGAACTGAAGCTGGACGCGAGCGTGGTCGCGACGGCCCGGCAGCGCATCGACTACACCGTCACGCTCGACCCCCAGGCCGCCCTGCAGACCCTGCAGTGGTCGGCCAAATTAGGCTATCTGAAGCAATTGCCGACGGCCGAAAAGCTGTTCGACTTCACCTATCTGCCGAAGGAATAGTGCGATGGCCCGAAAACGCTGGCGTCCGCGTCGGGCGACTGTTGACCGGATTTGGCAAGGCGGACTGGCCATGGCGGCGTTCGTCGGCGTGTGGCACGTCGCGAGCGTCACCGGCCTGTTCGGCCGGATAGACCCGGACTATTCGCTGCTGCTGCTACCGCCGCCGGGCGTCGTCGTGAAGTCCCTGTACGACTTAGCCGTGACGGGCCAGTTGTGGACGAACGTCGCGGTCAGCCTGGTGCGGGTGCTGATCGGCTTCGGCTTGTCGGTCCTGATTGCCGTGCCGCTGGGCCTGCTGATGGCCCTGTCGACGACGGCCAGTAACCTGTTCGAGCCGTTCGTCCGCATCTTCTCGCCGATCCCCGGCATCGCATGGGTGCCGCTGGCGATTCTATGGTTCGGCCTCGGCGACGGTGCCGCGGTGTTCATCATCACGATCGGTTCGATCTTCCCGATCCTGATCAGCACGATTCAAGGCGTGCGAGACGTCGACCCGCGCCTGATCGACGCCGCCCGCATGATGGGCACCGGCACCCGCCAGACGATCACCCGCGTCATCCTGCCCGGCCTGGTCCCCTACCTGGTCACCGGCTTCCGCACCGGCATGGGCTTCGCTTGGCGCGTGGTCATCGCGGCGGAAATGGTCGGCGTCCCCAAAGGCATCGGCTACATGCTCAACGTCGGCCGCTCCACCGGCCAGACCGAAGTCACGGTCGTCACCATGCTACTGCTGGGCCTGATGATGCTGGCCGTCGAGGAACTGGTCTTTTCCCCACTGGAGGCGCGAACTCGCGCGTGGCGGACGTGAAGGGATAACAAAAGTGGCCGGGCGATCCTGAACTTGTCACGCGTAACTGTGAGACCAGCTCCCCCCAACGCAGGCCTACGCTTTTTGATTGGCAACTATGCTTGCTTTATCTCAATCGGGCTTGGGTCTATTGGAAGGATAATGGGCGATACAGGACTCGAACCTGTGACCTTTGGTGTGTGATACCAACGTTCTAGCCAGCTGAACTAATCGCCCGGGTTGGGTCGGGCAAGGGTATCCGGCGGTGGCAGGTTTTGCAACGGGATTGTGATGAGTTCATCCAAAAGCGGCCGATTGGCGGCTGGGAAATCGTACGTGATTAAGGCGTGCGGGTGAACCCACCGAAACTCAGAGCATCCAATGGCTTGCGGTTCCCCAGCGACGATTACACAATACATTGGGGTCAACACAACACGGGCCTGCGGGTAATCGTGCACGATTTGCGACAATCGGCGTTGCGGCACCACGCTGAGCCTTAGTTCCTCCTGCAGTTCACGCACCACCGCGGCTTCGGGCGTTTCGCCCGGCTCCAGCTTGCCGCCCGGAAACTCCCAAAGTCCGGCCAGTGGGACGTTTACAGGGCGGCGTGTGATCAGGATCAGGCCGTCGCGGACGACGACGCCGACGGCTACATTCAGCACGGGGAGCGAGGGCGGCATACGGCCATTATCGGCTAAATCGGCCGACAAGCCTGTTGGCACTAGCGCTAACGACAAAACAGCGGTCGCGTTGGATATGTATTTCCGTAAGGTCCTTCCTCATATCATCTTATAGAGACTTCCGGCCTGTCACTGTTTCCCACACTGTTGATTGACAGCGGGTTTGGGCAGCGGTATAGTCCGGGCCGGATGCTGGTAACGGCGTTCGATCAACCTGACACAAGCGGCTTCAGAGCCGTGGCGTACTTCCAGAGGCGGATCGGAGCCACCCCTCTGGAAGTTTTTGTTTGTCCGTCGCGTCCACCGCCGCCTGCGAAATCGGCTCCGGCGACCGCGGTAAAATCGCACCGGCCCGCCCACCCTCTCCTCCCATGAACGGTCGCGGCACGTTCGATTCCACCGTCCTCTCCAACACCCCCCTCTGCCGGGAACACTTCCGGCTCACGTTCACGCTGCGCGCATTTCCGCCGACCGTGCCAGGGCAGTTCGTCCAAGTCCTCTGCGCGA
>DASVSC010000092.1:0-4429 GCA_036388295.1 Tepidisphaeraceae bacterium | reverse complement strand
CGTGATCCTTCGCCTGCTCGGGCAGGCAGCGCAGTCGGTGCAACGTCAGCTTCACCCGATCATCAGGCTGCTGGCCGACGTGATCGGTGAGGATCCCTGGGCCCGAAAGTGGTGAAGCGCTCATGCACCTGTCGCCACGTGACATCGACAAGCTCCTCCTCCACAACGCCGGCTTCCTGGCGCAGAAGCGGCTCGCGCGCGGCGTGCGGCTGAACTATCCGGAGTCGGTCGCGCTGATCGCCACGCAGGTGCTCGAGTTCATCCGCGATGGCCGTCGCGTCGCCGACTGCATGGATCTGGGACGACGCCTGCTCGGCCGGCGGCAGGTCATGTCGGGCGTGCCGGAGCTGGTGCACGAGGTTCAGGTCGAGGGCACGTTCCCCGACGGCACCAAGCTCGTCACGGTGCACGACCCGATCGTGGCGGCGGATGGCGATCTCTCGCTCGCGCTCTACGGAAGCTTCCTGCCGCTGCCTGACCTCGTCGCGTTCGGGAATGAATCATCCGCGCATGCGCATCCGGTCCCCGGCAGCTATGAAGTGGAGGCCGGCGACATCGAGCTCAACGCCGGCCGTGAAACAGTGACCATCGACGTGACGAACCTCGGCGACCGTCCGGTGCAGGTGGGCAGCCACTATCACTTCGGCGAGACCAACGCGCAGCTTCGCTTCGACCGCGCCGCCGCGCTTGGGAAGCGCCTCGACGTTCCTGCCGGCACCGCCGTTCGTTTCGAGCCCGGCGAGGTGAGGTCGGTGACGCTGGTGGCGATCGCCGGCAACCGCCGCGTGACCGGCGGCAACCGCAATGCGGAGAAGGCCTGACGATGCCCTATCGGATCACGCGTTCCAACTACGCCGACATGTACGGCCCCACCACGGGGGACCGCGTCCGGCTGGGCGACACCTCGCTCGTGCTGCGCGTCGAGCGAGACCTCACCCACTACGGCGATGAGTGCAAGTTCGGCGGCGGCAAGGTGCTGCGCGAAGGCATGGGCCAGATGACGAACGTGCCCGACGCCGATGCGCTCGACCTGCTCATCACCAACGCGCTGATCGTCGACCACACCGGCATCTACAAGGCCGACATCGGCATCAAGCGCGGCCGCATCGTGGGCATCGGCAAGGCCGGCAACCCAGACGTGATGGCGGGCGTCACGCCCGGCATGATCGCGGGGGTGACGACCGAGGTCATTGCTGGCGAAGGGCAGATCATCACCGCCGGCGGCATCGACACCCACATCCACTTCATCTGCCCGCAGCAGGCGCATGAGGCGATCGCCGCGGGCCTCACCACCATGGTGGGCGGCGGCACCGGTCCAGCCACGGGCACGAGCGCCACGACGTGCACGCCGGGCGCCTTCCACATCCAGGCGATGATCGAGGCGACCGACGAGTTGCCCCTCAACTTCGGCTTCACCGGAAAGGGTAACGACGCGGGGCCTCGCGGGCTCGTCGACCAGGTCAAGGCGGGCGCGCTCGGACTGAAGCTGCACGAGGATTGGGGCACCACGCCCGCCGCCATCGACAGCTGCCTCAGCGTTGCTGACGACTACGACGTGCAGGTGACGATCCACACCGACACGCTCAACGAGAGCGGCTTCGTCGAGGACTCGATCGCGGCGATCAAGGGTCGGACGATCCACAGCTACCACACCGAGGGTGCCGGGGGCGGTCACGCGCCCGACATCATTCGCATCTGCGGCGAGCCCAACGTGATCCCGTCCTCGACGAACCCGACGCGGCCCTTCACCGTGAACACGATCGACGAGCACCTCGACATGCTGATGGTGTGCCATCACCTCGACCGGTCGCTGCCCGAGGACGTCGCCTTCGCCGAGAGCCGCATCCGTGGAGAAACGATCGCGGCGGAGGACATCCTGCATGACCTGGGCGCGCTCAGCATCATCAGCAGCGACAGCCAGGCGATGGGCCGCATCGGCGAAGTCATCACGCGCACGTGGCAGACCGCCAGCAAGATGAAAGACCAACGCGGGCCGCTGCCGGAAGATGATGGCGAGGCGGATAATTTGCGCATCAAGCGGTACGTCAGCAAGTACACGATCAACCCCGCCGTCGCGCACGGCGTGGCGGATCACGTGGGCAGTATTGAAGTCGGCAAGCTGGCCGACCTGGTGCTCTGGAAGCCGGCCATGTTCGGGGCCAAGCCCGAATGCGTGGTCAAAGGCGGCATCATCGCCTGGGCCCAGATGGGCGACCCGAACGCCAGCATTCCGACGCCGCAGCCGGTCTACATGCGGCCGCAATTCGGCAGCCTCGGCGCGGCCGTCGGCACCGCCTGCCTGACGTTCGTCAGCCAAGCCAGCCTCGACGCCGGCCGGGTGCAGGGTTACCGCGTGCGGCGGCCGCTCGTTGCCGTGCGCAACTGCCGGACGATCGGGAAGGCGGACATGAAGTTCAACGACTTAACGCCGGTCATGACGGTCGACCCGGAAACCTACGTCGTCACGGCCGACGGCGCGGTGCTGACGTGCGCGCCGGTCGACCGGCTGCCGCTCGCGCAGCGGTACAGTTTGTTTTGATCAAACCTGCGAACGGCCTCTTGCTCCCTCTCCCGGTATGGCCGGGAGAGGGCTGGGGTGAGGGCCGCGACAGGGCGAACTTGAACGTCGGCCGGAACTCGCTCCGATGTTGTCTGCCATCGCCGGCCCTCACCCTGACCCTCTCCCGGCCATACCGGGAGAGGGAACCAGAGGCGGCTATCAGCTCACCACCAGCGGGGTTGCCGGCGTGGGCATCGCGTCGTCACTCGGCTTTTCCTGCCGCTCGCGGCCGTCCAATAAACAGCTCACCGTCGCGTCGGCCAGCACGTTGATCGTCGTGCGGCAGCGGTCGAGGAACCAGTCGACCGTGAGCAGGATCGGGATCATGGCCGTCGGCAGGCCGACGGCGTTGAAGACGAGCGTCATGGTCACCAAGCCCGCTTCCGGAATGCCGGCCGCGCCGGTGCCGGCGATGACACTGGTGATGACGACCAGCACCTGCTGGCCGGCCGACAGTTCCATGCCGAGCAGCTGCGCGATGAACAGGGCGCACATCGCTTCGTACAAAGCCGTGCCGTCGTTATTGAAATTGCTGCCGATCATCGCGCCGAGATCGGCGGACTTCGGGCGGATGCCGACTTTCTCGGTCAGGCAGGCGTAGTTCACCGGCGTGGTGGCCGTCGAACTGGCGGTGGAAAAGGCCATCACCAGCGCGTCGCGCGTGCCGCTGATCAATCGTGTCGGGCGCACCCACGAGCCGAGGCGAAGGCGGATCATGTAAAAGGTCGTCTGCAGCGAAAGCGCGATCAGCACGGCCGCGATGAACCAGCCGAGCTTGTAGAACTTATCGAAGCCTTCGGTGCCGACGATGTAGGTGATCTTGCAGAAGATCGCCAGCGGGACCAGCGCGATCACCCAGTGCAGCATGACGCAGATGGCGTCGAACCCGGCACTGGCGACGGCGGCGGCGGCGGGGCGATATTTCGGCAGGCCGCGGAAGGCGAAGGCCACACCCAGCGCGACGATGATCGCGCCGACCGGGTTGCCGTCGACCAGCGGCTTGAGCAGGCTGCCGGGGATGTGTTCGAGCAGCTTCGTCACCGGGTCGCCCGTGGTGGCGGCCGGGGCGGTGTCGGACGCCGTGGTGGGGGCCGTGGTGTGACTCGACGCGCCCGGCTGCAGCACGTTCGCCACCAACAGGCCGATGAGAACCGCGACGAGGGTGTTGGAAAACAGCAGCCACGCCAGCCGGCGGCCGTCCTTTGCCTGGACGTCGGCAGTCAGAATGGCGCGGACCACGGCGAGGAAGATCAGCGGCGTCGCCAGCGCGGTCAGCAGTTTCAGCACGAGCCCGGCCGGCACGTTGACGGCGTTCAACGTCTTGTCGATCCCGTCAATTTCGGGCCCGTTCATTCGGCCGAGCACGACGCCAGCGATCAGGCCCAAAACCAAGCCGATGACGATGCGGCCGTACAAGGGCATTCGCTGCCATCGGGCGAACGGACCGGTCGATAGGGGCTGCGGACTTTCAACCATGGTCTGCCGTTATAGCGGCGAGTGGTCGAAATGCGGTGTGATTTTTCGTTTGCGGGCAGACAGGGCCACTGAAGTGGCCCGCCGTATGGGTTATTTGTCCGGCTCGGTTTGGGCGAACGGCGTGGCGGGGACGAGCGACATGCGGTGCTGGCCGACCGTTTTTTCGACCGCCGCCGGCGACGTAGCGATGGCCATGTGCAGCTGCTGGTTCCACAGCTCAGTCTGCAGCGTCTGCAGGTGGCGGTGGGACTGGTTGATGCGGTAGTTGATCTCCATCCGCTCGTGCCGCAGGTTCAACAGCACGGCGGCGATGACGAAGGTGGCGACCAGGCAGAGAAGGAGCTTGAGCATGGGAAGAAGAGTGGGAAGTTGAGAGTGGGAAGTGGGAAGTAA
>DASVSC010000091.1:0-9666 GCA_036388295.1 Tepidisphaeraceae bacterium | reverse complement strand
AGCCGACGCCGTGGTCGGCGAACTCGCGTCCGTATCGTTCTCGCGCGGGTTTACACCCGCGGCCACTGCCGTGTTCTGCCCGCCACTGCCGCAGGTGCAGTGTTACATGGCCGCGACGAACGCCGCGTCGCACGAACTGATCCGCGCCAACCTCCACCGCGCCCCGATGTACAGCGGCCAGATCCAATCCACTGGCCCGCGCTACTGCCCCAGCATCGAGGACAAAGTCGTTCGTTTCGCCGACAAGGAAAGTCATTCGATCTTCCTCGAACCCGAAGGCCTCGACACCGACGAAATCTACTGCAACGGCATCAGCACCAGCCTGCCCGCCGACGTGCAGGAACCGCTGATTCGCAGCATCGCGGGCCTGGAGAACGCCAAGGTGCTGCGGTGGGGCTACGCCGTCGAGTATGACATGGTTTGGCCGGACGAAATCCGCTCCACGCTGGAGACCAAAAAGGTCAGCGGCCTGTTCCTGGCCGGGCAGATCAACGGCACCAGCGGCTACGAAGAAGCGGCCGCTCAGGGACTTATGGCCGGCGTCAACGCCGCCCGCTACGTGGCCACGGGTGTGGCCGACTTCACGCTGCGGCGCGACCAGGCGTATATCGGCGTGCTGATCGACGATTTGGTCACCAAGCCGCCGATCGAGCCCTACCGCATGTTCACCAGCCGCGCCGAACACCGCCTGCTGCTGCGCAACGACAACGCCGATTTGCGCCTGACCGACACCGGCCGAAGTATCGGCCTAGTCGACGATTACCGCTTCGCCGCGTTCACCGTCACGCGCGACGCGCTCGACAGCGTGGCCGTGCTGCTGAAGCAGACGAAGCTCGACGGCGCGTCGGCCCACGACGTGCTGCGCCGCAGCACCGAAACCTGGGCCACAGTTGCCGCGCGCGTGCCGGCGTTGGCGGCCGTCGATCCGCACCTCGGCTTCCGCGTCGAAACGGCCGTGAAGTACGAAGGCTACATCACCCGCCAGGACCGCGACGTGGAGCGGATGAGCCAGCTCGAAGAAAAACGCATCCCGCCCGGCTTCGACTACGCGCGAGTCGTCGGCCTGCGCAACGAAGCCCGCACCAAGCTCGGCCAGTTCACGCCACACTCCCTCGGCCAAGCCCTACGCATCAGCGGCATCACGCCGGCGGACGTCACGATCCTGGCGGTCGCGCTGACGCGGCGGTGAGAAGGATTAGCCGCAGATGAACGCGGATGAACGCGGATAAGAAAGACCGTTTTTGCTTTTCCATCTGCGTCTATCTGCGTCCATCTGCGGCTACCTCTTCTGCTCAGCGCTCCAGCACGTGCTGCACTTGCTTGGCCAGCCTGCTGTTAGCCGCGAACAGGTCGCCGCCGTCGATCGTGACTTGGCCGGCCCAGCTGCTGCACCAGCCGCCGGCTTCCTGGATGACGGGGATGATCGCCGCGCAGTCCCACGGGTTCATCTCCGGGTCCAGCATCACCTCGGCCCGGCCGGTGGCGACCAGGTAGTAGCCGTAGGCGTCGCCCCACGTGCGGCTGTATTTGCACTGCCGGGCCAGCGTCAGATACGCGTCGCTACGGTCGACGGCCATCGTCACGTCGCTGCAGCAGATCAGCGCGTCGGCCAGCGTGTCGACCGCCGACACCCGCGCCGGCGCGTCGTTGTGGAAACACCCCAGACCCGTCGCGGCGAAGACGATGTCGTCCGTGGCCGGCAGATAAATCACCCCAACCGTCGGCCGGCCCTTCACTTGTAGCCCGACCAGCGTGCTGTACAGCGGCACGCCGTGGATAAAGCTTTTCGTGCCGTCGATCGGGTCGATAATCCATTGATAATCCGGATCGCCGGCAACGGTGCCGTGCTCTTCGCCGAGGACGCTGTGCGTCGGAAACGCCGCCAGCAGGTGATCTCGCACCAACAGCTCGGCCTCGCGGTCCGCCTGCGTCACCGGCGACTTATCCGCTTTGAACTCCACCGCCGTCTTGGCATTGAAGAACGTCAGCGTATGCCGGCCCGCCAATCGGGCGGCGGCGACGGCGGTATCGAGCAGTTCGGGCAGACCAGGCGCGTTCATCGCCGCACGATAACTCACCCGCCGCGGCGGGTCACGGCGGCCCCCGCGCCCGGCGCGGCCGGTCCCATCGAAACCGACTCCGCCCGAAGTTGTCCCGAACGCGGCGCACGAATCGATGCTACCGCCGGGGCCGAAAAAGTCGGCCAAAATCCAGCCTTCCTCGAAGATTTCCGCCGCCGATTTCGTCCTTGAATCGGCCCGCCGGCCTGTTCGAATGGTCCGTCACCCTCGGCCCCATTGCGCCAACCCACCGCCGCGACCCAAACCGGTCGCGGCGGGCATCGCACGCGATGTGCGGTCCACAACAGTAGGCGAAATTTGCGGAACGGGGTCGCGTTGTTAAGGCGGAATGCGAAGGCGAACAATCATTCCTCGTCGCCGGGTTCATCGCTGGCGTGGATGGCGTGCTATTTCCGCCGATCCAGCTTCCTGCGTGAGTCACATCCGGATCGCTTCATCAGGCAGACGGCCGAAGGCGATTTTGTCATCCATGTCGTGGCGGTAATTGTGCATGGAAGCGAAATAGAGCAGGTGCTTGCCGGACTTCTGGTTCACTTCGTCCATGACCCGGGACAACCGCAGCGGGCGATTCAATTCCTCGAACAGCGGTTCCGGCACGTCCACGGCTTTGACCAGCCGCAGCACATCGACCGCTATCTTCTTCGGCGGCCCGATGCCCGTCGTGCGCACGAGGTGATGCAGCATGCGCTGCCGGCGTTGCCACATCTTTTCAAACTGCTTCAACAACGAAGGCGTGTCCTGCAAACAAGGCAGGGCGATCTCGTCGACCCATACCCGCCCACATTCGTGGCGAACCCAAGCACGCAAATGGTTGGCGAAAAATCCATGGTGCCGCAGCCGCATGCCGAGCTTGCAGAGCAGTCGGACCAGAATGCCGTGGGCGCCGTCTTCGTTCCGGAACCGCGGTTCGAGGACGTTCGAATGCCCCATTGTGCTCGTGCGCGTGCGGACTTCCGGGACGTCCACGCCGTGAAAGCCGTACCACCAGTGTTCGCCCATGACCGATCCCCAGACCTGCCGGGCCTGGACGCGGGTAAGGTCCCACATGCCGGCGACGCTCGTCACGCCGTGCCGGCGCAGCCGCTCGGCCATGCCCTGGCTGATGCCGGGCAGGTCCTGGGGTTCCAAGTGGTTGAGCCGCGCGGGCAGGTCCGCCGTCGTCAGCACGGTCAGGCCGTCCGGCTTCCGCAGGTCGCAGGCGATCTTGGCCAGCATCCGGGTCGGCGCGATGCCGGCCGAGCAGCGAAGGAAGGGGCTGAGGTCGGCGGCGATCTGCCCTTTGATCCGCCGGGCCAGGTGCATGGCCGCTTCGGGCGATTGCTCGGCAGGGGCCAGGCGTATGCCCCATTCGTCTATCGAATACACCTTCGTGCAGGCCGCGTGCTTATCGGAGGCCTCTAAAATCGCCCGGTGCAGCTCCATGTACCGCGCCGGCCGGGCCTTGACGATGATCAACTCGGGAAACCGCCGCTTCGCCTCCCACACGGGCATGCCCATGCCGACGCCCAACTTCTTGGCCTCATAGCTGGCGGCGATGAAGCAGGTGGAATCGCTATCCACCGGCACCACGGCCAAGGGCCGCCCCCGATAAGCGGCCTCGTCGTGTTGCTCGGCCGAGGCGAAAAAGCTGTTCATGTCGATAAACAGCCACCGCAAGTTCGAAGGAAGCCCGCTCGGCATCCTAACAGAGTCCGAACAACGCAGGCTTGTGGCGAATGCGTTTTGCTAGGGCGACAGGTTATGCACAGGCGGAAAGCGTCATTAAATGCTTGTTAAACAAGCGTTTCTATAACCCGAATGGCCGGGTGCCGCGTCCGGGTGTAGGGCGCGATTCATCGCACCATTCTACGGACCCGCCAATGGCGCGGTGAACTATACCTTGCAAACTGAACGGTAGGCTACGCCATACAGGTTGGTGTCCAAACCGGTACCGTCAGCCCCTAAGCTATTTGCGAGTTGTTTTCGGGAGAGTAGTATATATTTGTATATAGTGCTTCACTTTTGATGTTCGATGCAGAACTTTGGATACACAATCGTGCAACTACGGATCCATTGATGGTAAGTGAAGACAGAATAAAGCGACGTCAAAACCAGCACTTCGTGCCTAGATACTTTTTCCGACTATTCTCGCTTGAGAAGAAAGCGATTTGCGCACTTTTAAAATCGACCGGACGGATAATTGAATCGACATCCATCGATAAGCAATGTGCAAAAAATAACTTCTACGGTTCGCACGAAGTCGAACACGCATTGCAACTGCTAGATGGAAACCATTGCAACTCAATCAGATCCCTGATTGCTGCTGCTTGGGGCGGACCGGCACTGAAAGATCGCAGCATTAGCGACCTACTCGAGTTCATTGCCGTTCAAAACGCGCGCACCGAGTTCGAAGCAGAGTTTGAAAGCACGCAAAGTGAACATTTTGCAGAAATCTGTTTTCGTCATTTTGTAGAGCACAACACCGACGCCATTTTCAGAGAACAAGCCATTGTGGCAATGGATGCTGGGCAGGTCCATTTCAAGAAGGACCGGGCGGCAGCTGCGGTTCTAAATGTGAAGACCGCGCTTGATCTTGCGTTTCTTCTGTCTGATTTAAGCATTTCTGTTCTTTGTAATCAGACTGACTATCCATTTATTTTCGGCGATTCACCAGTGATTTTTTACAATCAATGGGCGCGAAACGTAAGTAATCGCGGTGTGATCGGCTATCAGAGCCCAGGCCTTCAAATCTTTGCGCCGATTGATTCCTACACGCTTGTCTACCTATTTGATCCGTCAAAGTATTCCGGCAAGTGTACCGATGGTAAAATAGTTAATCTCGTCGATCGCTCTGATATCTCACAGCTCAACGCCATGCAGCTACACCAATCGTTGAACAATGTCTATTTCGGCGACCCCGCAGACGCTTCATACGTGAGCAAATTGTGGGATACACATTCTAAGTCTCTTCGGCCACATGTGTTCGGCGTGGAAAAAGCATCGCACCTCATTGCGGACGGAAAACTCATCGAGGACGGCTTTATCATGAGACGTTTGCTGAATCGCCACCCGTTGAGCTTAACCTTCTCGCATTGCACACCTATCAGCGAGAGCGATTACAAGTTCATACCTCGGACGCCTGAACTACATGCTAGAGCAAGGGCAAAATAGTCCGTAGGGTGGGGTTCATCCCCACCTTTGACTGCCGATCGCGCTCGCGGTGGGGATGAACCCCACCCTACACATCGTCGTTCGCCTCATTGAATGCCGGGGGCTTGGGTGGAGCCGGGCGGCCGTTGCAGACGCAGAGCCAGTCGGCAGGGTAATGGCACGATCGCACATGGCGGTGGAAGGTGGACCACGGCCAGCCGTGCGGGCAGGCGGCGTGGCTGTGCTTGACGGGGTTGTAGTGCACGTAGTCGCAGCACGCGATCAGCGCGTTTTCGTCGCGAACCGAGTGCTCCCAATAACGCTTCTGCCATAGAGCGGCGTACTGCTGACGCGTACGAGAGGCGGATTGGCCCGACGTTGGCCGGCCGGCCTTGAGCCATGCCCGGGAAAAGCGGCCTTTGATCGCGCCGACTCGGGTGGGCAAGTCGGCGTCGCCGGGCGGCAATGCGATGACGAGATGGACATGGTCCGGCAGCAGCACGGCCGCGATCAGATCGAACGGACGATCCTGCCGTGTCAAAGCGATAGCCCGATGTAACGCCTTGTGGGCAAACGCATCGGCCAGCAACGGACGACGTTGATGGGTGACGAGTGTGAGGAAGAAAGTGCCGCCGGGTCGCCACGCTCTCCGGTAGTTCGGCATACGTTGATCGTACCGGCCCGTAGGGTGGGGTTCATCCCCACCGCGAGCGTGATCGGCAATCGGTGGTGGGAATGAACCCCACCCTACAACGCTATAGCAGCTTCTCCGCGATCTGCACCGCGTTCGTCGCGGCCCCTTTGCGGATCTGGTCGCCCGCCACGAACAGTTCGATCCCCCGGCCGTCGTCGCGGCTGATGTCCTGGCGGATGCGGCCCACCAGCACCAGGTCCTGGCCGCTGGCTTCTAACGGCATCGGGAAATGGTTTTCCTCGATGCGGTCGACCAGTTTCACGCCGGGGGCTTTGCTTAGGATTTGGCGGACACGGTCGGGCGTCATCGGCTGGGTGAACTCGATGTTGATGCTCTCGCAGTGGGCGCGCAGCACCGGGACGCGCACGCAGGTGGCGGCGATCATGATCCGGCTGTCGCCGAAGATCTTGCGCGTCTCCTTCACCATCTTCATCTCTTCCTCGTTGTACCCTTCCGGCCCGATGGCGGTGTTGTGGCTGAACAGGTTGTTGACGATCTGGTGGGGGAACTTTTCCTTCCGAACCGGCTCGCCGGCGGCGTGCTGCTTCATCTGGTTTTCCAGCTCGTACAGGCCCCACGCGCCCGCGCCGCTGACGGCCTGGTAGGTGCTGACGATCAGACGCTTGATCCGGTTCGCCTGGTGCAGCGGCCAGATCGGCACGTTCATGATGATCGTGCTGCAGTTCGGGTTGGCGATGATGCCGACGTGCTTGGCGATGGCCTCGGGGTTTACTTCCGGCACGACGAGGGGAATGCCCTCTTTCATGCGGTAGGCGGACGAGTTATCGACGACGACCGCGCCGGCCTTCACGGCGCTGGGGGCGTATTCCTTCGTGGTGCCGCCGCCGGCGCTGAACAGGGCGATCTGCACGCCGGCGAAGCTGTCGTGCGTCAGTTCTTCGACGACGTAGTCCTGGCCCTTGAACGTGGCGGTCTTGCCGGCGCTGCGGGCGCTGGCCAGCAGTTTGAGGTTCTGGATCGGGAAATTACGCTCGGCCAGGATGTTGAGAAACTCCTGCCCGACGGCCCCGGTGGCACCCACGACGGCTACGTTGACGGCCATGACCAGCTCCTAAAATGCAAAGAGCAACAGACGGCGGACGACATTCTCACGACACTTCACGAACGAAACGAATGGACGCACCGGCGGGGGCCGGGCTTCATTTCGTCGCGGTGAACGTCGTCGTTGTCATCACGGTCTGTTGCTCAGGGAAAAATCGAGCCATCGATGATGCCGGAAACGGGAGCGGGATTCAAGTCTATTCGCAAAGCGCGTCCTGCGGCACCGCGCACGTCGCTACCGAAAGGCGCGCGGCTGACTTATAACAGCGTCCCTCTTCACGGAAACGGACACGGATGTTCGAACGTCGCCTGCAAATCCTGTTGATCGTCCTGGGCGTGGTCTGCTTCGGGCTGGTCGTGCGCGCGTTTTCGCTGCAGGTGGTGGGGCGGTCGGCGTGGACGGCGAAGTTCGAGGAGGCCGCCACCGACGAACGCGAAATCCCCACCGTCCGCGGCCGCATCCTGGACGTGAAAGGGCGGGAGCTGGCGGTCGACCAGCCGTGCATCGACGCGTGCGTGCATTACGAGGCCATCGCCGCCACGCGGTCGCTCAAATCCATTCGTGAGACGGCCGTCGCGCGTTTGGCCAAGGCGGACGCGGACGTGACGACGCTGCCGCCGGCGGAACTGCGGCAGCGGGTCGACGCCGAAGTGGCCAAAGTCGTCGGCGAAAACGGGGCCGACGCGCTGAAGTGGATGCGCGACACCGCCCGCGCGCGGCTGAAAAAACGCCTGGACCACTACGCCGACCTGCCCCTGGCCGAGCGCAAGCGGCTGCTGAACGCCGAGATCAGCCTGGTGCTGGCGGACATCGAAACGATGTGGCGCGAACTGGCCGTGCTGTCGAACCAGACGGACGAACAGATCGACGACCTGCGCCGGCAGATCCTCCGCCGCGTGGAAACGCGCCGGCGGCTGGTCTGGTACAAAAAATACGAAGAGGCTGACAAGGCCGTCGCGCCGCCGTGGTACGCACGATGGCTCGGCGCCGCGGCGGCGGACCTGGACAAGTACGACGTGCACGTCAGCGAAGAACGCGACGCGCACGTCATCCTGCCGCACATCGACTACGCACGGCGCAACGAACTGGCCCGGCGCGCGTCACGCTATCCCGGGCTGGTGCTGCGCGAGGGCGTGCGGCGGGTCTATCCGTACGAAAGCGTCGCGTGCCAGACCGTCGGCCGCACGTCGAAGGTGATGGCCGTCGATTTGAAGGACGACCCGCGTCAGAACGAACGGCTGGCGAAGTACGCCGTGAACGACGACATCGGCCGCGAAGGCCTGGAACGCCTGCTCGAGCCGCAACTGCGCGGCACGCGCGGCCTGGACACCGACGACACCGACGAGCCCGATGCCGAGCCGGCCCTCAAGCCCGTGCCCGGCCAGGACGTGACGGTCACGATCGACGTCGAGCTGCAGGCGCGCGTCGAACAGGCGTTCAAAAGCGTCGACTTCTACGTCAACAAGTCGATCGGCATGGAGCAGCTGGAAATGCCCGGCGCGGCCGTCGTCATTGACCTGCCGACGGGCGAAGTGCGCGCGATGGCGTCGTGGCCGACGTATGACCTGAACCGCTTCGACGAAGAATACGCGCAGCTGTCGCGCGACCAGATCCGCCGCCCGCTGAGCAACCGGGCCACGCACCTGTCGGTCGAGCCCGGCAGCACGGTCAAGCCGCTGGTCGGCATCGCCGCGATCAGCAGCGGCATGTTCGGCCCGCGCGACACGATCCATTGCGACGGCTTCCTGCACCTGAACAACAAAAAGCAGGACTTCGGCCGTTGCTGGACGATGAGCATGTTCAAGACCACACACCAGCACATGCCCTCGGGCGCGCCGCACCCGACGAACAACCTGACATTCGCCGAAGCGCTGCAGCGGTCGTGCAACGTGTTTCACGAGGAACTGGCCAACCGCATGGGCATCACCGCGGTCAGTCACTGGTTCGACAAGTTCGGCCTCGGCCGGCCGACGGGCATCGGGCTGCCCGAAGCCAAAGGGCTGCTGCCCGACCGCTTCGAAGGCCCGGCGTGGCAGCGGCAGTCGATCGCGTGCCTTGCGGGCATCGGCGAAAGCCACGTCAACGCCACGCCGATCCAGATGGCCAACGCCGCCGCGACGCTGGCGCGCAACGGCGTAGCGATCCGCCCGACCCTGCGCCGCGGCGAACGGCCCGAGCCAATTGATCTGGGCGTAAACCCATTGGCCATGGCGCAAGCGCGCGAGGGGATGTACGACGTGGTCAACACGCCCGCCGGCACCGGCCGGGCGGCGTTCTTGCCGGAAGTGGTCGTCGCCGCCAAAACCGGCTCGGCCCAGACCGGGCCGCTGCGCATTCCCCGGCGCGACGAGCAGAACAAGCCGATCCGCAACGAGCGCGGCCGCGTGATTTATGACGAAATGACCCTCGGCACCCACGGCCGGCCCAACCCGCGCGTGCCGTGGTACCGCGCTACCGGCGACGACGAAGAACGCCTGCCCGCCCACGGCTGGATGATCGGCTACGCCCCGGCCGAGAAGCCGCAGGTGGCGTTCGCCGTTTTGGTCGAATACGGCGGCGGCGGCGGCCCCGCGGCCGGCAGTGTCGTCCGAAAACTGCTGCGCGCGTGCGAAGAACTGGGCTACGTGCGAACGGGCGAGCGGGCGGGTGCCGGCTAGTAGCTGGTAGCTAGTGGCTGAAGACGCAGAGCAGAATCTAAG
>DASVSC010000090.1:0-16329 GCA_036388295.1 Tepidisphaeraceae bacterium | reverse complement strand
CGACGCGGCGGACCGTGGTCGGGAGCGCCAGCAGGTGGTGGATGTTTTTCTCGACGACGTTCATCAGGCGGTCGAGCACGAAGCCGACCAGGCCGATGACCAGGATCGACAGGATGATGTGCTCGCTGATGCCGGCGTTGTATTCCTGCCACAAAAACCCGCCGATGCCCGGCCGGCCCGTAAGCATTTCCGCCGCCACGATCACCAGCCAGGCGATGCCCAGGCTCAGGCGGTAGCCGGTGAACATGTACGGCAGCGTTGCGGGCAGTTGGATCTTCAGCAGCGTCTGCACCCAGTTCAGCCGCAGCACCTTCGCGACGTTGTGGTAATCCTGCGGAATGGCTTTAACGCCCACGGCGGTGTTCAGCACGGTCGGCCACATGGAGCAGACGGCGATGGTGAACAAAGCCGCCCATTCCGGCACATCGACGCCGGGCATGTGACGCTGCACGGCGATGAAGATCAGATACCCCAGCGGCAGCCACGCCAGCGGCGAGACCGGCCGCAGGATTTGAATGATCGGATCGAACATGCGTTCGAACGTCTTGCTGCTGCCCAGCAGGAAGCCGACGGGCGTGCCGATGATCAGGGCGATGGCGTAGCCTTGCGCCACCAGGCCGAGCGACTGCATCAGGAACGCGCCGATGCCCTGGTCGAGTTCGCCACGCTTGGCGAACGGTTCCATGACGTACAGCTTGCTTCCTTCCCAGGTCTGCCACGGCGAGGGCAGATCGGCGATGCCGGTCTCGGCGTTCACGGTCAGCCGGCTGGCCAGCGTCCAGAGGAGCAGTGCGCCAACGATGCCGACCAGCGGCAGGAGGATGTTGTGGAGGAAGAACTTCATAACGATTCTCTTTCTGGGCGGCACAGGTTGGTACGCCAACCTGTGTGAGTCGCGGAGCACAGGTTGGCGTACCAACCTGTGCCACCCGGATTGCGGACGCTCAACCCTTCACGGCGTTGATCTCGAAACTCTTGGCGTATTCCTCGCACTTGGCGGGATCGAAGGTCTTGCCGTCGAACAGGGTTTCGGGCTTGTCGTCCGCGCCGCCGTGCGCGTAGTTGATTTCCTTCATCGCCTCTTCGTAGAGGTCGCCGCGCATCACCTGTTTGGCCACGCCGTCGTAGTCGATCGGGCCCTCGTTCATGCCCCAGCGGCGGAACTGGGTGAGGAACCACTTGGCGTACTTGGCCTGCGGGTAGTTGCAGTTGTTTTTCGAAAAGTGCATGTAGCTGGGGTCTTCGATCTTCCGGCCGTCGCCGTAGTCGTAGTGGCCCTGCAAACGGCCCAGGATCAGCGGCGGCGGGCAGTTGATGTAGGTGGCCTTACTAACGATCTCGCACTGCTCCGGCCGGTTGGCCATGTCGTCCAGCCAGACACTCGCTTCGTTCAGCGCCTTCAGCACGGCCTTGACGGTCTTGGGGTTCTTTTCCGCGAACTCGGCGGTGAAGGCGCAGACTTTTTCGGGGTGGTCTTTCCAAAGCTCCTGCGTGGTGGCGGCGGTGTAGCCGATGCCGTCGGCGATGACTTTGGCGTTCCAGGGCTCGCCGACGCAGAAGCCGTCCATTTTGCCGACCTTCATGTTCGCGGCCATTTGTGGCGGCGGCACGGTGGTCAGGCTCACGTCTTGGTCAGGATTGATGCCGCCGGCACCCAGCCAGTAGCGCATCCACATCGCGTGCGTGCCGGGCGGGAAGGTCATGGCGAACGTCAGCGGCTTGCCGGCGGCCTTAGCGGCGTCGGCCAGGGGCTTGAGCGTCTTCGGGTCGGCGGTGACTTTGCCCTTCCAGGCGCTTTTCACCGTAATGCACTGGCCGTTGCGGTTGAGCAGCCAGGGGATGACCATCGGCTTCTTCGGCTGCCCGCCCAGGCCCATCGTGCTGGCCAGCGGCATGCCCAGCAGCATGTGCGTGGCCTGAATCTGGTTGTTGGCCAGTGAGTCGCGGATGGCGGCCCAGCTGGCGCCTTTGGTCACCTTGCTGTTGATGCCGTACTTCTTGAACAGGCCGCGTTCGTGGGCGATGACGATCGGCGAGCAATCCGTCAGCGCGATCATGCCGAAGTTCAGGTCCGTCGTTTCCGGGCCTTCCTGGGCATAGGCGACGCCCTGCAGACGGCCGAGGCCGGGCAGGGTGGTCAGCAGGCTGCCGGCGGCGGCGACGCCGACGGCCTTGATGGCGTCGCGGCGGGACAGGGTCGATGCGTCAGTCATACGGAAGCTCCTTCGAAGGTCAGGACAGGACCGGGCGGCGTACGCCGGGCAAAATCGAGGCCGTTGCGCAAACGCAGCGGCGAATCGTCGGCCGCGGGGCACGGCCGGCCGGCGGAAACTGCCGCGGCGCGGTAGGCGTCCGTCGGCATCGCCCGGCCCGCAATGACCCAGGGGTCGAGCGTGCTGTCGGCGTGGCCCCAGCGCTGCATGCGGTCGATCATCCAGGCCGTGTAAGCGTGGCTCGGGAACGTGGTGTCGAACGAACGGACGGGCCAATCCTCGGCCCGGCGGCGGCCGAGCGTGAGGCTGCTTAGGATCGTCGGCGGCGGCAAATCGAGGTAGTCGCGCTGGCTAAGCATTTCGGCCAGACCGGCGAAGTTCGATTCGTCGGCGCAGTAGTCACAGCCACGCATCACGGCACGAATCATCGCCACCGTCGCCAGCGGCTCGGCGTCGGCCCAGGCGCGGCTGACGGCCAGCACCTTGTCCGGGTGGGCGGGCATCAGATCGCACGTCAGCGCCACGATTCGGCCGACGCCCCCCTCCTGCGCCACCGTGTGCCATGGCTCGCCGGAGCAGAACCCGTCGATGTGCCCGGCCGCCAGGTGCGCCGCCATTTGCATCGGCGGCAGCACGCAGAGGCGCACGTCGCGGTCAGGGTCTATTTCGCCGGCGTCGAGCCATTCGCGCAACAGGTAATGGTGGACGGACGACTCGAACACGTGCGCCAGGACGAGCCGGCGGCCGCGCGACTGGCGGATGTAACGGCCGAACGTGACGGCATTGCTGACGCCGCTGGCGACGATCGCGCTCGACAGCGTAATCGCGTCGCCGCCGGTGCCCAGGGCCATCACCGCCCGCGTGTTGTCCGCGGCCGTCTCGCCGTGCATGGCCGACCGCAACGGCAAGCCGATGACCGCGTGGGCCGCGTCCAGCCGGCGAAACGCCAGCTTGTCCCGCACGTTCGCCCAGCCCAGCTCGCGGCAGAGCGTGACGTCCAAACCTTCGTCGCGGAAATAGCCGAGTTCGCTCGAAACGATCACCGACGCGGCATCAATGAGCGGCAAAAAGCCGATGCGCAGCGGCCGGGCAGTCCGGGGGCGAAAAGGCGATCGTGCGGGTCCGAGCGGCATACGTTCTTCGCGTCGCGAATCCGGTTCCACCACCGGCCGCGCTGACGACAAAGCCACGTTAAAGGATTTTCATGTTATAAATCCAATCGAAAGTAGCGGCTCTAATGATGAATCCTTTTCATGGGTGATGCATGGCAGACGTTCATTCGATCCGCGTTTTTAGTGCGGTTGCTGAAAAACTAAGCTTGACCCGCGCCGGCGAAGTGCTGGGCCTGACGCAGTCGGCGGTGTCGCACCAAGTGGCGAAACTGGAGGCGGAGTTCAAGGTCTCGCTGCTCGAACGCCATGGACGCACGGTGTCGCTCACGCCGGCGGGCGAGGAACTGCTCCGGCACGGACGCGAGATCATCGGCCGCGTCGACGCCCTGGGCGGACTGCTCCGCGCCGCGGCCGACCCGAGTCGCGGGCAACTGCGCATCGGCGCGACGCTGACCGCCTGCCAGTACCTGCTGCCCGACCCGATCCGTGAATTGCGCGAGTGTTTCCCCGATTACACCGTCAACGTGATGCCCGGCGATTCCCCTGTCGTCAGCGATTGGCTGCTGTCGGGCGACGTCGATTTGGGCATCCTTATCGGCGGCAAACACTCCAGCACCCTGCAAACCCGGCCGCTGTTCACCGACGAGCTCGGCCTGGTCTTTCACCCGCTGCACGCGTTCGCCCGGCAAAAGAAAGTGGCGGCCGACGACCTCCTCGGGCAGCAGTGGGTCATGTACAACCGCGCCAGCACCACCTTCGGCCTGGTCGAACGACACTTGGCCCACCTGCGCGTAACGACCGACCGCATCATCGAACTGGGCTCGATCGAGGCGATCAAAGAACTGGTGAAAGTGGGCCTGGGCATCAGCGTGCTGGCGCCGTGGGTGGTGCGGTCCGAAGTAGCAGAGGGGTCGCTGCAGTGGCGGCCGCTGCCGGGGCGGAAGCTGAAGCGGCACTGGGCGGTGGCGTTCGCGCCGCGTCGGCGGCCGACGCTGGCGGAGGAATGCGTCGCCGAAATGTGCCGCACGACGACCCAGCATTTGCTGACGGCGGGGGAATCCGGGCAGAACGTGTAAAGATTCCCCTTGCCCCATCGCGACGCAGTGGTTAGGTTTTTGTTCGTGTCTACCCCATATGGCCATCGCATTCGCCTCGCCCGCGTCGCACGGTCGCTGAGCCAGGACGCGTTGTCGGAGGCAGTGGGGATTTCGAAAGCGTACCTGTCGCTGATCGAAACCGGCCGCTTGGCGAACCCGCCGGCGGACGACAAGCTGCGGCGCATCGAGGCGTTCCTCGGCTTCGGCAAGGGCGAACTGCTGCACGAAGCGCACCTGGCCCGCACGCCGCGCGACATCCGGGCCGTGCTGGCGGCGCTGGCCGGCGGGCAGGCGAACGACCAAGCGACGAACAATGGCGTCCGCGGCCGTGGTGGCGTGGATCTGGACACGGCCTACCTCAGCGGCGTGCTGCAGAAAGCCGTCGAGGCGCGCACGGCGAACGTCGAAAGCGTACGCCTCGCCAGCGTGCCGATCATCAACAGCGTGTCGGCCGGCCAGCCCAAGTCCTTCGACGATCTGCCCCACCCCAAAGCCGAGGCCGACGCCTACGTCGGCTGTCCGGATTTGCCCGACCCCGATGCGTTCGCCGCGCGCGTGAGTGGCGACAGCATGTCCCCGAAGTACGCCGCCGGCGACGTGGTCGTCTTTTCGCCCGCCGCAACAGTGCGCGACGGCGACGACTGCTACGTGCGCCTCGACGACGGGCAGACGACGTTCAAACGCGTTTACTTCGAAGCCGGCCTCGCCGGCGAGCGCGTCGTCCGCCTGCGGCCGCGCAATCCGAAGTACGACGACCGCGTCCTGCCCGGCGAAACCGTCACCGGCGTCTACCGCGCGGTGTACCGCTACCAGATGCTCGAGAACGATTAATCCAGATTTCGACGCCGGACGCTTACTCGTTTTCCGTTTCCGCGAACGCCACCGGCGGCCGCAACGGGTCGGGCCACTGCGTGGTGGGGATCGGCACCGGCGAGAGCAGGTTGCTGGCCAAGTCGACCTGCAGCCCCAGCCCGCGGATATTTCCACGGAGCGTTTCGCCGGACCCCAGCGCCTCGTCGAACCAGCGCTGGCCCGACTCGAGCGCGCCGTAGTTCAGCTCGCTGGCCAGGAACGTGCGCAAGTCGGTCAAGTCGCGCACGTAGCGGTCGAAGCCGCTGTTGATCTGTTTGTACATCTCATTGATGTGGTCGCACCGTTCGCGCATCCGGGCCGTGCGCAGCTCGGCGGCGCGGCGCATCTCTTCGTTGGTGATCGTGCTGATGTCACTCGTGCGTCCCGCGCAGTACACGTCGGCCTGATCGCGCACGAGTTCGCTTTCGCGCCTCAGCCGTTCGGCCTGCTGGCGGACGGCGTTCAGTTCCTCGATGAAGACGGCGAACGACGGCCGCAAGTCGCCGGTCGACTCGCGCAGCGTCCGCATCGCGGCTTGTGATTCAGCGACGGTCTGCTCGCTGGCGACCAGCGACTGCCGTGTGTCGACGAGCACGTTTGTCACTCGCGCCGACCGCTTCACCGCCGGATCGACATGCCGGCACCCGCCCGCCAACGCACCAGCAATGGCCGCCGCGAACAGGAAACGACGACCGGAAAACGTGTGCAGGGCGACCGACATGGACATCCTTTCAACAGCTATACAAAGCCACGACCGCCGGCACACCGCAGACGGCCGATGACCGAAGCATACGATTCGATAGATAGCGTAGAAGCCAAAATCCGTTCCCCGGCCGGCCGCCATTTTTTCTATTGCAAGCCTGGGCGGCGCATCGGCGTTCCGACTGAGCCTTTTCACAATAAACACAGTATTGCCTAGACCGCCGGCTTCGCTCATCCTGTCTGCCATGCCGGATGTCCGAGCGAATGCTAGTCACACGACCCTCAAAATCGGATTGGTCGTCCTGGCCGGCCTGTTCGCCGGCGCGTGCAAGGGCGGTCGGCGCGGCGCTGTCACGCCGACACCCGTGCCGCCGGCGTTGGCGCTAGAGGCGACCGCGTTCGCCGGATCGCCGCTGAATCCGACGACATCGCCGGCCAGTCGTCCGTCGGACGATCAGGCCGTGCGCCTGGGCGTCACCTGGCTGGCGCTGCGCCGCCTGCCGCCGGACGCGCTGCCGCCGCTGGACGCGCGGTCGACGCTCGTCACCGCCCCCTTGGCCGGCGGGCCGGTGCTGGTCAGCGGGAGGCAAACGGGTTTGGCCGGCTTCGGCGAAGGCGTGGCCGCCGACACTTTACTGACGCGCCTGCGGCTCGGGCCCGACCGCCCGGCCGCGCAGGCGGGGCATCAGGTCGGCCTTGTCGCGCCGGGGACGACCGCGCGCTTCCGCTGCACGATCGGCCGGACCGATCGGACCCTTGTCCTGTCCGTCAGCCGGTCGGTTCCAAGCGGGGCCGAACTGCCGTCCACCGCGCCCGCCACCACAAGCCCCGCGCCGACGACCGCCACCACCGGCCCGGCCGCACGCCCGGTCGATGGCGCGATCACCGTCGCCCTGCGCGGCTTCGCCGAAGGGCCGGCCACGACGGAAACGGCTTTTCTCGACAACGTCTCTCTCGCGCCCGGCTCACGCTTCGCGGTCGTGGTGCCGTGCGACTTCGGCACGCCCGAATGGACCGCCTTGGTCGTTTACGTGAACGTCGAGGACGCGGCCGCCGACGGCCCGTCCGTCGCCTTCGACATGGATCGGCCCGCCACCACCCGGCCCGACAGCCCGACCACTCTGCCCGGCGAACGCCTGACCCTGCAGCGCGCGATCCAAGCCCTGCAAGGCGGCGGCGACCCGCGGCCGGCCCTGCTGTTCCTGGCCGGCGTGACCGACGCCGCGGTCGCGATCGACGGCGTTCTGGTCGCTGACGGCGCGACGCTCGATCGCGTGCGTGACGAAACCCTGGCCTTCGCCAATGCCGACGCCGAGCCGCCCGCCGTGGAGAGCGTCAGTTGGTTCCTGGACCGCACGGTGCTGCTCACACTGGCCGCGGCCGCGGAGAAGGGGACGCTGCCGCCCGAGCTGTCGGCCGTGCTGGTGCGTCACGCCGGCGAAGTCGGCCGTCATCCCGACGCACTGGCCGACGCCGCCAACGCCGTCGGCAATCACGCCGACCTGCTGTCGCGCCTGATCGGTGAGAATTACATCGCCCTGGAAGACAGCGCCCCGGCCGCCCGGGTGCGGGCGTACGACTGGCTGAAGGCGCAAGGCCGTGCGCCCGCCGGCTTCGACCCGTTGGCCAGTGCACACGATCGCCGGGCCGCCATCAATCGTGCGCTCGATGCCCAAGCCGGAGGCCCGCGATGAGCCAAGACGTAACGCCGCCGCCCGAGTCTGCGCCGGCGAAGCCGCCCAGGCGCCGCCGCACGTGGCGGCAGCGGCTCCGAATCGCCGTGCTGGTCCTGCTCATCGGGGCGTGCGTCTTCCGCATCGCGCTTAACGTGCTGTTGCCGACCGTGCTGGACCGCATCGCGCGGGTGTACGACCTGGAACTGGGCTATGACCGCCTGAACCTTAGCCTGCTCGGCGGCACGGCGAACCTGTACGGCCTGAAAATCCGCCCGGCCGGCGGCGGCGACTCGATCCTGCAGGGCGAATACGTGCAGGGAAACCTGTCGCCCCTGAACCTGCTGCGCGGCCGGCTGGTCGTCCATCGCGCGGAAATCGACGGCGTGATCCTGGCCATTGACCGCGAAGCCGACGGGTCGATCCCGCTGCTGAACCGCTTCCTCGCCGTCGGCCAGTCGGCGGGTTCGAAAACGCCGACGGCCGCCACGCAGCCGGCGCGGCCGATCAGCCTGGACGCGCCGCTGCGCGTCGACGCGGTGCGTTTGTCGCACGTCACGCTGCGGCTGCGCGACCGCAGCGTCACGCCCGTCTTCGAGGCCGTGGTGCAAACGAGCCTGCGCGTCAGCGACGTCGGCATTCCGAACGGGCCGACGCGGGTGGAACTGGACGTCGGCGTCGACCCGCTGCTGGACACCCTGCAAATCCGCGGTCAGGCCCACACTTCGCCCGACGAACTGAAGGCCGACGTCAAGCTGTTGCTGCGCGGTTTGCATCCCCCCGCCGCCGCCGGTTACTTAGCCCAACTCGGTCTGCGTCCGACGGCCCGCGACGTGACGGTGCGGGCCGATTTGTCGTTCGTCGCCCGGACGATTCCGAACAGCGCCGACTTCAGCGCCAAGGTTCGGGTCAGCAACGTCAGCGCGATCGCCGACGGCCAGCAATGGGCGTCGCTCGAAAACCTGGAACTGGACGCTGCGCGCCTCAGCGCCAGTGGTGTCGACATCACCAAACTGACCCTGGCCAACGGCCTTGCGACCGCCCGACGCACGACCGACGGGCAGGTGGAAATCGCCGGATTGGCCGTCGCCCCGGCCGCCGACGCGCCGGCCGTTGTTGCCACAACCGTTCCGTCGCCCGCCACGCCGGCCGCACCCGTCGTGGTGGTTAAGAGCGCACCGCCGTTCCGTTTTTCGCTCGGCGAGTTGGACCTGCGCAACTTGCAGGCCACGGTGACGGACGAAGTGGTCGCGCCCGCGGCGACGCTGGTCGCCCGGCTCGAATCCATGACACTGCGCGGCATCGACAGCGACCCCGCGCGGGCCGACGCCGCTGTGCCGTTGTCGCTCGTGGCGGCGCTGCCGGGCGTCGCGCGCAACGTCACGGTGCACGGCGACCTTCGCCCATTCGCGGCGACAAAGACGGCCACGCTCAACGTCACCGCCGACGGCGTCCGCCCGGAGGCGATCGCCCCGTACCTGAGCCGCCACGGCCTGCAGTCGCAACTGCATGACGCCCGCTTTCACGCCGACCTCGACGCGGCCGTGACTGTGACGCCCGGCGGCGCGACGACCGCCACCGCCGGCGTCACGAACCTGCGTTTGGTCGACGGCGACGCCTCACTGCTGACACTGAAGACCGCCCGCGTCGACGGCCTGACTTACACGCGGTCGGGCGGCGACAGGTCAGACGCCGCTTCGATCATCGTGAAGTCGATCGACGTCACCGGCCCCGGCCTGCGCATCGTCCGTGACGCCGACGGCCGCGTCGGCGCCAGCGGCTTTAAGTTCATTCCCACGGCCACCGCGCCGCAGCAAACGAACGCGGTCGTGGAAGCCGGCGAACCCGCTGCGTCGCAGCCGGCCGCGCCCGCCGTGCTGCCGCGGGTGCAGATCGACCGGCTGAAGTGGGGCGGGGCGAAGCTGGTGTTGGAAGACCAGTCCGCCGCGACGGCATCGACATTCACTTTCGATGAGGCGGGCGTGGACGTGCAGGATTTGCTGATCGATCTGCAGTCTCGAACCGCCGCCAAGCCGGGCCGGTTCGTCGCTTGGCTGGCCGCCCCGGGCGTGGCCGACGCGCTCACGCTGTCTGGCTCATTCCTGCCGGGCCCGAACCGATTGACCGTGACCGCCGACGTCAGTGGCGAAGGCCTGACCGGGCAGCGCCTCACGCCGTACCTGAAGCCGTTCGGCGTCGAACCCACACTCGTCGCCGGCCGCCTGAACGCCTCCGGCTCGGCCACGGTGACGCAGGCGGACACGGGGCTGGGCCTGAACCTGGAAGTCCACGACGTGAGCTACTTCGACGGCCCCGTGGAGCTGGCGGGCGTCGATTCGTTCGGCGTCAACGGCCTGTCGCTCACGTCGACGCGCGTCGACGTCGACTCCATGCACGCCACGCGGCCGCGCGTGCGTGTGGCCCGCGACGCGGACGGTTCGCTGCGCCTCGGCGGCGTTCATCTGATTCCTGTCGTGGCCGGACCGAATGACATCGCTACGCCAACCACCGCGCCTGCCTCGCCCGTACCGCTGCGACTGCCGGCGCTGCCGATGGCCGTGGGGATCAAGGCCTTGCGCGTCAGCGGCGCGAGTCTCGATTGGACGGACCAAGCGGCGGCGACGCCGGTGCAATTGCGCGGCGGCATAGACGTGTCGCTCGACGCGCTCGACACCGCCGCCACGACGCCCGCCCGGCTGAAGCTGGACGCGACGGTCGACGACGTCGTGCGGCAGTTGACGGTGGAAGGTGACGTCGTTGCGTTTCCGGAATCGCCGTCGGTGCGATTGATGATCAACGCCGCCGGCATCCTGTCACCGGCGGGCGCGAGCCGGGTCGCCGGATATCTGCCGGCCACGTTGCAGCCGACGCTCGAGGATGCCCGCTTCGCCGCGCGCCTAGAGGCCGGTCTGTCCAATCACGTCGACGGCGGCTTGGCCGCGAATCTGTCGGCCACGCAGTTGGATTGGGGCGATCGCGGCGGTGAGAAGGCGTTGGCGAAAGTGGACGCCTTCACGCTTAATGCCCGGCGCATCGACCAGGTTGCAGGCGTGTTCGACGTGGCCGAACTGTCGTCGCGTGGCGTGGCGGCGGGCGTGGAACGAACGCCCGACGGCATCGAATTACTCGGCCTGCGATCGAAAGCCGTGCCGCCGACCACGCAGCCGGAGCAGGCCGCCGCGCCGACGACCGCGCCGGCCGGCCCGGTGGCGTCACTGGCCGCGATGGTCGGCGACGCGCGCCGGCCCTTGCCGCTCGTGACACTCGACAAATTGGATCTGGCCATCGAACGCCTGACGCTGGGCGGCTTCACCGGCCCGGGCGCGGCGCCGTTAGAATTGGCCGACGTGTCGATCACGTCGCCGGGGCCGCTGTCGTTCGGCGGGGCCGACGCGGAGAGCGCCGCGCCGCTGCTGTTGCGGGTAGCGGGCGCGGCGCGGCCGTTGACCGGTTCGTCCGAGGCCGTCGTCAAACTCACGCCGTTCGCGCCAGAGCCGGCGGCCACGTTAGACGTGCGCATCACCGGCTTACGCGGCGACGGGGTGACGCAGCTGCTGCCGACGCTGGCCGGGCGGATCGACGGTTCCGGCCTCACGGACGGCACGTTCATCGCGCACGTCGACGCATCGATCGACTACGGCCGGCGTGGCCCGCGCGATTTGGACGTCGGCCGCGGGTTTGTCGCGCGGTTCGACGTCAAGCCGCTGGAACTGCGCGCGACGCCCGACGGGCCCGTGCTGGCCGGGATCGAAGCGGTGCACGGCGAGGGAATTAAAGTCGAGCCACGGACCGGAAACGTGAGCGTGAAACTGTTGGAAATCAGCACGCCGATCGCCCGTGCGTACCGTGACAAACGCGGCCTGCACGCGGTCGGCATGACGCTGCTGCTGGGGGCCGATGAGGACGCCGAAACGTTGACTGCTTCGAAAGCACCCGCTTCACAGCCGGTGAACGCGCCTGCCGCCCCGACGCCCGCCGAACGGCCGGCCAATGAGGTGCGGTTAGACCGTCTGACCGTCAGCGGCGTGGACGTCGTTCTTGAAGACCGCACCAGCACGCCGCCGACGGTGGTGCCGATCAAAACTCTTGACGTGGACGTGCAGGATCTGTCGAACCAACTGCCGTGGAACGGCAAGCCCGTTCGGTTCAGCCTGTTGTGTACCGCTGACAAGGTAGATCTGCCGCCGCGCAAGGGCGCACGCGGCGAGGCCAGCACGCGGCCGGTCGCCGGCGGCGGTTACACCGAACGGCGTGATTTGTTCAGCCAGGTGACGGCCAGCGGTAAAGTCGCGCTCGCGCGCAACGGCGACACGGTCGCTCTCGACGGCTGGGCTAAGACGAGCGTGAACGGCTTCGAATTGCTCGGCGTACGCGGCTTGGCCGAGCAGTACGGCGTCACCATCGGCGGCGGGGCGTTCGACAACACCAACGACATCCGCTTCAACCCCGCCGGCACGATCGAGACGCGCAACCGCCTGGTCTTTACCAACCTGTCGCTAAGCGAACCGGCCGACGGGCCGCTGCGGCGATTGCTGAAATTGCCCGCCCCGATCAACGTGGCCATCGGCGCGGTCACCGACCCGGACGGGTCGATCACGATGAACGTGCCCGTGCCGATCAAGAACGGCGCGATCCGGCCCGGCGACGTATACGGCCCGGCCCTGGGCGCGGTGGCGAACGTGCTTGTCACCGGCATCGCCAGCGCGCCAGTGAAGGCCGTCAGCGGGATCGGGCAGTTGATCGGCCTGGGAAACAAGGAGGTCGCGCCCGAGCCGCCGGTCGTCGTGCGATTCCTGCCGGCGTACACCGGCCTCGATTCGTCGGCCGCCGCGCAACTGGCCAGGCTGGGCGAGGCGATGAAAAAGGATGACGCGCTGGAACTGCAACTGCGACACACGCTGACGGACGGCGACGCCGAGCGCGTCGCCGTCCGGGCCAACCCGTCGCCGGACACCGCGCTGGCCCTGGCCGAGCGGGTGCGGCAACAGAAGCAGGACTTGCAGGCACGCTTCGCCGCCACCGCCGCCCAGGCGCGCGGCGACTTCGGCGCGGGGGCCGGCGTGCGGGCCGCGGCGGCGACCGACGCGCTGCGCGAACTGGGCCGGCAGATCACGCAGGCCGAGCAGGCGCTCGACGAGTTGTACGCCCTGACCACGCCGGGTGCCGCCGCCCAGGCCGACCGCCGGACCCGCACGGCCGGCCTGGACGTTGCACGTCAGCGTCTGGAAGGCGTGACCCGGGAAATTCTCCGCACCGCCGGCCGGGCCGCGGCGGGCCGCGTCCATGCCACGAACCCGCAGTTCGACCCGCAGCCGACAACCGGCGGTGGCGACGTGACGGTCGTGCTGGTGCGCAAGAAGCAGTAGGCAGACGCCAAGGTCACCGGCCGCCGAATGGCTCAGGCCCGCACGAGTTCGACGCCGTTCGAGAGCGTCGAGTCGCCCGCACCGTTGACCGCGACGACGCGGTACTCGTACGCCGCGCCGGAGAAGGTCGAGGTGTCGGCGTAGCTCGATACATTTTGGCCGACGGTGACGAGGCTTTCCCAGACCCAGCCGCGGTAGCGACGCTCGATGCGGAAGGCCGTCTCGTTCGTGGCGTTGTCCGTCCATGCCAGTTGCACGACGTTGTTGACGTACCGCGCGGTGAGGCCGGTCGGGGCGGCGGGCACGGCGGTCGGGCCGCCGGGCGTGGTCGCGCTGGCGACGTTCGACGCCGTCGAGCTTTGCGTGCCGTCGGTCGCTATCACACGGTATTCGTAGGTGTTGCCGGCGACGGTCGTGGTGTCGCTGAACGTGCGGACGTTGGCGGACGTCGTGGTCAGCAGCGTGAAGCTGCCGCCGGCGACGCGGCGTTCGACACGGAAGGCGGTTTCGGTGCTGCTGTTGTCCTGCCAGGACAAATCAATACGCGTGCCGCTGACTGCGTTCACGACCAGCAACGACGGCGCGGCCGGCGGGGCGACGCCGGTGTTAGCGGTGTTGACCCGCACGACGTCGCTGTAGGCCGACAGGCCGGCGGCGTTGCGGGCGGCCACGCGGTATTCGTACGAGACATTGGCCGCGGCGGTCATGTCGGTCATGGTCGTGGCGTTCGCGCCGACACTGACCGGCAGGTCCTCCCAAACCCAGCCGGCGTAGCGACGCTGCACGACGAACGACGTCTCATTCGTGGACACGTCGGTCCAAGTCAGCTTCACCTGCGGGCCAGCCAGAACCGCGGCCGACAGGCCGGCGGGGGCGGCGGGAACGGTCGGCGTCGGGCCGGCGGGCGGGCCGTGGAACTCGATCTCCGCGACATTGCCCGACGAACCGCTGGGGCCGACATAACGAACGTAGCGATAGGCGACGCCCGGGTTCACATTCACGGTCGTCAGCACGCCCTGCGCGGGCGCGGTGGTGATCCTGTACAGCTGCACGACGCCGCTGCTGAAGGTCGCGCTGTTGCTGGCCTGGAACACGCCGTTGACCATGCGGCTGGCATAGCCGCTGCGCGGCGCGAACTTGATCTGAGACACCGTCTTGGCCGAGCCGAGGTCGAGGCCCGTCCAGGCGGACGAGACGGACGTGTTGAAGTACGTGGTCAGATTGCCGTCGAACGGCTTGGTGCGGTCGGTGCTGCTGGGGATGGAACTGGCGGTCGTGCCGATCACGGTGCCGGTGAGCTTGACCGTGGCGGGCGTGGTCGACGCGGCATAGGTCGCGGTGTAAGTGGCGGCGCTGGCGGGGGCGTTGAAGTTTTGCGCCGCCGCACCGCCCTGGCTCCAGCCGGTGAACGCGTAGTTCACGCCGTTAATGGTCTGGCTGGCAGCGGCTGATAGAGAGTTGACTGAATTCGCGTTAACGGTCTTGCTGAACGACGCAGTGTATTCCGTACCGTTGAACGTAATTTTGAGGCCGGTCGGGCTGGACTGGAAGGTGAGCACGACCGTGCGCGGGTCGATGCGCAGGGCGGTCGTGCCGGTCAGGCCGCGGGAATCAGTGGCCGTGAGGCGCAGGACGAGCCAGCTGGGCGCTTCGTGATCGGGCGCGACGAAGCTGCCGCTGCTGACGCCGGCGTAGCTGGTGATCGTGTGCTCGTGGGCGTTGTCCGGATCGATCTCGTTGCCGTGCACGACGGACACGGACCAAGTCAGCCGCGTCGCGGCCAGCGTGCCGTCTTCGGCGTCGGTCGCGAAGCCGGCGAAGCTGATCGTGTCGCCGACGCTGTAGCGCAGCGACGTCAGCGGCGTGGTGATCGTCGGCACGGGCGCGGAGTTAGCGGGCGTGATGACGATCGTCTTCGTGTCCGACAAGCCGGTCGGGTCGGTCACACGCAAGCGCACCGTCGTGTCGGCCGACTGGGTGTACGTCCAAGACGGGGTCGCGGCGGTCGAGTCGTCGAACGCGCCGTCGCCGTCGAGGTCCCAGGCGTAGGACAGCGTGCCGCCGTCCGGATCGGTGCTGGCGCGGGCGTCGAAGTTGACAGTCAACGGCGTGGAACCGGTGGTCTTGTCGGCCGCCAGGTTCGCGACCGGCGGGCGGGCGTAGCCGGTGGCGACGAGGCGGGTGATCGTGCCGGCGGTGAGGTTGACGGCGAAGATGTCGCCGTTCGGGCCGACCGTTAGCTCGACGGTCGCACCACTGGCCACCACCTGGCGCGAGGCCGGATTCAGTCGGCCGTCGGGGCCGGCGTACATCACGTAAATGCGTTGGCGGGCGTAGTCGGCGAAGAACAGCGCGCCCTTGTACGCGGCCGGGTAGGCACTGCCGTCGTAGAACGCGACGCCGGTGGGCGTGCTGCCGCCGGTCGGCTCGCCCGAGCCGCTGACGATCTGCTGCGAATGCTGGTAGGCGAACCAGGGCGTCGTATGCGCCGACGGGTTGTTGTAGAACGCTTCCAGCAGCGGCAGATTCTGGCCGTCGTAGCCGCTCTGGCGACTGGGGCCTTCGTAGGCGGGCCAGCCGAAGTTCTCGGCCACGCCGTCGCCGACGTCGGCAATGCGGTTGATCTCTTCCCAGGTATTCCAGCCCGTGTCGGCGATGTACAGCTCGCGCGAGCCGGGGCGGAAGGTAATGCGGAACGGGTTGCGCAAACCGGTGGCGATGACGCGGCGTTTGTTGGCGTCGGCCGAGCCGGCGTACGGATTGCCCGGCGCGGCCGCGCCGGTGACCGGGTCGACGCGGATGATCGAGCCGTGCAGGCCGGCCGGGTCGTTGTCGCTGAGCAAGTCTTGCGAGCGGACGGCGCCGCCTTCGTTGGCGGGGTCGTTGAACGGGTTGCCGCCGATCTGGCCGTAGTCGACGAGGTTGAAGCTCGCGCCGTCGCCGCCGGAGGCGTAGAGATAGCCGTCGGGGCCGAACTTCAAATCGCCGACGGAATGGCTGGGGAACTGCTGGGCCCAGTCGTGGATCAGCACTTGTTCGCCGCCGGTCATCAGGCCGTTGCTGCCGACGGCGAAGCGGGAGAGGCGGGCCGAGGCGGTCGCGCCGTTGACCGAGGCGTTGGTGCCGCCCCCGTCGGCCGTCCCGCCGACGGTGCCCCAGCGCGGCGCGGCGCCGCCGATCAGGCCGTCGTACGTGTAGAGCACGTAAATGTACGGCTGGCCATTCGTGAACTGCGGGTGCAGCGCCATGCCGAGCAGGCCGCGGTCCCAGAAGTTGTGCACGTTGGTACGAAAGTCGGCGGCGACGGCGGGCGT
>DASVSC010000089.1:0-18458 GCA_036388295.1 Tepidisphaeraceae bacterium | reverse complement strand
TACTCGCTTCCCACTTCTTCTAAATACCGCGACGGCGAAAAACGCCGTCACCCTACCACTTATACGTTCGAAACTTGTTCCTGGGCGTCCGCGCGGCCGAGATTTGCGTCACCGGTGGCCGCTTCGTTGGCGGTCGCGTTTTCGGTGGTCGCGTCTTCGGTCGTGCCGACGTCATGCGATGCCTCGAGGGCGTCATCGCTCAGTTGCCCGGCGTCGACCACGTCACGGCCGTTCGCTTCGGCCGCCGTGGCATACTTACTCACGTCGTCGCTGTCGCCGGTGACGTCGGGCGTGCCCACTTGCGGCACGCTGTCGCTGCCGGCCGCGGGGGCGTCGGTCGTCGTATCGCCTGTCGTGTCGGCCGGTGCCGGCGGTACGGCCGAGGCGCTGGCGCTGGCGCCCGCACCAAGGGCCGTCAGCAGGTCCGGCGTGCCGGCTCGGCGGGCGGCTTCCTTCGCCGCCTTCTCAATTTCCTGTTCCTTGATGACGATTTTGGCTTCCTCGATCGCCTTGTCGACGACCTGCTCGGCCTGCTCTTCGGTCATGCCGACTTCATTCACCAGCGGCTCTTCGCCGACCTCTTCGACGTCGCGCACGTCGATCAGGCCCAGGGCGATGATCTTGTCGGCCATCTCCTGCGTGACGCCTTCCACGCTCTTCAGGCAGGCGTCGAGGCGGGTGATGGCCTTCTTGAACTCGACGGGCGTGAGGATGTCGACGTCCCAGCCGGTCAGGCGGGCGGCGAGGCGGACGTTCTGGCCGCGCTTGCCGATGGCGAGCGACAGCTGGTCTTCGTTGACGATGACGGTGGCCCGGCCGAGTTCGAAGCAGAGGCTGACTTCGGCCACTTCGGCGGGCTTCAAGCTGTTGGTGATCAGGATCTGGGACGATTCGTTCCAGCGGACGATGTCGATCTTCTCGCCGCCGAGCTCTTCGACGATGTTCTTGATGCGGCTGCCGCGGACGCCGACGCACGCGCCGACGGCGTCGACTTTCGAGTCGATCGAACTGACGGCGATCTTCGTGCGGAAGCCGGGCTCGCGGGCCAGGGCTTTGATTTCGATCGTGCGTTCCTGCACTTCGGGCACTTCGCGTTCGAACAAACGGCGGATGAGTTCCGGGTGGCTACGCGACAGGATGATCTTGATCTGGCTGGGCGTGTCGCGCACTTCTGTGACGAGGGCCTGGATGCGTTCGCCGACGGCGTGTTGTTCGCCAGGGATTTGCTCGGAGCGAGGCATAATGCCTTCGCTGCGGCCCAGGGCGACGATGATGGTGTTGCCTTCGATGCGGCTGATGGTGCCGGTGGTGATCTGGCCGACGCGGTCTTTGTATTCTTCGTAGATGCTGCCGCGTTCGTCCTGGCGGATCAGCTGGATCATGACCTGCTTGACGGTCTGTGCGCCGATGCGACCCATGGTGCTGAGCGGAATGACGGTGCCGGCCCGGGCGACGGTGATGTCGCCGCTGACGCGGTCGACGGTGACGGTGAACTCGGCGGTGTCTTCGGTATTGAAATGCTTGCGCAGGCCGCTAGCGATGGCCTGTTCCATGTCGGTGAAGACCTGCTCGCGTTCGATATTTTTATCACGTGCGATCGCGTCGGCGATGCGGGGGATGTCGGCGTTGGCCATAGAGTGCTCGTTGCTAGGTTTTTCTGCTATTCGGTTTTACTGAGCTCGCTGTTGATCGGTCGACCTGTTGATGGGTTGATCGGTGCCGGGTCGACGTGCGAAAGGCCCTTGCGAGCGTCGGCCCGCCACGGATCAACTTATCAACCGCTCAACCGATAAACTCCCAAAAACAAACATGGCCGCCCAAGGCGGCCACATTTTCGAACTTGGCGAGTCGAGGCAAACGCCTACATCCGTTTTCCTTCAGGAAAACGACGCAGGCCCGGGCCCACAGACCAAGAACATGACGTGGCGTTACGCGACGGCATGGGCTTGCTCGGTAGTCAGGCTGAGGTTCGCCCCGGTCACGCCGGGTTCGAAAAAGTGCACCTTCCGCAGGTCAACGTACATCTTGACCCGCGTTCCCGGCGTAATGCCGGTCTGGCTTTCGACACGGGCCACCACATGCGGGTGCAGCGTGGTTTTCAGGAAAAGGTCCATGTCGTTACCCAGCGGTTCGATCACATTCACGTCCGCTTCGATCGCCACGGCCGGTCCGGCTTCGGCGATCGGGTGCGGACTTAAGTGTTCGGGCCTGATCCCGAGCACCACGTGCCGGCCGACGAAGCCGGACACGTTCCCGCCCAAGTGCGCGGGGACGGGAAGCCTAAACCCATTCCCGGGCAAGGTCAACTCACCGGCCATGACGGTCGGCTCGTCCGACCGCTGCTCGACGGCCTTGGCGCCCTTGAGGGAGCCTTCTTCGAATATTAGCGTCCCGCCGTCGTTTTTGATGCTGCCGTCGAAGAAATTCATCGGCGGCATGCCGATGAACCCGGCGACGAAGCGGTTCAGCGGCATGCGGTACGTCTGCAGCGGGCTGTCCGCCTGCTGAATCAGGCCGTCTTTCATGACGATAATGCGGTCGCCGAGCGTCATCGCCTCTTCCTGGTCGTGCGTGACGTAGATGGTGGTCGTCCGCAGCCGCTGGTGAAGGCGTTTGATCTCGGCGCGGGTGGTGACGCGGAGCTTGGCGTCGAGGTTCGAAAGCGGTTCGTCGAACAGGAACGCCGCCGGCTCGCGGACGATCGCCCGGCCGACCGCCACGCGCTGCCGCTGGCCGCCGCTGAGGGCTTTGGGCTTGCGGTCGAGCAGGTGCATGATGTCGAGGATCTGGGCCGCGTCTTTCACGCGTTTGTCGATCTCGGCCTTGGGGAACTTGCGCAGCTTCAGGCCGAACGCCATGTTGTTGTACACCGTCATGTGCGGGTACAGGGCGTAGTTCTGAAAGACCATCGCGATGTCGCGGTCTTTCGGCGGCACGTCGTTGACGACTTTGTCGCCAATCTTGAGGGTGCCTTCGCTGATTTCTTCCAAGCCGGCGATCATGCGCAACGTCGTCGACTTCCCGCAGCCGCTGGGGCCGACGAGGACGATGAACTCCTGGTCCTTGATGAACAGGTCAATAGAGTTCACGGCACGGACGCCGCCCGGATACACTTTCGCAATTTGATTCAGTTCCACCTGCGCCATGGGCACACTCTACCGCACGAATCGTTCGCCGTGCAAACCCACGCGGCTATGATGACGGCCCATGGCTAAAAACGTACTCGGCACCGATCTGCAAACGTGTTCACTCCAGCCCCGCACCGGCTGGTTCCGCGACGGATGCTGCAACACCGGCGCGGGGGACACGGGCCTGCACCTGGTCTGCATCCGCGCGACCGCCGAGTTCCTGGCGTTCAGCAAAGAGGCCGGCAATGACCTGATCACGCCGATGCCGCAGTACGCGTTCCCGGGCCTGAAGCCGGGCGACCGCTGGTGCCTGTGCGTGACGCGCTGGACCGAAGCCCTCGACGCCGGCGTCGCCCCGCCGGTGGTGCTGGAAGCCACGCACATGTCGACGCTGGAGTTCGCGACGCTGGAACAATTGCGCGAACACGCTGTCGAAGCGTGAATGATTTCGAGCCGCGGGTGTAAACTCGCGCGCTGCGAACGCAGAAACGCGCGGGTTAACACCCGCGGCTCGAAATCAGTTGATCGCGATCTTTTGATTCATTTCCATCTGCGTGCGATACAGCTTCGCGTACACACCGTCCGGCTTGTCGCGTAGCTCGCTGTGCGTGCCTTCTTCGGCCACGCGTCCTTTTTCCAGCACCACCAGCTTGTCCGCCGCCTGCAGCGTGCTGAGGCGATGCGCAATGGCGATCGTCGTTCGGCCGACGACGAGGCGGTTCATCGCCTCCTGGATCTGCCGTTCCGTTTCGGTGTCGAGCGAACTGGTCGCTTCGTCCAACACCAGCACTTTCGGATTGTGCAGAATGGCGCGGGCGATGCTGACGCGCTGGCGTTCGCCGCCGCTGAGGCTCTGGCCGCGCTCGCCGACGGTGGTGTCGTAGCCGTCTGGGAAGCCAACGATAAAGTCGTGCGCGTTCGCGGCCCGCGCGGCCTCTATGACTTCACGGTCGCTCGCGTCGGGCCGGCCGTAGCGGATGTTTTCGCCGATCGTCCCGTGAAACAAATACGGCTCCTGCAGCACCACGCCGATCTGCTGGCGCAGCCACTGCACGTCGTAATCCCGCACGTCGCGCCCGTCGAGCAGGATCTGGCCGTCGGTCACGTCATAGAACCGGCAAAGCAAATTGACGATCGTGCTTTTGCCCGCCCCGCTGTGGCCGCACAGGCCGACCATCCGGCCCGGCTCTACGGTCAGGTTTACGTCGCGCAGCGCCGGCTGAGCGCCTTCGTAACTGAAGCCGACGTTGCGGAACTCAATCCGTCCCTGCACGTCGGGCAGCGTGATTGCGTCTTTCTTCGAAAAGATTTCGGGCGGCGTGTCCAGCACTTCGAACACGCGCTGCGCGCTCGTTGCCGCCCGCGTCACCATGCGGGCCGAATCGCTCAGGCTGCCGATCGGGCCGAAAAACATCTGGACGTAGAACGTGAACGCCAGCAGCGTGCCGAGTTGGTTCGGGCTGTTTTCGATGCCCCAGTCGCGGATGACCAGGTACCCGCCGATGACCCAGACCAGGAGCAGGCTCAGGCGTGTAATAGCGCTCACGGCCGGCTGGAGTTGCCACCAGATTTTGTTGACCTGCTGCTCTTTGTTGGTGAACAGTTCGTTGCGCTCGTCGAAGCGTTCGGTTTCGCGCTTCTCGCCGGCGAAGGCTTTGACGACGCGCACGCCGCCGATCGCGTCGCCGACGACGGCGCTGATCCGGGCCCAGTAGGTCCAGAGGTGGCCCCATTCGGCGTGCATCCGCCGGCCCCGCCACCAGGCCACCACCGCAATCACCGGCAGCGGCAGCAGCGAAATGAATGCCAGCCGCCAGTTGTAGTAGCACATGATGAGGACACTGACGCAGATCATCAGCACGTCGCGCACCACGTTGACCGAGCCGAAGACGATGAAGTCCCACAGGCGGTCGGTGTCGTTGGTCACGCGGGTGATCAGGCTGCCGCTGCGACGCTTGGCGTAGAACCGCATCGACAGCTTGTGCAGATGTGCGTACACGTCGTGGCGCAAATCACGCGTGACCTTCGTGCCGACGATGGAAATGATCGCCATGCGGCAGCCGCCGATCAGTTCGCTCATCAAAATGACGAACGCGAACATCCCGCCCCAGAAATAAAGGTTCGACAGCCGAGCGTCTTTCGGCAGGGTGCCGTTCGCTATGCCGTCGTCGACCAAATGTTTTTGCACGACGCCCGGTGCGGCCGCGAAGCCGGCGTGGATGAGCGTCAACACCAATGCCACGAGCAGCATCGGCCGGTACGGCTTGGCCACGCCCATCAGCCGCCAGAGCACGGAGCGGCTTTGCGCGCAGTTCGGGCAGACACCATTGGCGTACGCCGGCACCGGCTGGCCGCAGGTGCCGCAGGTCATGGTCGATGCCTCGGCCTGCTGTTCGACACGGTCGAGCCATTCGGGCCTGTTCTCGCGCTTGGCGTCCGGGTCCGGGATTAGCCGGCCGAGCTTGCGGTTGAGCTTGACCATGTCACGGCGGTACTTGCGCGAATAACGCAGCTGAATTGTGTCGCCACGCATTCGGACCGCCAGCCGGTCCATGCCGACGCCCTCAATGATTTTCGCCTCCGCGACCTCATCAAGTTCAGTCTTGCGGACGCTGCCGTCCAGCACGATGAGCTGCCTCGGTGTCAACACCGCGAACGACCGGGCGAAGTGGTTCTGCGCGTCGAGGTCCAGTTCGGCCCAGGCGAGGATTGTCTGTTCGTTCAGGTGGCCGTTCAGCTGACGCGTCAACTCAGGCGGCAGGTCGGCTGCCGGCGGGAAGGTCGTAGCCGTGGAAGTCGTCATGGGAGAGGAATCACGATCGTGGTGGTCTAACAAAAAGTCAACGCGTCGCTACACTTCCGAGCCATGACGGATGTCAAGACAGCGCTGGTGACCGGTGGCGCGCGGCGCGTCGGCCGGGCCGTGGTTCAACGGCTGACCGCCGACGGCTTCAAAGTCTTCTTCACCTACAACAGCGGCCAGGCCGCCGCAGAGGAATTGGCGCGCGACCTCAACGGCCGCCGCGCCGACAGCGCGACGGCCTTCCGCCTCGACCTCGCCGCCCCGGACGCCGCCGACCGCCTGGCTAATATCATCCGCCTTTCTTGCGGCAACCGGCTTGACGTGCTGGTCAACAACGCGTCGCTGTTCCTGCCCGACGACGGCCCGGTCGGTCCGACCGCCTTGCTGCAGCGCCGGCTATTCGAAGTAAACGCCTTCGCGCCGACATCCATCATGAGCGCCCTCGCCCCGGCCCTGCAGACGGCGCACGGCTGCGTCGTCAACTTTCTGGACCTGCTGACCGAGCGCCCGTTGCCCACCTATTCCGCCTACTGCGCCAGCAAAGCCGCCTTGCAGGTCTCCACGTTGGCGTTCGCCCGCAAGCTCGCGCCGCACGTGCGGGTCAACGGCATCGCGCCCGGCGTGATCGATTGGCCGGAACACATGCCCGAGTCGGAACGCGCCGCTTACCTGAAGCGCGTCCCCCTCGGCCGGGCCGGCACGCCCACGGACGCCGCCGAGATGGTCCACTGGCTCGCGACGGCCGCCCCGTACGTTACGGGACAGGTGATCCGCCTCGACGGTGGCCGATCGTTGATCTGATCGGTTACACTCGCCCCGGTATGCGACGTCCTGCCGTCTTCTTCGACCGCGATAACACCCTGATCGTCGGCAACGATTATCTGGGCGAGCCGGACAAGGTCGTTTTGGTCGCCGGCGCGGCGGCGGCCGTTTCGGGCTGCCGGCAGCTGGGCTTCGCAGTCGTGGTCGTCAGCAACCAGAGCGGCGTGGCGCGCGGCATGTTTTCGGAGGCCGACGTTCAGGCCGTCAACCGGCGGACCGACGAACTGCTGCTGGCCGAAAACCCGGCCGCTGTGGTGGACCGGCACGAATACTGTCCGCACCACCCGGACGGCAGTGTCATGGCGTATCGGGTCAACTGCGACTGCCGAAAACCCAAGGCCGGCATGATTTATGCGGCCGCAGAGGCGATGGCGCTCGACCTGCCGGCGAGTTGGATGGTCGGCGACGCCCCACGCGACATCGCCGCCGGCCGGGCCGCCGGGTGCCGCACGATTCTGATCATCGATCCGACGCTCGCCCCGTCGCCGGCCGCCCTGCAGACGGCGGACGTGCCGGCAGACTTTTTGGTCGGCTCCTTGACTGAGGCCGCCGAAGTCATTGCGAAGGCGGCCTCGCAAATCAACGACGCGCCGCCGGCTTCGCCTGTGACGGTGGCACCTGTCGAACCGTCCGTCGCACCGGTGGAACAGCCCGTTGTCGCCCCGCCGGTGCAGCCGGTGACGTCGACAATGAAGCCTGAACGGACGGACGCGCCGCCGGCCCCGCCCGTACCCGCGGTTCCTTCGGCCCCATCCAACGACGCATCCGACGCGCGATCGCCGATCGATCGCATGCCGGCACCCGTTGCGGCAGTGAAGACGCCTGCGCCTGTTGAAAAGCCGGCGGCGCCTGTGCGTATGGATACGGCGCGCCTCGAGGCGATGGGCCAGCAGATTCTGATGGAGCTGAAAAAGCTCAACGACACACGGCAGGACGATTTTTCCGTCAGCAAACTATTCGCCGGCATCATGCAGACACTCGCCCTGGCCGCCTTGCCTTTGGCGTACGTGCTGTACCGCAACGACCCCAATGTCTTTCAGGCGTGGCTGTTGACGGCGATCTTCCTGCAGGTGTTTACGATCGCGTTGCTGGTCATGGGAAGACAGCGGTAGACGGCCGCGTGTTTGTCGCGGGGCTGCTGCCACGGCGGGCAAGGCCGCCGGCTACCTTTTCGCCCGGGATATGATGGCCATGCCCACGCGCGATCTAGCTATCTGCGTCCGCAAAAGTGACTTCAGTGAGACGAGCCAGATTCTCACGCTGTTCGGCCGTGAATACGGGGCCGTTCGCGTGATCGCCAAAGGGGCCTTCCGCCGGACGAAGGCCGGGTCCAGCAAGTTCGACGGCGGGATCGATCTGCTCGATTACGGCGAATGCCTATACCTGTCCCGGCCGAATCGGGACTTATCGACGCTGACGGACTGGAAATTGCTCGACGGACATCTGGGCCTGCGGCAGTCGCTGCCGGGCGTGATGCTGGGGCAGGCGATCGCCGAAGTGCTGGGGCATTTGCTGGCAGACGTCGACCCGCACCCGGCCCTGTTCGACCGCATGGCCGCCACGCTGCCGCATTTGGCGGGGGAGCGGGCGGAGGAACATTTCCTGGCCCTGTTGATCGACATGCTGGAAGAGGCCGGATATTTGCCCGCCTTCGACGAGCCGCAACAGCCCGGCGGCCGCTACGACCCGGGGCTGCTGCGGATCGCCCAGACGTTGTCGAAATTGCCGCGTGAGAACGGCGTGGTGCAGCGGCCGCCGAAGTTGACGCGGGGGCAGGTGGTCAGTCTGACGGACTTCCTATTCGCCCACGTCCGCCAGATCACCGGACGGCCGTTGCTGACGCGCGCATTTTTGCCCGGCTAGGAATCGGCGGGCGAGTCTTTACAATCGCCGCCGATGACACGCCCGCTCCCGTTTTTGGCCGTCTGCTTTCTGCTGGCCGCGCCGGCTCTGGCCCAGCCGACGTCGCGCACGTTCGAACTCAGCGGCGGCCGGTTCGCCGAAGTGCCGACGACGAATCCGCAATCCCTGCCCAAGCCCGACCCGACGCTGAAGCGCGTCGAGCTGTTCATCGACCGCGGCGACCACGCCGCCGCCCGCAGCACAGTTATCCAATGGCTGGTCGATCGTAAAAACGACCCGCACTACGACCGGGGCCTGTACCTGGCCGCGCAGGCGCTCAACGGCCAGGACGACCCGGTGAAGGCTTTTTACTACTGCGATCAGCTCATGGACGCGTTTCCCGGCAGCGAGTATTTCCGCCCCGCGCTGGAACTACAGTTCGCAATGGGCGATAGCCTGCTCAGCGGCCGACAGCTCAAGTTCCTGGGCCTGCCGGGCTTGGACGGGACGGACGAGGGCATCGAAATGATGTTCCGCGTGCAGACCCGCTCGCCCGGCTCGCCCCTGGCCGAGCGTGCCCTGCGCCGCACGGCCGACTTCTACTTCGCCGACGGTCAGTTCGATCTGGCCGCCGACGCGTACGCCGCCCACATCAAGAGTTACCCGCGTGACCCGAACCTGCCGGAAGTGCTGGTGAAGCAGGCGTTTTCGAATTACGCCCAGTTCACCGGCGTCCGGTTCGACCCGACGCCGCTGGTCAACGCCCGGGCCCAGATGCAGGATTTGGTCAACAAGTATCCCGACGTGGCCAAGCGGGAAAACATGCAGTCGTTCGTCGACGCGATCGACAAAACCCTCGCCCGCAAGCTGCTGGTGACGGCCGACTTCTACAAGCGGACGAGCAAGCCGGAGGCGCAAAAGCAGGCGCTGCGTGTCCTCACGCAGCAGTACCCGCAAAGCGACGAGGCCCAGCAGGCCAAGCGAATCCTGGGGGAAGGATGAACCGACTGTTACTGGCCATGTTCCTGGTGACGCTGCCCCTCGGCGGCTGCGCCGACTATCAGCAAAGCGGCGACGGCTCGCCGGGTAAATCGAATTACCAGTGGAGTTCGCTCTACCGGCAGGACATCCGCACCGTGGCCGTCCCGATTTTCACGAACGTCGACTTCGCCCGCGGCGACGAGTTCACGCTGTCAAAGGCGCTGGTCACCCAGATCGAACAGAAAACGCCGTACAAAGTGGTCGACCGCGAACGGGCCGACACCATTCTGGAAGGGCAGATCGTCCGCGTCCGTCGGCAGAACGTCAGCGCCGAGCGGGGCAGCAACCTGCCGCAGGAACAGCTGTACGGCATTCGCGTGAACTTCACCTGGAAAGACCTGCGTACCGGCCGGGTCCTGGTGGAACGGCGCGGGTTCGAGCAGAACAACGCGTTCTACCCCTACCTCGGCGAAGGCCGCCAGCACGGTGCGATGAACACGGCCGAGGCGCTGGCACTGGCCATCGTGCAGGAGATGCAGGCGGACTGGTAGCGGCCGATCCTTCACCGAATTTGATTCCGTGGGTTTGGCAAACGGTCGAACACGCCCCTATCATCGACTTACCCAATTTGCATCCGAGAGGCAGTATGACCGAACCCCAGGACAATAAAGATCGCGGCCCTAATGGCCGCCGGCCGCGGACACCCAACAACGGCGGCATGCGCTTCGGACGCGGCGTATTCGGCTGGGTCCTTTTCATCGGCGTCGCCATCCTGCTGTTCCTCTACCTGAACAACCAGGGCAAGCAACTCGTCGACATCAAGTTCGGCAAGTTCTACGAACACCTCGACAACAACAACATCAAAGACGTCAAAATCGTCGGCGATGAAGTCATCGGCACCCTTCGCAAAGCCGAGCCGTCCGCGGGCGAGGGCCAGCCCGGCTACGACCGCTTCCGCACCTCGTTCCCGGTGATGACGACCTCTGATCCGGGTTGGCAGCGCAATATCCTCTACAAGCCCGACGGCACCCGCCGGACGCTGGAGGCCTCGAACGAAAATCAGAACAACCTGCTGCTGAGCATTCTGATCCCGTTCGTGCCGTGGGTCATTGTGTTCGTGGTGATCTGGTTCATCTTCATCCGCCAGCTGCGCAACAGCGGCGGCGCGGGCGGCATGCTCGGCAACTTCGGCCGCAGCCGGCACAAGATCACCAGCAAAGAACACACGAATGTCACCTTCGACGACGTGGCCGGCGTGCAGGAAGCCAAGGACGAAGTGTCTGAAATCGTTGAGTTCCTGAAAAACCCGAAGCGCTTCCAGCGTCTCGGCGGCCGTATCCCGAAGGGCGTGCTGCTGGTCGGCGACCCCGGCACGGGTAAAACGCTGCTCGCCAAGGCCATCGCCGGCGAGGCCGACGCGCCGTTCTTCTCCATCAGCGGCTCCGACTTCGTCGAAATGTTCGTCGGCGTCGGTGCCAGCCGTGTACGCGACTTGTTCAAACAGGCGAAAGACAATTCGCCCTGCATCATCTTCCTTGACGAAATCGACGCCGTCGGCCGACGCCGCGGTAGCGGCTTCAGCTCAGGCGGCCACGACGAACGTGAGCAGACGCTCAACGCCATCCTCGTCGAGATGGACGGGTTCGACAGCAATGACCAGGTCATCGTTTGCGCCGCAACGAACCGCGTGGACGTGCTCGACCCCGCCCTGACCCGACCGGGTCGTTTCGACCGGCAGGTGCACGTGCCGTTGCCGGACGTGAAGGGCCGACTGGAGATTCTGAAGGTGCACAGCCGCAAGGTGAAGCTCGGGCCGAACGTAGACCTCGGCCGGCTTGCCCGGGCGACGCCGGGGTTCAGCGGCGCCGACCTTGCAGCCATCATCAATGAATCCGCGCTCGGCGCGACCCTGCTGAACAAAGACTTCATCGAGCAGGACGATCTGGAAGAAGCGCGCGACAAAGTCCGCTGGGGCCGGGCCCGCAAGAGCCGCGTGGTCGACGAGAAGGAAAAGCTGGCGACGGCTTATCACGAGGCCGGCCATGCCGTGGTGCAGCATCTGGCGGTCGGGGCCGACCCGATCCACAAGGTCACGATCATCCCGCGCGGCAACTACGGCGGCGCGACGATGAGCCTGCCGGAAAAGGACCGCAGCAACTACAGCCGCAACTGGTGCATCGCGACGCTCAAGACCCTGTTCGGCGGCCGAATTGCCGAAGAAATGTTCTGCGGCGACGTGAACACCGGCGCGCTCGGCGACATCCGCCAGGCCAGCGGCATCGCCCGCCGCATGGTGCGCGAATGGGGCATGAACGATCGCCTCGGCTTCGTCTTCTACGGCGAGGACGAGCAGAAGGCCCAGTTCATGCCGACCGGCCAGCCGGAATACTCCCAGGAAACCGCCAAGGCCATTGACGAGGAAGTCAAAAAGCTCATCGACGGTTTGTATGAAGAGACTCGGCAGATCCTGGAAGCCAACCGCGACAAGACTGACGCCATCGCCAAGGCGCTGATCAAGTACGAGACGCTCGACGCCAATGAGATCGACCGGCTGATGCGTGGCGAGACGATCACCAAGCCGACGGTCAGCGACCTGACGCAAGCCCCGCCCACCCCGCCGCGTGCGGTGACCATTGCCCCGGACCCGCCCAGCGCCCCGGGCCTCGGCCTCGGCGGGCCGGTCCCGCAGCCGGGCTAAGCGACACGGCAGCAACGTAGACGACGCGGGGCGACAGGGCCGAACCTGTCGCCCCGCTTCTTTTGGCCGCATGGCAATTCGGACGGCTGGCGGTAGACTCGGCCCGATCGAAAGGTCGCAGCGACGTGGCACAGGCAGACATCATTATCGCCGACGAGAAGCTGCTGCCCCAGGCGGTCGAGCTGTACAACTCCATCTTCCGCCCCAAGCGCGAAGTCGATTACTTCAAGCGCCGCTTCCTCGGCCGCTATAACGTGCTGACGCTCATCGCCCGCATCGAAGACCGGCCGGTAGGCATGTGGGTCGGCTTCGAACTCAAGCCGGGCATGTTCTATCACTGGATGGCGGCCATCAAGCCCGAGTTCCGCCGCCAAGGCGTCGGCCGCCAGCTTCAGGAAGCCCAGCAGGCCTGGGCCAAAGACCACGGCTACGAGTACATCCGCTGCGAGTGCATGAACCACCAGCGCGAGTTCATCCACTTCGCCCTGACGGTCGGCTTCGACATCGTCGGCGTCCGCTGGGACAGCACCCACGCCGACAACTTGATCGTGTTCGAAAAGAACCTGGTCGAATAGCGGCCCATCGTTCCGCGGGCTACAGACGCGAAAGGCGCGAATCGTCTTCCTATGTCGCCCGACGCGTTCAACCAGTGGCTGCTCGATCCTGACCGCCGCCCGCTGGTCATGGGCGTACTGAACGTCACGCCCGACAGCTTCAGCGACGGCAACCGTTTCAGCACCGTCGCCGCCGCTCAGGCCCGTGCCGAGGCGATGATCGCGGAGGGCGTCGATTTGATCGACATCGGCGGCGAATCGACCCGCCCGGGGGCGACGCGGGTGAGCGCGCAGGAGCAGATTTCGCGGATTGTTCCGGTGCTGCGCGCGTGCCGGACGCTGCCGACGGTGTTCAGTGTCGATACGACACGTGCGGAGGTCGCCCGGGCCGCCCTTGAATCAGGGGCGATGCTCGTCAACGACGTCTCTGCCGGTTCGGAAGACGCGGACATGATGGGGCTGGTGGCCCGCAACGGCTGTCCGGTGATCCTGATGCACATGCAGGGCGAGCCGGCCACCATGCAGGCGAACCCGCATTACGAGAACGTCGTGACCGAGGTCCGCGACCACCTGATTCAGCGGGCGAAGGCGTTCGAAGCCGCCGGCGTCGCACGCGAACGCATACTGCTGGACCCCGGCATCGGCTTCGGGAAAACAATCGACCACAATCTGACGCTGCTGCGCGAGCTGTCGACGCTGACGACGTTGCCCTATGCCATGCTGGTCGGCGTAAGCCGCAAGGGATTTATCGGACGCCTGACCGGGCGCACCGACCCGGCGGACCGTGTTTTCGGCACGGCGGCGGCGGTGGCGTGGTCGGTTTCGCAGGGAGCGGCGATCGTCCGCGTGCACGACGTGGCTGCGATGGCGGACGTCGTTGCCGTCGCCGGTGCGATTGTCGGACGCAAGACGCGCCCGCTCACACCGTGAATCCGATCGGCTTCGCCGGTACAATGTGTGGGCTAGCCGCCCCATGCTTGCCATTGCCCTTGTCGACAACTTCGCCACCTTCCTTCGGAGCCTGAAGAACTACCCGTGGTGGCAGGTCACGATCGAACTGCTGCTCATCGGCGTGTTCGTGTACGGCGTCGTGCGCTTCCTGCAGGGCACCCGCGGCGCGCGCCTGCTGCGCGGCATTGCCCTGCTGCTGATCGCGCTTTACCTGATCGTCGAACTGCTCGGCAGCGTCCTCGACATCGGCCGTATTCGCACGCTGTACACCACGCTGCTGAGCGGCGTCTGGTTCGCCATGGCCGTCGCGTTTCAGCCGGAGTTGCGCCGCGCGCTGATGCGCCTCGGCGAAACCCGCCTGTTCCGCGGCATGTCGGCCCAGCAGGTGGAGCAAATCGACGTGCTGGTCGAGGCGGCGATGTTCTGCTCGCGGCGCAAGGTCGGTGCGCTCATCGCCATCGAGCGCGACGTCGGTCTCGGCGGCGTGGCCGAAAGTGGCACGCACCTCGACAGCGAATTGTCGGCCGAATTGCTGAACACCATCTTCTGGCCCGGCTCACCGCTGCACGACCTGGGCGTGGTCATCAGCCAGAACCGCATCGCGTACGCCGGCGTACAGTTTCCGTTGGCCGAATCGGACGAGCTGGAAAAAGAACTCGGCAGCCGCCACCGGGCGGCCGTCGGTTTGAGCCAGGAGTCTGACGCAGTGGTGCTGATCGTGTCCGAAGAAACCGGCAATATTTCCGTGGCCGAGCGCGGCGTTCTGTATCGGAAGCTGACGCCAGAAGGGCTGCGGAACGTGCTCGACGAATTGCTGACGCACGGCAATACCGAGACGCGGAAGATCGTCGAACGGGCGTCGCCGGAAACGACAATCATCCGTGCCCCAGGCGCGCCCGAAGAGAAGGAGGCCGTATGAACGCCCCACGCCCTTCATTCTTCAGTTTCTTCAGCGCGACGCGCACCCACCGCTTCGGCGTCAAACCGCGGCGGCCCGGGGAGTTCAGCGGGACGATGCTGATCGTCATTCCGCTCACGCTGCTGATCTGGGTTTATGCCGAGCGGGCGCAAAACCGTGACGGGTCGGTCCAAACGCTGCTCGGCGTCACCATCGCCGACCCGAAGCTGACAGCCACGATCGTCGATCCGGTCGAATCGCCGGTCACCATCGAACTCAATGGTCCTCAAGGGCAGATCGATCGGCTGAAATCAACGATCGAAGCCACTGTGATCGACCGCCGGTTACGCGTCGCGCTCACTCCAGCGGATTACGGCCTCGGCGAGAACAAGAGCTTGGACCTGGCCCGCCTGCTGAACGCCAACCCGTTGTTCGCCGACAGCGGCGTCCTGGTGACTAAAACGACGCCCGCGCAAGTCCGCGTGACGGTGGATCAACTCGTCACGCGTGAGGCCCGGGTGGCGGTGCCCACGGAAGCCTTTGTGGCGCTGCTGAACGTCAGCTTCGACCCGCCACGCGTCAAGGTGAGCGGGCCGATGCAGGCAATTGCGTCGCAGTTCGGAGGGGCGGACCCGACGGTCACAGTCGATCTCAGCAGTCTGGCGAAAGCGCAGCGCAGCGCCGGGCCGCAACGTCAGGAAATGCCTTTGACCCCGGCACGCGATTCTCGCATCACCTATACGCCCGCCCGCGTGCAGATGAACTTTGAGATCGGTTCAACGATTGAAGAGTTCACCATCCCCAGCGTCGGCATCCTCGTCGTACGGCCGGTGAGTGAGGATGGCGCGTCCAGAGTCGTAATCCGTGGCAGCCCGGTAATCCCGAACGTACAGGTCCGTGGCCCCGGGCCGATGATTGCGAAGTACAAAGGGGACGCGCCCGAAGCCACGCTCAAGGCGATCCTGGAAGTGACGAACGCCCTTGCCGGCCAGAACGAGTTGCGTAAGGAAGTGAAGTTCCCCCTGCTTTTGCCGGGCGTGGAAGTCATCAGCGGGCCCTACGAAGTGATCTTCGACGTGCGGGAACTCACGCCGGACCGCCCCCGCTGACCCGCGGCCGGCGGCGGTCGAATCTGCTACAATCGCCGGCATGTCGGATCATGCAAACTACGTGCAGCGGCTCGGCCGCGACGCCCGGGCGGCCGCGTCCGCCCTGTCCGCCGTCAACGGCCGCCAGCGCGACGACGCCTTACTGGCGATCGCCCGCCGACTGCGCACCGAACGCGACACGCTCCTGCAGGCGAACGCGAAAGACGTCGCGGCCGCCGAGGCCGGCGGCCTGGCCAAAGCGATGGTCGAGCGGCTCCGTCTGAACGAAAAGCGCATCGACGTGATGGCCGCCAGTGTCGAAGCGATCGCGAAGCAGGTCGACCCCGTCGGCCGGACGATCGAAGCCTACAACCGGCCGGACGGTTTGCGCATCGAGAAGCGTCGCGTCCCGATCGGCGTGATCCTGTTCTTCTACGAAAGCCGCCCGAACGTCACGTCCGATGCGGCCGCCCTCTGTCTGAAAAGCGGCAACGCCGTCATTCTGCGCGGCGGCAAGGAAGCCGTTCATTCGAACGCGGCGATCGCCGCCATGATCGCCGCCGGCTTGGCCGAAGCCGGCCTGCCCGCGGCCGCCGTGCAGGTGGTCGAAAACACCGATCGCGCCATCGTCCCGTTGCTGCTCAAGTCCGACCGTTACATCGACTTGGTCATCCCGCGCGGCGGCGAGTCGCTGATTCGGGCCGTGGTCGCCGACGCGACCATGCCGGTGCTGAAGCACTTCACGGGCAACTGTCATCTGTACCTTGATGCCGCCGTCGAAGGCATCGAACAGCAGGCCGTCGACATCTGTGTGAACGCCAAAACCAGCTATCCCGGCGGCGGCGTCTGCAATGCCGTTGAGCACATCCTGGTGCACCGCGACTCGGCCGCAAAATTGCTGACGCCGCTGTGCGAAGCGTTAATGGCCAAGGGCGTCGAAGTACGCGGCGACGAGACGGTCCGCGCCGCATGGTCGAAGGCCGTCGCCACCACCGACGCCGACTGGCCGGAAGAATATCTGGCCTTTGTGGTCGGCATCAAAGTGGTCGATTCGATCGACCAGGCCATCGACCACATCAACCAGTACGGCTCGCACCACACGGACGGCATCGTCTCGACGTCGCTGCGTGCGATCGACGCCTTTACGACGCGCGTGGACAGCGCGAGCGTAATGGTGAACGCCTCCACCCGCCTCGCCGACGGCGGCGAGTATCTGCTGGGCGCCGAAATCGGCATCAGCACCGATAAGCTGCACGCCCGCGGGCCGATGGGTGCGACGGATCTGACGACTTACAAATGGATCGTCACCGGCAACGGGCACCTGCGTTAAGCAGTCTTCGACGTTTAGTTGAACTTCCGAAACACCGGCTGCACCGGCCGGCCTTCCAGGTGTCGCTCGACGCCGTCGCTGAGCGCGGCGCGGTACACGCGCAGGGCCGTAGCGACGGCGTCGATCGTCTGGTCGATCGCGGCGTTATCGTGCGCGGCATTGACGACCAGATTCGGCGCGAGCACGCCGTTCTTGATCAGCTCCTGCAGGAACAACGTTCGGAACGGCTGCGAACGCTTCTTGTCCCCGTCGAGCGTCGCGTAGAGCAGCAACTGCGGGCGGCCCATGATTTGGAAGTAGTCCTGCAGGCCCAAGTCGGCCGTCACTTGGGCAAGGCCCATTTTCAGGCGATTGCCTTGCCGTTCGAGGATGCCGACGACGTCGCGTTCCTGATAGGCGTGGATCGTTGCAATGCAGGCGGCCAGGCTGCTGGTTTCGCCGCCATGGGTCAACGACAGCACGAAGCAGCGTTCACGATCGGTGTGCTCTGTGCCGGCCAGTCGCATGATGTCGCGCTTGCCGCATAACGCCGATACGGAAAAGCCGTTGGCGATGCCTTTGCCGAAGGTGCTGAGGTCGGGGCGGAGGTTGTACAGTTTTTGCGCCCCGCCGACGTGCCAGCGGAAGCCGGTGATCGTTTCGTCGAGGATGAACACCGCGCCGTGTTCATGGCAGAGGGCCTGCAAACGGTGCAGATAGGCGGTTGCGGGCGCGTCAACGGTTTCGGCTTCCAGGATGACGCACGCGATTTCACCAGGATGTTTTTCGAATAAAGCGGCGGCGTCGGCAAGGTCGTTGTATTTAAACTTCAGCGTGTCGCTGCGCGTCGATTCTGGGATGCCGCTGTTCATGGCGGTGGTGCCGATGAACCAGTCGTCGACGGAGAAGAACGGCTGGTCGGCGCAGACGGCGACCTTATCGCGGCCGGTGTAGGCACGGGCGAGCTTGATCGCGCCGGTGACGGCGTCGGAGCCGTTCTTGCCGAACTTCACCATGTCGGCTGAGTCGATCACGCCCAGCATCGCCTCCGCGGCGGCCAGTTCGATTTCCGCGGGCCGGACGAAATTGGTGCCGTCCAGCATGGCCTGATACGCGGCGTCGCAGACCGGGCGGTAGCCGTGGCCGAGCGTGACGCTGCGGACGCCGGCGCCGTATTCGACGTAGTCACGGCCGTCGATGTCCCACACGCGGCATCCTTCGCCGCGGCGGATTACGGGGGCCAGGTTCTCGGGGAATTGGTCGTCACCCTTGGCGTAGGTGTGGGCCGCCCCGGGAATCAGGCGGTGGGCCCGCCGCTGGTGTTCGATCGAGCGGGATAGATCCGGTTTGACGGCAACAGGGTTGGACGCGAGCATCATTCGAG
>DASVSC010000088.1:0-1913 GCA_036388295.1 Tepidisphaeraceae bacterium | reverse complement strand
GGCCATCTGGGCGCTGGGCTTTGCCGTCCGTACCGCCCTCACCGGCACCACGCGTACGCTCGCCAGCCGCCTGCTGCGCGTCGCCGCGCCGACCACCCTGTCGTTCACTTCGCCGCGCGCTTGGGCCTTCACCATCATCGGCCTGAGCCATCAGCTTCACTATTACGCCGGCGACACCCGCACCATGAAGCTGCTGGGCGACCTGGCCGACCGCCTGTACGGCCGCTTCATCGAGAACGCGTCGGCCGACTGGCCGTGGCTGGAAGACGTGGTCACCTACGACAACGCCAAGCTCCCCCACGCCCTGCTGCTGGCCGGCGAACAGCTCGAACGGCCGGAGATGATCGAGCAAGGCCTGCGCAGCCTGGAATGGCTGCTGAAGCTGCAGGTCGACGACCAGGGTTGCGTCAGCCTGATCGGCAACGACGGCTGGCTGCACCGCGACGGCCGCCGCGCCCGGTTCGACCAACAGCCGATCGAAGCGATGGCCCTGGTCGAAGCCTGCGTCGACGCCGCCCGCATCACGGGTGACACGACCTGGCTCGACCACGCCCGTGCGTGCCTCGGCTGGTTCACCGGCAGCAACGAGCTGGGCGTGAACCTGATCGACCCCGACACCGGCGGCTGCTGCGACGGCCTGCACATGGCGGGCATGAACTTCAATCAGGGTGCCGAAAGCACCCTGGCGTGGGTCATCGCCGGTTTTTCCTTGGCCGACGCGACTGACGAGCAGACGCCGGCCATTGACCCGATCCGCCGCCTCAGCCGCGACGGCTTGAGTGTTGACGGGCTCGGCGTGGCCGAAACCGTCCGCGGCATGCTGTGAACGGGTGTCAGAGCAGATCGCACTTCGGCATAGCGTCCGGGTGCCCGCATAAGTGACTCGCGGTTAAGAGTATGTGGTAGCCGGTGGGCAAGCCCGCCGGCTACCTCGGGCGAACGCGCCGCGATGACAATCGTCGTCAAAACCTTAGCCCCCTCAGGGTTGTGTTGACCCGGGCTTTCCCCCACACTCCGTCCGACCGTAACCCGCTCCAGGACTGAGCCTCCCGTGAAACGACTACCCATTCATCTGACCAGTGACGACCGGCGCGTGATCGCCCGGCCGTTCATGCTCGGCGCCAGCCGCGTGCGCAGCCTGTTCGACCGCCTGCAGCACATTCCCGAAGACCAGCTCAGCGGGCTGCTGCGCGGCGTCGAAAGTGCGTACGCCGACCGGCACATCCGCCTGGCGTTCACCTTCCACGAGAACTACGAAAGCGGCGCGGCCATGATCGGCTGGACCGAGCCTTGGACGCCCACCCGGCGGCTGCTGGCCGGGGCGTACCTGACGATGGAATACGCCATCGATTCCGCCGCCCTGTTTAACCCGTCGATCGTGCCGCACCCCGACCAGAGCGGCACGCGGCCCGGCGACACGCGGTTCATCATGAGCCTGCGCGCCACCGGCGAAGGACACGTCAGTTCGATCGTGTTCCGCACCGGCACTTTGACGAGCGACGACAACGTCATCATCGACCCGCCGCCGCCGCGCCTGCACCGCTCGCGCATCGCCCCCGACCGCGTCTACCACAAGCAAATTTTCCGCCGCAAGGCCCAGGAAATGGCCGTCCACCGCGACCAGTTGCTGGACCGGGTGTTGGAGCCTTTGCCCGACCGGTTCACGCTGGTGGAACTGAACCGTGCTGTCGATTTGATCCGCTCTCACAACGGCCACGACGCGGGCGATTTGGAAATCCTGCGCACCCTGCTGTGGCTCGGCCAGAGCAACTTCCACATCGACTTGTCGCCCGACGCGCAGCTCAGTGAGTTCGTCATCTTTCCGATGAGCGAGGAGCAGAGCAACGGCCTGGAAGATTTGCGCCTCACCCGCTTCCTCGACGACGACGGCAGCGTGATCTACCACGGCACGT
>DASVSC010000087.1:0-51628 GCA_036388295.1 Tepidisphaeraceae bacterium | reverse complement strand
CCGTGACCGCTTAAACGGCCACGGCAACGGTGTGTTGCTTCGCGTCAGCGACGCCGCGATGGAAGTCGCGCTAGCCGCCGAGGAACTTGGACTTGAGCATGTCGAACATGTCCGACGGCCCGTGCTGCTGCGTCGGCACCGTGCCATCGGGGGTCATGTGGTCGACGACCTGCGGCAGCATGTGCGATAAATGCTGGGCGGCCTGGTCCTGCGGAACGCCCAGTTGCGAGGCGAACTCGCTCATCCGCTGCTGGCCGAACACCTGCGACAGTTGGCCGGGCGAAACGGGCGGGTTGGGGCCTTGGCTGACCCAGCCGTTGGCGACTTGGCCGAGGCCGTTCGACTGGAACAGGCGCAGCAGGCCTTGAATGCCGCCGACCTGCGGGTTGTTCAGCAGGCCGATCACGCCCTGCAGCGCCGACGGCGAAAAGCCGCCGCCGCCCGCGCCCATACCGCCGGCCGAGCCGCCGCCCAAACCGCCCGCCGCCGCACCGATGACCTTATCGAGCAATCCCATGGCATCCTCCTTGAGGCAATTTCAACATCACGGCGACGGGAACGATCGCCGTCGCGCGTGAAAAGCCTAGGCCGGGGAGGATGCCCGTTTTGCCGCAAAAGCCATGAGAACTGATTCATTCGCGAAAACGGCTCACGGCTTGGCCGTCGCGGCGTTGCCTTTGCGGATTTCGTCTCGCACCAGTTTGCCCGATGCCGACAGCGTCTCGACAGGCCAGCCGCCTTTCGCGGGGGCATTGGACGTCAGGGCGGCGGACGTTTCGTTCTTGCCGATCACCGACCAGTTGCACCAGCTCAGGTGGTTGTCGTCCATGAACTTCAGCCAGGCGCGGGTTTCGACGTCATCCAGCTTGCCGTCGCCGTTCGCCTCGCTGGTGCCCCACTCGGTGACCATCAGTGCGATGCCCTTGTCCATGGCCGCCTTCGCGCGGTCGCGCAGCCACTGCTTGTGCGTGGCGGCATAGAAATGCAGCGTGTAGGCGATGTTGTCTCCCTTGATCGGGTCGGCGGCGGCCTTGTCGACCGACTGGCCCCACATCGGCGTGCCGCAGACGATCAGGTTGTCCGGGTCGTGCTCACGGATGCCGGCGATCACGCTCTCGTGGTACGGCTTGAGCACACGCGTCCAGTCTTGGCGGATCGGCTCGTTGTAGGTCTCGTAAATGACGTTCGGATATTTGCCGTACTTGGCGGCGAGGGCTGAAAAGAACTTGCGCGCCGCGGCCGTTTCGGGGTCGTGAGCGTGCCAATCAACGATCACGTAGATGCCCCCATCGATGGCGGCTTGGATGACGGTTTCGGTCTTTTTCTGCTCGAGGTCCGGGTTCTGCAGGTAGCCGCCGCTGCCGACGCCCATGGCGGCGCGGACGACGGTGCAGCCGAAGTCGTCGCGCAGCCATTTCACGCAATCGGCGTTGTAATACTGGCCGCCCCATTGGCTCCAGAACAGGCTCATGCCGCGCAAGATCACGGGCTGACCGTGAGCGTCGACAATGCGGTTGCCCTTGACGCTGAGCTGGCCATGCCGTTCTACGGGCGTGGCCGCCGGGGCGGCTTGCGCGAAGCACGGGGCCGCGCTGCCGACGATCAAACCCAGGCCGATCAGGATGTTCAGAAACCGCATTGTGCTCCTCTTTCCAAAACCGTGGGATGCGGCTACCCGCCGCTAATCCAGCACCACGAACTTGGCCCGCACCTGCTGCTTCACGTACGTGCGGGTGATGTCCATCGTGGTCTTGTCGTCGGTCGGTTTACCGTGAACGGTCAGCCAGCGTTGACTGCGTTCGTAGAACTCATCGAACATCGCCGGCGACATATGGGCCGCGAAATACGTGTCACGCCGCACCGGCAGCACGCGGCAGACGGGCTCGCCCTTTTTGATCGTGATCCGTTTTTCCTTCGGATTCAGCTCCAGCACCGCGTGCCACGGGTAACTGGCCGGGTACCAGTCGGTGTCGACCAGCGCCGTCCAAACCCGCCACGGCCGCCAGAGGTTGGGCACTTCGGTCATCAGCAGCAGTTCGTTCGGGTCGGTCTTGAGGAACAGGAAACTACTGAGCTTCACCTGGTTGCGGATCTGGTCGTGCACGTTGTCGGAAATCGGGTGCGGCACCGTCTGGCCGCGGGCCCAGAACCAGGCGTATTGCTGCGTGAGCGGGACGCCGTCGGCCTCTTCGTCGGCCGAGTAATCGAAGTCGGATTCGATCACGACGTCGTCTTCGACTTTCCACGTGCCGTCGCGCTTCCGGACGAACGTCACGTCGAAATTAGCCAGAATGTCGTAGCCGAACGCATTGGCGGCCCGCAGCGGCGGACATTCCTCGGGCCAGCCTTTACCGGCGCCGCGGCGTTCGTACACGTCCCGGCCGGGCGCGGGGGCGAAGAGTTCCTGACGGAACTTGTAGAAGTGGAGCATCGCGGGCGATTCTAGAGCATTCCCGCCAGCCCCGTAACGCCGTCGCCCGGTTTGGCCGGCGCGCATGCCCGCCGGTTCGACGATCGACGGCGGTGCGGTGTTTTCATGACTTTGGGGTACTTCGCCCAGTCCGATTGACCGCCGGCCGTTGTCGCCGTATCCTGCCGCCATCGCGTCGGGGATGAAATCCCGGATCCAACGCCCGTCGTTGGCGCGAGGTCGGCCCCATCGTCTAGTGGCCTAGGACACCGCCCTTTCACGGCGGCGACATGGGTTCAAATCCCATTGGGGTCATTCCCACCGACCGCGGACTACAATGCGGCGTCTCTAACGAAGGACGCCCGATGTTCGCACGCTCTACTTCTACGGTCTGCTTCGCGCTTCTGCTGGGTGCCCTGCCCCTCGGCGGCTGCGGCACGGCCCGCGAGGCCTACTACAACGCCTGGGAAAAGGCCGGCTACGCCAAGCGCGACCGCCTGGTCGACAACGTCAAGGCCGCCCGCGACGAGCAGGACGTCGCCAAGACGCAATTCACCAGCGCGCTCGACCAATTCAAGCAGATCACCAAGTTCGAGGGCGGCGACCTCGAAAAGGCCTACAACAAACTCAAGAGCGAATACGACGGCTGTGCCCAGCGGGCCGAAGCCGTTCGGGAGCGGATCAAGAGCGTTCGCAACGTGGGCGGGGCCTTATTTACCGAATGGAAGGGCGAAATCCGGCAAATCGAGGACGACGCGGCGCTCCAGAAACAGAGCCGCGCCCTCTACGACAAGACGTACGAAGGCTACGAGACGTTGCTGGAGCGAATGGACGCCGCCGCCGCCAGCATGAAACCGGTGCTGACCAAATACAACAACCGTGTCCTGTTTCTCAAAGCCAACCTGAACGCCCAGGCGATCGGCAGCCTCGCCGGCACGGAAGTCGATTTGGGGAAAGACATTGACGAACTTGTCAGGCAAATGCAGGCGAGCATTACCGAAGCCGATCAATTCATGGCCGGGCTGAAAAAGGGATAAAACTGCAAAAAATTTTCCGACCACGGCTAAAAAAGGCTTCCTTGAAAGGAACGGTCGTGGTACGGTTTCGCCGGCGGGAGATAAGATTCTGTGAAATTACGGCTTTCGGGCCGTCATATCGTTGAACAGAGGCTCACCTCTCGGGTATTTCTGGTTAACCTCGTTTCGTGGCAACCTGCCCGACGCGGTCTTGAGAATGTGGGGAGAGATACAGTTATGCACAAGTCTAAAGCAACTATCCCGATGCTCGCCGCGACAGGCCTGCTTCTAGTTATCGGTTCGGCCCAAGCCGAAATCATCTACGGCCTGACGTCCGACAACACGCTGTTCAACTTCGACTCGGCCACGCCGAACGACATTGACAATGGCGCGTTCATCACCGGGCTGAACGCGACCGAAACCGTCATCGGTATCGATTTTCGTCCGTCCAACGGCCAGCTGTACGGCCTGACGAACCAGAACCGCATCTTCACCATCGGCACCACGCCGAGCGTGAACTTCGGTACCGCGACGTTCGTCTCCACGTTATCAGCGCCCCTGAACGGCACCAGCTTCGGCATCGACTTCAACCCGGTGCCCAACCTCCTGCGCGTGATCAGCGACGCCGACCAGAACCTGCGGGTGAACGTCGACACCGGCGCCACCACCGTGGACGGCCCGATCACCTACGGCACCAACGTCAACCCGAACATCGTTGGGGCCGCCTACAGCAACAATGTTGCCGGCGCGACTTCCACGACGCTGTACACGATCGACAGCTTCCTCAACCAGCTCAACACCCAAAACCCGCCGAACAACGGCACGCAAGTGCCGGTCGGCTCGCTGACCGTCGACACCACCAACCTCGTCGGCTTCGACATCAGCGGCGTCACTGGCACCGCCTATGCCTCACTGCAGCCGGCCGGCGGCGGCTTCAGCCAGCTTTACAGCATCAACCTGGTCAACGGCATCGCCCAGAACGCCAATGTCATCGGCGGCGGCCTGTTCGTCCGTGACATCAGCGTCATGATCCCGGAACCGGCCACGCTCGGCCTCGCCGCCCTCGCCGCCGCGGGTCTTGTCGCCCGCCGTCGCCGGGCCTAATGCCCCGCGGTTCGCAGCACAACTCGAAAGGCCCGGCAGCGTTTATTCGCCGCCGGGCTTTTTCGTGGGGCATTTTAAAATCATCAGAGCGGACCCTTCCGTCCGCGATCGAAACTTCACCACGCGTGAAAAGCGGGAGTCTAATTTTGATGAAGCGGATGTCGCTTCAGATGGAAGTATCACACCCATACGGGGCAACATGGAACCCCTCCTCTATGGGATTGAACCAGATGTGCATGTTTCCCTAGGTAGTACGGACATTCATTCCTCCGCGGTGACGAAGGCCGCGAGGTAGACGAAGCCGGCGAAGTTGGCGGCTTTTTTCTCGTACCGGGTCGCCACCCTGCGGCAACGCCTGATCCGGCAGAAGAACCGCTCGATCACGTTGCGGTGTTTGTACCGCTGTCGGTCGTAACGCTTTTTTCGCTTCCGAGTCGGGTTCGGCCGAATGCAGCAGCGGGCCCGCAGACGACGAACGGTCTGCCGCAGGGCGTCGGAGTCGTACGCCGCGTCGGCGATCACGTGGCCCACGGTGCCGCGGGGCAGGTCCGACAGCAGCCCTTCGGCCTGAGGGCAGTCGCCTTTGTGGCCCGGCGTGAGCACGAGCCGCAGCAGCCGGCCCCGGCGATCGACCGCGGCGTGGGCCTTGGTCGAGAGCCCGCCACGCGAGCGGCCTAAGCACCGGCGGGCGTCGGCGTCCTCTTTTTTTCGCCACGCCGCCGCCGCCCGGTGCTGGCCACCGGGTGGGCCTTGATCGTGGTGGCGTCCAGTTGCACTTCGTCCAGGTCCGCCTCGCCCGTGGCGGCGGCGATCTTCTGCCAAATCCCTTTCGCACACCAGCGGTCGAACCGCTTGCGGACGGTGTCGGGCTTGCCGAAGCGGCCGGGCAGGTCGGCCCACGGGATGCCGGTCTTGAGCACGAACACCACGGCGTCGACGAACAGTCGGTTGTCGGCCGCCGTGCGGCCGGGGTCGTGCCCCTTGCCGGGCAGGAGGCGCTCGATCTTCTGCCACTGCGTGTCGGTCAGTTCGTGGCGGTGCCGTTTGCCCATCGCGTCCTCCATGACGCACGACATCATGCCGTCGCCATGAGAAAAGCGCGAATTGAATGTCCCCGCTACCTAGAGCGCGACGACCCAGAAGTCACCGTCATTCGCGGACGCCCAAAGTAGTGGCTGGATTCGCACGAGCTTCCCAAGTGCGAGATCGGCGGGACGCATTCATGCCTCATCCACGGCGAGGATGTCGGCCAAGTCGGATCTTGAACACCCTGATGCGTCGACACGTCGAGCGATTCTGCCAGATAACGCGAATCCGTTCAGTGGCCGGGGCCGGTCCACTGCAGCGGGTGGTTATGCCCGTGCTTCGTCGTCACAATGACGCTCGCCACCACTTTGTGGTCGCCTCCGCGACGAACGGAAGGATGAAAAAGAGCGCGATGTAAGCGAGCGCGCACCATGTGCGTTCACGCCGAACCAGTCCGACCGATACGCGCACGACAATGGCGCTCCATGCCCAATTCAGCGTGTAAACCTGCGCTCTCTTTGAACCGGAAGTGTTGCGGAGACTGCCAAACACTTCAAACAACATCCCGACGCAGAGTACCAGTGCAATCGCCCAGCACGCGAGCGGCAAATTACGGATGACGATCTCGCCCGCAGACGGTCGAGCCGTCGGCATTCCATAGCCAAGCGAAGTAAGGATGCTGTCTTGCACGGGCATAACGCGAATCCGTTCAGTGGCCGGGGCCGGCCGGTGGGCCCTCTGGCCTGAGCGACCCCGACGCCGAGGCCGGTCCACTGCAGCGGGTGGTTATCTCGCCGTGACGACCGTTTCGGGTTTCGCACGCCAGAAGCCACGAACCGTTGCGTGCTGCCACAAAGCCGCCACGATCAGGCCGGCAATAGCGATTATCTTAGCGGACTGTGTTTCAGCCGGCGCGAATGCAGCCCCGAGCATCGCAAGCCATAAGAATAGGTTGACTATGTGCATGTCGATCTCAATTGCTGAGGCGAGATAACGCAAATCCGTTCAGTGGCCGGTGCCGGCCGGTGGACCTTCTGGCCGAAGCGGCCCCGACGCCGGTGCCAGTCCACTGCAGCGGGTGGTTATCCCGCCTTTCCGCTGTCGCAATGACGTGCGACATCAAAATCCTTCTGATCCGGTCTGGGCTTATCGCAGACCCAGCTTGCAAACGTGAGGACTGGCGGCACCAGCCCAATGACTAAAAACGCGAATCCCCCGCACACGTTCTCGCGATAGCTTGCATCGATGAACTCGCCATGGAAACCGAGCCAGCAGGCACCGACGCCGCCTGGCAACGAGATCACGGACATCGCACCGAACACGATCGTTTCAAGCGATGGGTGAGTCATAGGCCGGATAACGAATCAACGTTCAATGGCCGGCACCGCGCCGACCGACTTCCGTGTTTACCAGAACGCTCCACGCGGGGCCGGTCCATTGCAGCGTTTGGTTATGCCTCGGCCATGTCGCCGTCAATGAAGTTCGGCGCAAGAACTGACAAGCGACCCTCCCCGTACCTCAGCGTCAATTCGCCCGCGATATCCGCCGGTGACGTAGGTGTCCACGCGAACAGCCTGCTGCGCCCCCACTGCGTCGATGTATTGAATTGCCACATCGGAGTCGGCGGAGGGGACTGCGCGGCCGCTCGCCGTAGCTCCCGGCGCGATCGTGCCGAGGCCAATGACCTTGCCCCCTACGAACACCTGTACATTTGAGATCGCAGCCGGATCCGAGTTCTTAACGACGACCAGCACTCCGGGCTGCAGCGCGGGCACGCCGGCGAACATTCCGGCGGCGATCACCAACACGATGGCACCGAGACTGCCCGCGACGATGAGCTTCGTTTTCGGAGGCATAACGCAAATCCGTTCAGTGGCCGGGGCCGGCCGGACAACCCTCTGGCCTGAGCGGCCTCGACGCCGGGGCCGGTCCACTGCAGCGGATGGTTATCCCGCCTTCTGCAGCGTACACCAACGATATTCGAAGTGCAGCGACGTCACGAAACCGTTAGCGTTTAAATCCCACTGAATCTGAGCCGTGTTGCGGACGTGGTTGGCGAACTGGCCTACAAAGTCGCGCACAGGAGTATCTGGCGTGTCGTAAGCATCCAAACGCACTACTGCCGCCTTTCCTTTTGACTCCGGATATAGCTTGGCAAGATGACCGTCGATCGCCACGTCCACGCAGTTGTAGAGTCGCTCCTGCACGCGTTGCAAGTTCGCGTGTAACTCGACTTCCGCCCAAGGGCCTTGCTCGATAAGCACAAGCACCCACGAACCGTCCGGCATTTCCGTGATGAGGTCGATCGTGACTTGGTGGTCGGCCATGGCGGGATAACTACCATTATCTGGCCAAAAGACCCGGATACCTGCCGGGGCTGGCGACCGGGGTCGGCTCTATCCAATTTAGCCGGCATTCATTACGCGGCAAAGGTTTTTCTTGACGCGCGGCGGTTTCGGGTCTTACGTTAGGGGAAAGGATGGTGCGGCATGCGGATCATGGACCGGGTCGTCGCTACGGCCGCACGACGGCGGCTCGCGCCGGCGGCCGTCGACTGCTATACCGCCTGGATCGGCTCGTTCCTCCGCTTCTGCCGCACGCCGGACGGGTAATGGCAGGCGCCGGCCCGGCTGGGGGCCGGCGACGTCGAGCGGTTCCTCAATGACATCGCCCTGCGACGCCGGCTGAGTGCGTCGGCGCAGAACCAGGCGGTGAACGCCATCGTCTTTCTGTACAAGCAGGTGCTGGTCGACGAACTGGGCCCGGAACACCTGGCCGGTTCTGCGCCGAACGGGCGCGGCGGCCGGTGCGGGTGCCGACGGTGCTCAGCGCGGCGGAAGCCATACGCGGGCGCGTGGGATGAATCCCGTCCTGCAAAGCCATCGAGCCGGCCACGGCGAACGGAGCGATTTCACCCAATTGCGTAGCGGGGGCCACAGGTCGTGGTAACCCAGACTTGTGCCGAGCCGGCGTCCGCAGCACGGGTCTGCGCGTACACCGGCCTGCGGCACCCATTTGAAACGCCGGCAATTACGCCGGCTGTTTAGAACAGCTTCAGCTTCGGCAGATCGCTTTTGCCCATCAGGGCTTCGTCCACGCACGCCGCGGCGCTGCGGCCTTCGCTGATGGCCCAGACGACCAGACTTTGGCCCCGGCGGCAGTCGCCCGTCGCGTAGACGCCGGGGACGCTGGTTTCGTAGTTGTCATCGACCGTGACCGCGCCGCGGTTATCGGTCGTGAGGTTCAGCTGGCTGATGATGCCTTCGGGCTCGGGGCCGCTGAAGCCGATGGCGATGAGGCAGAGGTCGCAGGGGAGTTCGAAATCGCTGCCGGGGACTTCGCGCATGATCTGCTTGCCGTTGCGGATCTCGGCCACTTCCTGGCGGGCGCAGACGAGGGTGTTGACCTGGCCGTTCTCGCCTTTGAAGGCCTTGGTGAGCACGGACCATTCGCGCTGGCCGCCTTCCTCGTGGGCGGGGCTGACACGGTAGACGTTCGGCCAGTAGGGCCACGGGGCCGAGTGTTCGTCGCGCTCTTCGGGCGGCTTGGGATAGATGTTGAGCTGCGTGACGCTTTTGGCCTTTTGGCGGTGGGCGGTGCCGAGGCAGTCGGCGGCGGTGTCGCCGGCGCCGACGATCACGACATGCTTGTCCGCGGCGTCGATCTTCTGGGCTTCGAAAATCCGATCGCCAAGGTTTTCCTGCGTCGGCTGGGGCAGGTAGTCCATGGCGGCGTAAATGCCGGCCAAATCGCGGCCGGGGATGGGCAGGTCGCGGGCCTTCGTCGCGCCCGTGGCGAGGATGATCGCGTCGTACTCGCGACGCAATTGGTCGGCGGTGATCGTACGGCCGACGTCGGCGTTGCAGACGAATTTGATGCCGCTTTCCTTCATCAGCTCAATGCGGCGATGGACGGTGCGCTTGTCCATCTTGAAATCGGGAATGCCGTACAGCAGCAGGCCGCCGGGGCGTTCGGCGCGTTCATAAACGGTGGCCCAATGGCCGGCCTTGTTGAGCTGTTCGGCCGCGGCCAGGCCGGCGGGGCCGCTGCCGATGACGGCGATCTTCTTGCCCGTGCGGATGGCGGGGATGCACGGCTTGATCCAGCCTTCGCTCCAGGCGCGGTCGCTGATGGCCTGTTCGATCGTTTTGATCGCGACGGACTTGTCATTGATCGCCAGCACGCAGGCTTCTTCGCACGGGGCGGGGCAGATGCGGCCGGTCCATTCGGGGAAGTTGTTGGTTTTGCTGAGCGATTCGATCGCTTCGCGCCATTTGCCGCGGTAGACGAGGTCGTTCCAGTCGGGGATCAGGTTGCCGAGCGGACAGCCGTTGTTGCAGAAGGGGATGCCGCAGTCCATGCAGCGGGCACCCTGTTTGCGGAGCTTGTCTTCGGGGAAATCGAGATAAATCTCGTTCCAGTCGAGGACGCGCAATTCGGCCGGACGCTTCTTGGGCGTCTCGCGGGGGAACTCTTTGAATCCGGTGGGTTTGCCCATGGTTTTGCTTAGCTGTCCCGCAGCGGTTGAGTGCGGAAACCGGATCATAGTAAAAACCGGCGGGCGAGGAAAATGCGGCGGGCGGGGTTCAGCAGATTTGTAAGGAGCGAAGCGGGTCGTCCTGATCCCCGAAGATGCCGGCGTCCAGTGGTGTAGGATCGCCGCCCGGGAGCGCCTCGGCGTCGAGGCCGAGCACCGGATGAACGCGAAGTCCCTTGCCAGGACACTGCTGACGCTGTTCGGGGAGCGTGGCGTGCCTTCGTTCGTCCGCCATAACGACGGGCCGCAGTCCGTAGCCGAACGGCTGCCGGAGCGGTTCAACAGGAGCCTGCGGGACGCGTGGCCGAACACGGAGACGTTCTACAGTCGGGACCATACGCGGGCACGGATCAGGCCGTACCGCCGGCATTACGACCCCGTGTCGCCCGCACGGTACGTCGGGCTACCTGACGCCGGCGGGGTTGGCGGAGAAAAGGCAGGCCGTGTCGGCCGGGACTTTCCCGGCGGCAGCGAGTGTCGGACGAAACGAAGCCGCGAGACCCCGGAGCCGAGGCGGGAACATCAAGGGAGCTGGACAGGGCCGTTGGAGGAGACGGGGGATGGGGTGAACAAGATCGAGCGATTGCGTGCAGGCATGGTTAGTCTTTGATAGAGGAGTGGTGGCTAAAGCCGCCACCTCAAATGTTCCAAACATTCATACGAGGTCTACGGTCGTATTCAGCAAATGAATTACGGGCAAGCCAAGTTGCATGAGTGTCTCTACGAGCCAGGAAATCGCTTCGCACAGAGCATCCGAGACGCACCGTAGTTCGCCTCGCTCCTGGCGGCGGGCCCGGCTGCCGGACAACCCGCCGCTGCACTGGACCGCGGCCGCGGAGCGTTTATCTTAAATCGAGTAGTCGTCGGCGCGGCCGCGGCCAGTGAACGGCAATACGTTATACGCCTTGGGTGATCAACGATGGATCGCAATAACCCGTTAATGCCGCTGACTCGTTTCGAACGATTTGCCGAAGCAATGGTATTCGTCGTTGTTGCCTTTTGCTGTCTACTGGTTTTGCAAGCTGGCTTGTACCTCTTAGTCCAAGTGCCAACGGCGGCGTCGGGCGACCAGCTGCTTACCGCTGCGATCGGCATTACGCTATCGTTCGCGGCTTTGTATGTCGGCCGCAGGGCAATATGGCGTGTGATCTTTTCAGTCCGGGGCGGTTCGAAGCACAGCGTATAACCACCCGCTGCAGTGGACCGGCCCCGGCGTCGGGGTCGCTCTGGCCAGAGCGTCCACCGACCGGCCCCGGCCACTGAACGGATTTGCGTTATGTGACTATGGGTCTTCTCGTCGGGATCATCCTCGTCTTTTGCGTGCTATGGCCGTCCTTGTTCATCGTGGCATTGAACGATGTTCTGCGTTGGCCGAAGAAGCCGAAAAAGCCAAAGTGCCGCCGCGTGTGCCTGAAGGTTCTTAATGCCCGCATTCCGACGCCGTTCCGACTGAAACAGACGCTTAGTGCACTCGCCTTGTACGCGGCCATTGCTGTGCTAGCTTGGCCGGCAGTGGTGGTCTGGTGGGTCGGCCTCCGTTGGCGCGGCACATAATCACCCGCCGCAGTGGACCGGCCGCGGCGTCGGGGTCGTTGGGGCCATGCGGCCAGTCGGGTCTCCCGGCCGACCCCGGCCACTGAACGGATTTACGTTATATGGCGGAGGAAACCCGTTGGACCGCGAAGCCGTGATCGAATATCTCCGAGGCCTCACTGAGAAGCAGTTCGCAGAGCTGTTCTACGCTTCAACGAACGGCGAAGAGCCAAATCCTGAGTTCCGCCGAGTGCTAATGAATGCGAGTCACGCGGAGGACGGCGGCTGGGAGCTGCAACTCGTTTGCCCAGTGCCGAACGAGGATTGGGTTGATGATGCTCCGCTTTGTCAGTGGGGAAGCCATCATGGCCTTGATACGACCAGCTGGGCAAAACAGTCTGTGTGCCCGTTTTGTGGCAAAGAGGTTTATGGCACTTGAAAGTCGGCCGGCCGCCATATAACCACCCGCTGCAGTGGACCGGCCCCGGCGTCGGGGTCGCTTCGGCCATGCGGCCAGTTGGGTTTCCCGGCCGGCCCCGGCCACTGAACGGTTTTGCGTTATGCCGCAGGAGGAACGTGAGCCTCGTCATCACTGTTGATGATCCTGCAGTCACTGACGGCACCTCCGATCGCCACTTCTACGGCCCGGCTGGATCAGAGGCTTGGCGACACACCGTTTGGGGGACCAATGCTATCGCAAAATGGTCGCCTTTGCTGGCTGAGATCAAGAGCAATCTATTTGTGCCTCGAGAACAGTTTTCAAAGTTTGAAAGTCAATGTCGTTTGGTGGACCAGCATGCTAACGAAATCACCTCGGAACTCGGCTGGGGCGAGGGCGGCGGTAATTATCTTCGCGAGCGCATCAGCATCTTTCTACAAGCCGTTGCCTTCGCTCGAGCGCACGGAAGCGATATGATCAGAATCTGGTAAGTCGGTCCGCTGGTCTGCCGCATAACCAGCCGCTGCAGTGGACCGGCTCCGGCGTCGTCGCTGTGCAGGCCAGTTAAGTCTCCCGGCCGGTCCCGGCCACTGAACAGATTTGCGTTATCCGCCTCATGCGTTACGCGCTTGTCAATGTTCTGTACCGCGTCCGATTCCCGACCGGGTTTATCACGGCAACGGATTTTCGCCCTACCTTCGATGGACATTTACTTAATGTCTGCACATATATTCCGGCCGGGTTGAATGCGTCGGACACCGAAGCAATCTTAGTGAACCGGCTTCGGTCGTCGTCTCGCTGGATGCGGATGCTTCGTGGCCTTGTCCGGCCGGGAGACAAAGTACAGTTCTGTCTCGGCACCAAGAGGCCGCTTCGTCAATACATGAAAGCATGGGCTTCGCGCGACGACCTTTCTGCGGGCGTTGCGCCGCGAGATGTGGCAGAATACTGGCGGTAACGGTTCACCGACGCGGCGGATAACCACCCGCTGCAGTGGACCGGCACCGGCGTCGTCGCTGTGCAGGCCAGTTAAGTCCACCGGCCGGCCCCGGCCACTGAACGGTTTTGCGTTATATGGCTGACGTGATCGTTAAGTTCTTGAAGATCACCGGACTGACGCTGATGGCGTTGGGATTGTTGTTACCCCTTTTGGTGCGTGTCGGCGGCGAAGCCCTCTACCATTTTCTAGCCGGCAACAGTGCCGTCCCGAACCAAAACGCTTTGGTCATTGTCGGAATCGGGTCTTTGGCATCGATCGCACTTGGAATAGTTTGTTCGTTGGTCGGCGGCGGCTTGTTTGCGTTGGGATGGGCGGCCGAACGATAGGCCATATAACCACCCGCTGCAGCAGACCGGCCCCGGCGTCGGGTTGTTCAGGCCAGAAGGTCTTCCCGGTCGGCCCCAGCCACTGAACGGATTTGCGTAATGCAACGAATGCGACGCCTCTTCGCCTCCGCTGCAATCGTCTCCGCCCTGATCGCGATCCTTTTAGCAGTTTTCTGGATTCGTAGTCGCTGGGTGATTGACGGCGTTTACAGATACGGCTCGGAGCGCCGACTGTCGCTCCGGTCGGGCAATGGAACCTTACGTTTCACGCGACAGCCCCCGTTCTCAGCCGGCCCGATTGGTTGGCAGTGGAGGGCTGAACCTATGCCGGCCAACGTTCAAATCCCGTGGATCTTTCCTTGGTATGAGCGAGCGGGGTTCGTGTGGAATAACGAGATACCTCGGGGCCCGTCGCCGTCCCGTCGGTACGTCGCTCTTGAAGTGCCTTATTGGTTTTTGATTGTTGTGTCATCATTGCCAAGCCTTGGCTGGTCGGCATTATGGATGAGACGAAGGTATGCCCGAAGGGGTGGTGGATGTACCCATTGCGGCTATGATCTTCGGGCCACGCCGGAGCTGTGCCCGGAATGCGGTGCAGCAGCGTTTCCGTCGTCGCATAACCACCCGCTGCAGCAGACCGGCCCCGGCCACTGAATGGATTTGCGTTATGCCACACGGTGCGTAAGTGGATCGATGGGCGCTTCGAACAACACTCGCAATCGCTTGGTTCATCGAGATTGGTGCCGCGCTCCACCTGATCTTTCAGGGCCGGAGCCGTGCTGAAACGGTATACGGCTGGTCGTTGCTGATCGCGTGTATCGTCATGATCGGCGTGTCAGAATGGTGGCTAGCCAAGCGGCGGCGTTAGCAGGTTGCGGCATAACCACACGCTGCAGTGGACCGGCCCCGGCGTCAGGGTGCTTAGGCCAGAAGGTTACTCGGCTGGTCCCGGCCACTGAACGGATTTGCGTTATGCGGGCAGGGACCACCACATTCGCTCTCCATGCGTCTTATCGGCGGGCCATTTGGACGGCTGTGGTGCTGCAGTTGTTCCTGACCGTGTTTCTGTCGTTGATTCTTGACGGAGGTAAGATCGCCTCGGCCGGTGGTTGCGCCATGATCGCGTTCTGGGTGGGCGTAACGGTCATTTTATTGCGACGCCCGGTTAGCCCAAATGCTGTCGACCTGTTTTTCGTCCGGTGGGGCTACATTCCCTTATTGCTGGTCGCTATTGGGTTGGCGGTGTGGTTCGGCAAAGCGCGGCTGTAGCGTTCCCGGTTGCCCGCACAACCACCCGCTGCAGTGGACCGTCACTGGCCCTTGAACGTCGTTGCTAATCCACCTCCACCTCTAGCTCGCGCCTTTGGAGTACCGGCTACGTTTCTGATCCAGAGGCGCCGGCCAGTTTGTGCGGTGCGTTTGTTGCTCTGTTGTTGCTGACTTCAATTAACGCCACGCGGCCGTGCCCTGGTGAGGGGCACGGCCGCGTGTGGTGCGTTGACGCTGGGCTGTCGTTTACGGCGTGCCGGTGGCGGCGTCGCTGGGGAGGATCTTTGTCGGCTCGCTTTCGAAGGCCGGGCTGGTCAGTGAGGCGGCGGTCAGTTCGAGGTAGAACTGGGCGTCGGCCGGCGCGTCGGCTTTGACCGTGATCGTCCAGGTGGCGACCTGGCCGGCCGGCAGCGTGGCGACCGGGCCGAACGTGATGTTCTTGCCATCAGCGCTGACCTGCGTCGGGTTACTGGCGCCGGCGCTGACGAACGTCATCTGCGGGGGCAGCGTGCCTTTGAGCGTGACGTTCTGATCGGGGCCGCTGCCTTCGTTGCGGACGGTGATGGTGTAGGTCGTGTTCGCGCCGACGCGGACGGGGTCTTCGCCGTCGATGCACTCGAGCTGCAGTGCGGGGATCGAGCGGATGGCGACCTGGGCCATGTCACGCGCGGGCTTGGCACACGGGTCCTCGGCGGTGGCAGTCAGGCCGAGGTTGCCCGCCTGTCGGCCGGCCCGCAGGCTGACGACGCGGGTGACCTGCTGGCCGGCGGGAATGGCACCGAGGTCGATGGCCGCGGGCCGCTCGCCGGCGTTGACGGCTTCGAGGCGGAGTGTGGTTTTGTCACTCGCGCCGTCGCCGGTGTTGCGGACGGTCACGCGGTAATCGACGGCCTCGCCGACGTAGCGGGCCTGCGGGGCCTCGACGTTGACTTCCAGGACCGGGGCACGCACGGTCGTGGCGACTTCGCGGCTGGCGACTTCGACGTCTGCGCCCTTGGCCGTCGCGCGGCTGGCGAAGCGGCCGGTCTGGCCGGCGCGGACGCGGGCGGTCAGCTGCTTGGGCTGATTCGGGGCGAGGTCGCCGGCGTCCAGCGTAATGGTGCGGCCTGCGCCCTGGGCCAGCATCAGGCCTTCGGGCAGCTGGTCGGTCACCCGCACGCCGCGGGCGACGCCGGTGCCGGTGTTGGTGACGGTGTAGGTGTAGTTGATGTCCTGGCAGATCGAGACGGCTTCGGGGCCGGTCTTGGTCAGGGCGATCTGCGGCTCGACGACTTGGACGCCGACGCACAGGGTGGGCTCATAGCTGACGGCCAGGCACTGCGAGGCGGTGCCGCGTTCGTCGGCGGTGGCGGTGACGGTCTGTTCGCGCATCTGCTTCGGGCCGATCACGTCGACGGCGAAGACCGAGCGGCCCTCGCCGATGGCGTGCACGGTGGCGCCGGCGCCGGTGGCATTGCCGCCGGCCATGGCATTCGCGTTAGCGGTGTTGGCGGGGCGGGTGGTGGCGTTGCCGGCGCTGTGGCCGATGTCACGCACTTGCACGCCGTGCAGGGGCGTGTCGGTCAGGTTCGTGAGCCGCACCTTGTACTGGTAGGGCTGGCCGAGGCGGACCTGCTGGGGGGAGTCGACTTCCAGCATAACGACGCTGGTCTCGCGTTCGCCGGTCGGGTAGGCCAGCGAGCTGGTGAGCGTGCCGCCGCGGGTGACGCGGTCGGTGCCGCCGTCGCGCCGGTTGGTCTGCACCTGCTGGGCTGGGGCGTCGCCGCCACGGGTCTGGCTGACGCCGGTGCCTTGACCGGTCGTTTGAGCCGTGCCCGGGCCGGTGCTTTGACAGCCTGCGGCTAACGAGAGAATGGCCGCGGTGGCGACCGTGCGTACGTAGTGACTCGGTTGCATTTCGAAACTCCTGTCTTCCCTGAACGACCGGGCCTGATCGCCCGAACTTCGAGCGGCGACATCATCCCGGCGAAATGTTCGCGTCTCAGCACCACGCACACGGCAAACGCCGTGCGGGTGCCGTGAAGCTGAAACGACTGGATCGAATGTAGGAGCCGTAATGGTGCGGGACGACCAATAAGGCTATAGGGCATTTCCTGACGCCGCCTAGGGATTCGGCGGACCGTCCCATCAGCGGAAGACTATCCGGCAGGTCGGCAGTGGACGTTGCGGCGGTGCGTGTCAGGCGACAATCTTCATCGCCAGCGCGATCATTTCCACTGCCGCGTCTGCGGCGTTTACGCCGGCGTGGCTGTGGACACCGCCGGCGCGATCTAAGGCTTGTTGCTGGGTGTTGGTCGTCAGCACGCCGAAGATGACGGGGACGCCGGTATCGATGCTCACCTGCATAATGCCGCGGGCGGTTTCGCCGGCGACGTAATCGAAGTGCGGGGTGTCGCCGCGAACGACGCAGCCGAGGCAGACGACGGCGGCCACGTCGGCGTGCGTCGCTAGCAGTTTGGCGATTACCGGCAGTTCGAACGCACCGGGCACGCGGTGCACGTCAATGTCCGCCGTCGCGACGCCGCGTTCCTGCAGACGGGCGGCGCAGCCGCGGAGCAATTCATCGACGATTTCGGCATTGAATCGGGCGGCCACCACGCCGACGCGCACGCCGGGCGGCAGGTCGACGGGAACGGCGATCGGGTGCTGCGTGCTCATGGGGCGATTGTGGAAGGTCAGTTATCGAATGTCGAATGTCGTGAGTGGAAGTATTCGACCCTGTGGCCGCGGGTGTAAACCCGCGCGAAAACCGTAACGCGGTGAACGGCATTACGCCCGCAGCAGATTCGCGCGGGTTTACACCCGCGGCCACCAGCTTGCTTGGTCATGCAACATTCGACATTCGCCGCGTCGCATTCGACAATCCGCGCGTGTTCCCCCGCCTGCTCACGCTCCTGCAGTTCACGCGCATCGCACTGGTCTTCACCGCCGTCGGCGACGGATGGGCGGCCATGCTGCTGCACCGCCGCGCGACGGGCGAACCGATCACCCCCGGCTACGCGGCGGCGGTCACTGTCGCGTCGATCGCGCTCTACACCTTCGGCATGACGCTGAACGACCTGATCGACCGGCGGCGCGACAGCCAACTGGCGCCGGGGCGACCGCTGCCGTCGGGGCGCATCAGCGTGGCGACGGCGCGCGCCGTGTGCATCGGCCTGGCGGTGCTGGCGCTGGCGGCGGGCGGGGCCATGGTGGCGATCAAGCCGCACCAGTGGCACAGCCTGCCGGTGCTGGCGCTGACGCTCGGCTTGATCGCGTTCTATGACTTTGCCGGCAAATACCTGGTTGCCCCGGGCCTGCTGACGCTGGGCCTGGTCCGTGGCGTGCACGCCGCCATCGCCGCGCCGGACCTGACGATTCCGTGGCACCCGATCGTGCTGCTCACGCACGTGACGATCCTGTCGACCGTCTGCTATCACCTCGAAGGCAAGCGCCCGCGCCTGACGCTGCGGCACTGGCTGGCGGTGCTGAGCGGGCTGCTGGCAGCGGTCGCCATTTTCGTGGCCGAGCCGTTGTCGCGGCTGCCGGAGGGCCTGCGGTGGGTCGACGCGCTGTGGGTGCGGCCGCCCCTGTTTTACGCAGCGGCCGCAGCGGTCACGTTCACGGCCTTCGCGGTCACGCTACGGCTGCGTCACCGCGACCCGCGCCAGGCGGGCCGGCAGATCATGCTGTACGGCCTGCTCTGGCTGATCGTCTACGACGCCGGCTTCGTCGGCGGCTACGTCGGCCGATGGCCGGCGCTGATCGTGCTGTCACTGCTCCCGCTGGCGCTGCTCAGCGTGCAGGCGATGCGCGCGTGGTCGAAACTGGTCGAGTTGTCACAGCGGCCACAGTACCAGCGGGCGAGGTGAATCGAGGCGTGATGGGAAGAGGGACGTCGGCGGTTTATCGCCGTCTGCTTTTCTTCCTTACGCCTCACGCCTCTCCCCTTACGCCTCTCCCTTACGCCTCAACCCCTCTCACGCATTCGGCGAGAAGTTCTCGTCCTCATCGACGTCGCGGACGATTTCGATCGCTTCGATGCCGTCGGCATTGCCGCGGACGAACGCGGTGTCGCGGTCGCGACCGCCGCTGAGGGTGTTGGTGCCTTCGGTGTCAAAAATAGTGTCTTCAGCGCCGGCGGTGGCGATGGTGTCGTCGCCGCGGCCGCCGTACACGGTTTCGGCGGCGCGGCCGCCGGTGTAGCGGTCGAAGCCGCGGCCGAGGTAGACAGTCAGGGCGTCGCCGCTGATGTTGTTGATGCGGTCGGAATAGCCGGTCGCGCGAATGATTTCGACTTGGCCGCTGACGCGGTCATCGATTTGAAGAACGCCGGGCGAGCGAGCGCCGATGCTGAGGGTGACGCCACGGTTGTAGTTGGAGAAGTCGACGGTGTCTTCGCCGGGGCCGCCGAGGATGGTGTCGTCGCCGCTGCTGTCGGAGAGCGCGATCAGGTAGTCGTTGCCTTCGTCGCCGTGCAGTTGGTCGTCGCCGCCGCCGCCTTCGATGCGGTCGTTGCCGGGGCCGCCGAACAGGTAGTCGTTGGCGCTGCCGCCGAGCAAGGAATCGTCGAACGCCCCGCCGCGGCTGGCGCTGAAGGAGTCAGCGCCGTCGCCGCCGTCGGCGTTCAGCGGCAACGGCACGCGGCCCATCGACAGCGTGTCGGAGCCGGCGCCGCCGGTGAAGCTCAGGCTTTTCGCCGCGGCCAACCGGAACGTCAGCACCACTTCGCCGCCGTCAATGATCTGGGCCCGGCGTCGGCTGAACAGGGCGACCTGAACCTCATCCCCCTGCGCCGATCCGGTGAGGACGACGACGCCGTCATTGTTAAGCGTGGCGGAGGTCAGGGTGGCGGCGAGCAGACGGCGGGACTCCAGCATTTCCAACGTGTCGAACAACATAACGGACTCCTTTGACTGCCCGAGCGTAGGCAGACGATCCGTCGCGACGGCCGTGCCGCGAACGGACAAACTGTGGTTCGTCTGTTTTTATACGGTTCGGTTCCATCGTGCTATGTCCGGGACGGTGCACCGCGTCGGGACGGGTGGCGGCGGGTGTAAATCCGCGGGCGCGTCGTGAGCGCCAAGGCGTCCGCCGTCGTCAAGCGGTTCGCGCGGGTTTACACCCGCAGCCACCGGCACCGACGTTTCCGCCGGCCGGGTGTTGGTTTGACACCCCTTGCCGGCAGTTCTACATTCGCCGGCATGAAGCGACGGGCCGCTGCGGCGATGATTTTGCTCGGTTCGATCGGCTGCGGGGGTGGGAGCCAGCCCCCCGCCCGGACGCCCGCCGAGGCCCAGTTCTTTACCGCCGAATCGATGCACTTGTCGCCGGTGTTCACCAAAGTGACCGACTTCGACGGCGACGGCAATCAGGACGGCATTGAGGCGGTCGTCGAACTGCAGGACCGCTTCGGCGACCCGACCAAGGCCGTCGGCCGGGTCGTGTTCCAGATTTACCGCTACCGCGCGTACAACCCCGACCCGCGTGGCGAGCGCCTCGCCGGGCCGTTCGAAGGGCGTGTCGACAGCGCGGCCGACCAGAAGGCGCGCTGGAGCCGGGTGAACCGCGCGTACATCTTCCAGTTGGCCTACCCGAATGCGTCGAAGAGCGGCGATTACGTGGTCGAAGCGATGTTCGAAGCCAGCAACGGCGGCCGATTGTTCGACCGCCTGACGATCGAAGGGGACCGCGAGACGCCTGCCCCGACGACTGGCCCGTCGCCGATCAACGGGACTGGAAGCGGCGCGGGCAATGGGCCGACGGGCGACGCCGCGACGCCGGCTGCCGGGCCGTCCGCCGGGCCGTCGCCTGCCGGCTCGATCACGACCCAGGAGTACCGCCGTGTCCCCGCCACCAGTCAGCCCCACGAGCCCCCGCCCCGCGCCGACCAGCCCTGACCTGCTCGGGCTAGCGCCCGTGCCGACGCTGCTGGCCCGCTTGCGCGTCGAGATGGCCGCCAGCTTCGTACCTGGCAAGTCCGTGCGCGTCAGCCGCGCCCCGGGCCGCCTCGACGTGATGGGCGGCATCGCCGACTACACCGGTAGCCTGGTCTGCGAGTCCACGCTCGATCGCGCCGCCGCAGTCGCCGTGCAGTCGCGCGAAGACCGGCAGATTCAGGTCTTTTCGTTCAACCTGCTCGACGACCACCGCCCCTTCACGCTGATGCTGTCGATGGAGCACTTGGCCACGTCGTCGATCGCCGACCTGCGCCGCGCCTTCGGCGACCGCGGCCGCCGCTGGGCCGGCTACTTGGCGGGCTGCCTGGCGATCCTGCACGACGAAAAATTGCTCGATCTGGCCGACCCGAAGGTCAAGGGCGTGAATATCGCCCTGTACAGCGACGTGCCACTGGGCGCGGGCGTCAGCAGTTCTGCCGCCATTGAAGTGGCGACGATGATGAACCTGGTCGACCACTACGGCGTGGGTGCGGTGGCCGCGGGTGTGAACCCGCGCGAGAACGATGCGACGTTGGATGGCTCTCGTTCTCGCGTGGTTTCCGCGCGGGTTGACACCCGCGACCATGACCTTTCCGCTTCGACTTCCCGACAGGGTTTGACGCCGATGCGCGTCGCCGCGATGTGCCAGCGGGTGGAGAACGAAATCGTCGGCGCGCCGTGCGGCATCATGGACCAGGCCGCCAGCACGGCCGGTGAGGCGGGCGCGCTGATGCGCCTGGTCTGCCAGCCGCACGAGCTGCAGGCCCCGCTGCTGCTGCCGGACGGCATCCGGGCTATCGGCATCAACAGCAACGTCAAACACAGCGTCGGCGGCGGGCAATACGGCCGGACGCGCTGCGCGGCGTTCATGGGCCACAAAATCATCGTCGACAAAATGCGCCAGATGGGCGCGCAGTCCGGCCGCGAAATGGTGGCCGACCCGATGAACGGCTACCTGGCCAACCTCGATCTGAACGACTACAAAAAGTTCTTCCGTCCCTACCTGCCCGAGACGATCAAAGGCGGCCAGTTCCTGCTGCAATACGGCCCCAGCATCGACCGCGCCACCAGCGTCGAACCCGACACGCAATACCACGTGCAGTCGGCCACGGACCACCACGTGTTCGAAGCCCACCGCGTACGCGAGTTCGTCCGCTATTTGGAAGAAGCCGCCCGCCTCGACACCGCCGACGCCGGCCGAAAGCTGCTGCTCGATAAGGCCGGCCACCTGATGTACGCCAGCCACATCAGCTACACCAAAGACGCCCGGCTGGGCGCCGACGAGTGCGATGTGCTGGTCGATCTGGTGCGCCGCCGCGAATCGGCCGGTCTGTACGGCGCCAAAATCACCGGCGGCGGCAGCGGCGGCACGGTGGCCGTCCTCTGCGACATCAGCCCGTCGGCCGACGCGGCGATCGATGAGATTCTGGCCGAATACGAGAGCAAGACAGGCCGAAAGGCTGACGCCTTCGTCACCAGCAGCCCAGGCGCGTGGGCGGTGGGGACGGCCAGTTTTATCATGTAATTGGCGTGGCCCTTTTAAGCGGTTCGACGTACTCCCGTAGCGGGCCGACTGGCGGCATTGACTGTGGCGCGGGCGTCCCGCCCACGCGTTTGTCGCGGCAGAGAGTGGGCAGGATGCCCACACCACGATCGACGCCGCTACGGACTTCTGACAGACCGATTAACTCGGCGATTGGTAGGCATCGGCGACGCCCGCCTCGCCGCTCCGAACGCCCGCGTGCGACGCGAAATTGGTTCAGCGTCCGATCGGCCCGGTCCCTTCCGTCGCGATGCCGGCTACAATTCCGGCAGGAGACGCCATGAACGCCCTCGATTGGAAGCCCCGGCCGTTTACGGAAGAAGAACTGCAGAGCATTAGCCCGGTGATCCGCGCGTACCTCAAGGACGTGGACGTGACGCTGCTGATTGCTAATCGACGGTTGAGCGTCGCGCAGCGGATGCTCAACGCGCAGCAATATGCGGCCTCGGCAGCAGCCATTCACGGTATCGCGCGGAAAGTTCAATCGTGAAAACGACCAAGTTCGATGAGGTCATTCGCCTGCTCACGAACGGCGGAGTCGATTTCGTCCTCATCGGCGGACTCGCCGCTAACGCTCATGGTTCGGCACGGATCACTTTCGACATGGACATTGTTTATTCCCGTGCGCCCGACAATCTCACGCGTATTGCCGATGCTTTGGCTCCCATTCTCCCCTATCCACGGGGTGCACCATTAGGGCTTCCTTTTCGGGCTGACGCGGAAACGCTGCGCTGCGGACTGAACTTCACCTTCGATACGACGCTCGGTCCGGTCGACATTCTCGGCGAAGCCTCTGGCGGTGGCACTTATGACGAACTGATCAAGACGGCGCCGCTTGCGACCATGTATGATTGCGAAGTCCGCTACGCGTCGCTGGACGCTTTGATCCGAATGAAAACCGCCGCCGGTCGCCCGAAAGATTTCGAAACGATCGCCGAGCTCGAAGCCCTCCGGCTTGACGCCAAGCGGCCGCTGGACGAAACCTAGGGCAGCGGAAGGCTTGCTTATGCCCCTCATCAACACCCCTTTCATCGTCGATCGCCTGATCGGTTTCCAGAAGCTGGTGCGGGACGCGATTATCGCGTCGCGCGAGAAGCAGTCGATGTTCGAAGTCAGCCATGCGACGGCGGCGGACACGATTTACAAGATCGACACCGAAGTCGAGCCGATCCTGGAAGACTTCTGCCGGGAATGGGGGGCGGCCACGCCGCTGGTGCTGATCGCCGAAGGCCTGGAAGGGGCGGACGGGCAGGAATGCGTGAAGGTCTTCCCCGAAGGGACGCGGGAAGAGGACGCGAAGATCCGCCTGATCGTCGACCCGATCGACGGCACGCGCGGCATCATGTACGACAAACGCCCCGCCTGGGCCTTGGCGGGCGTGGCCCCGAACAAAGGGCCGGGCACGCGCTTGCGCGACATCGAAGTGGCCGTGATGAGCGAGCTGCCGACGAGCAAAATGGGCTACGCCGACGTGCTGTGGGCCGTGAAGGGTGAAGGGGCCAAGGCGCAGCGCGTGAACTTATCGACCGGTCAAGGCGTGCCGCTGCCGATCGGCGCGAGCCGGGCCGATTCGCTCGCCCACGGCTTCGCCAGCGTCAGCAACTTTTTCCCCGGCACGAAAGTCATGGCAAGCGAGCTGATGGAGGCGATCGTCAAAGAATGCATCGGCGACGCCGACGTCACGAAGGCGATGGTCTTCGACGACCAGTACATCGCCACTGGTGGCCAATTCTACGAGCTGATCAACGGCCACGACCGCTTCAACGCCGATCTTCGCCCCGCGTTCTACCGCATCCAGGGCCAGCCCGAAGGCCTGTGCTGCCACCCGTACGACTGCGCCACGCTGCTGATTGCCGAGGAGGCGGGCGTGCTGATCACCGACCAAGACGGCCGCCCCCTCGACAGCCCCCTCGACTGCACCACCGGCCTGAGCTGGATTGGCTACGCGAACGGAGTCCTGCGGAAGAAGATCGAGCCGATCGTGCAAGCGTTTTTGAGCGGGAAAGGCTACTGATTGCAGCCCGCTCCGATAAAGCCTACCGATATTCTTGACGGGTGTACGCGAACATGATCTTTTCGGCATGCATCTTTACGAGCCTTTTGGGCCCGGTCTGCGCACTGGCAGCACTTTTGATTGCGGCGGTAAAAGGACAGTTCAGTGTCCTAGTTCCTTGTTCCATGGTGGCATGTTTGTGTTCAGCATTTGCTGTGCCGGTCTTCTGGATGACAATTTTGGATGATGACCACAAAAAGACAGATTTTGTACCGATGGCGATAATCGCATTTGTGTTTTCACACGGTCCAGGCGTTGCGGGTCTTGCGGCTCCGTTCTGGTGGCGGTCTCGGCCCAGCACCCCTAGAAAATAGGAATAGAGCCAAAAAATCGACTCCCGCGGGTCGTCCGGTATCCGGGCCCGCGGGAGTCGACGTTGAATCGCTTATTTTTCAGGCCCGCTCAGTCCATTTTCCAGACCGGAATACGGTCGCGGCGGTCGAACAGGGCGACGCTCAGCATGCCGCCGATGAACAACACGGCACCAACGGCTTCGGTCGCCCCACGCAGCAGTTGCAGGTAGGGATGAATGGAGTTGGTCAGGCCACGGCACTGGACCAGTTCGGCCCAGTTCAGGATCGGCGTGTTGTAACGCGCCAGCCACAGGCCGATCAGGCAGGAGACCAGGAAGATCGCCCAGCCCGACGCCATCATCACGACCGACAGCAGCCGCAACCGGAACGGCCGATCGACGCCGCTGTCCTGAATGACAGGCTTGTTCAACCAGTTCAGCAGGGACGACAGCACACAGCACCTCGTAAATCTGACCCGGGTTCATCCATGAACACGGGGCGACGCGACGGCGATCACCCGACGGCCCATCCATGAGCCGCCACCACACTTGTGATGACCGGCCCGACACTTTCGTGCCCAGCCGACGCCATCCTTCCGACGCGGAAATTAACGCGCCTTCGTGACAAGGCAAAGGAAAAATTAAAAATACTTCACGACTTGCCGACAGGCATTGCAGGGCGGCGGCGGCAACAGACCACGCAAAAACAGACTTGTTTTTAGCATAAACCGTGAAGGGGAAGCCGATTAGACACGTCGATCTTCGGGCCCGCTTCGCGGAATCAGACGCCGATGTCTTCATTCCAGAGTATGGGATTGTTCTTAATAAAGTCGGTCATCATCTGGATGCAGGTTGCGTCGTTCAGATCGACCACTTCAATACCGCTGGCGCGAAGGAAGTCGGCGCTGCGGCCCCACTTGCTCTCGCCGCCGGGGAACGTGACCGATTCGCCGACCACGACTTTGGGCACGCCGAACTGAACGGCCGCCCCGGTGCACAGGAAGCAGGGCATCAGCGTGCTGTACAGGACGGTGTCCTTGTAGCTCGCCTGCCGGCCGGCGTTTTTCATGCAGTCGATTTCCGCATGCGCCATCGGGTCGCCCTGCTGCACGCGGCGGTTGTGCCCGCGCCCGATGATCGTCCCGCCCCGCACCAGCACACTGCCAATCGGCAACCCGCCCTCGGCTAAACCTTGTTTCGCTTCGTCAATGGCGGCTTGAAGAAATGGGTCCATGGGCGGCAACATACTCGGCGGCATACTGCGGGCCAACGGAGATCGTCGGCCGCGACGATTTAATGTAACCGGCCGATCCCGTCGACATCCTTATTGGGCCGACGCGCGGCGATGACAAAGCAATTCTTATGATCGATCCCGCCAACTGTCCTGACGTCGAATGCCTCGAGCGTCGCACCCTACTGGCCGGCGTCGGCGAGCCGACCCTTACCTCGCGCGGCACGCTGATAATTAGTGGCACCGACGCCGACGACCGTATCGTCGTGACGGTCAAGCACAACAAGACGCGCGTGATCATCCGCGACACGGCAGGCGGCGTGCTGCTCGACCGCCGCTACCGCCGCGCCGAGTTCAAGCGCGTGGCCGTCGACGCCGGTGCCGGCCACGATCTGGTAATGGTCAGCCCGGCCTTCACACGCTCAGTGGTGGCCCACGGCGGCGATGGCAATGACGTGCTGTTCGAGGGCTCCGGCATCGCGGTGCTCGACGGCGGAGCGGGCAACGATGTGCTCGGCCGGCCCGGCGACGACGCGTTTGCTAATCCCGTCACGCTCGCGGGCGGCGGCGGAAATGACCTTCTGCAGCCCGACCTCACGGATTTTGCCGACGGCGGCGTCGGCATCGACGCCATCGGCCGAGACACGTCTGCCCGCACCATTCAAACCAACGGCATCGAGTCGTCCTCCCGCTTCGTCACCGGAGTCGATGCCGACGGCGTGCTCCGCGTCACGGGCACCAACGCCGGCGAGGAAATCAGTATCTTCGCCAACGGCCCGACCGCTGAAGGCGCCGGCCGCTTAACGCCCGTCTACGCCGACGTCACGACTTACAGCCCTTCGATGTCCTGGAAGCCACTGATCAAGGTCGACCTGACGGACTTTTCGAGCGTCGTCCTCGACGGCATCGGCGGTGACGACGACCTCGTCGTCGCCTACGAGATCGACAAGCCCATGACCCTCAACGGTGGCTCGGGCAACGACAGATTGCGGGCATTCCGCGACGCTGTGCTGAACGGTGGGCCGGGGAACGACATGCTCTCGTCCGACGGCGGCTTCTCCATCTGGCACAAGGATGGCAAACCTGTCGCACGCGGCGGCGATGTCAGCGTTTTCGGCATCGTTGAACATTTCGGCGGCGACGGCAACGACACCATCTTAGCCGACCTGAACGACGTGTTCGACGGTGGCCCGGGCGTCGATACGGCCAGCCTGCCTTACACGGTCGTTCGCCCCAACAACGATCCGCCCACGGCGGGTCAATACGAACAGATTCGCGACGCCACGCTACCCACCGCGACGGCCACCGCCCGCCGCGTATTCGGCCGGTTGGTCACGCACTACAACGTTGAACGCGTGACTGCGACGATCACCGTCACCAACCTTCGTGCGTACGACGCGCAGGAGGATCTCGTGCCGCTTTAAAGCATCGAGCATTTCTGTGCAGCGACGACCGGGACGCCGAACTTGGGTGCGCCAAAGCTTGGCACCTAGACGGATCTCCAAAGTGCAGGTTGTTTTAACCCGCTCCCGTGGCTGCACGCGGAGAGAAACCGATCGCTCATCGCGCCTTCAGCTTCACGATCACGTGCCCCGGCAATTCGGGCCGGGCGACGTCGATAATTTCCGCCGTCATGCGCAGCTTGCGGATCAACCGTCCTGCGGCTTCGAGTTCTTCGACAGCCCGCGGGCCTTTCATCGCCAGCATCGCGCTCTTGGGTCGCAGCAGGCCGTGGCACCAGTCGACAAGGGTTTGCAGTTCGCCGACCGCGCGGGCGACGACCACGTCGAACGTCAGCCCCACGTCGGCGGCGCGGCTGTGGACCGTGCGGACGTTTTTCACGCCGATCGCCTCGCAGATGCCCTGCACGGCGTCGAGCTTTTTCTTCGTCGCGTCGATCAGCGTCACGATCGTGTCGGGCCGTGCGATGGCGAGGATGACACCCGGGATGCCGCCGCCCGTGCCGACGTCGGCCACCTGCAGCAGCGACCGCCGCCCTGCCGCCGCGGGCAGGTGCGGCAGCAGCGTCAGCGCGTCGGCGACGTGTTTGATCTCTGCGCCCGGGCGATCAGTGATGCGCGTCAGGTTCATCACCTGATTTTTCTCGATCAATCCGTCCAGGTAACGGTTCAGCAAATCGTGCTGTTGCGGCGACAGGGTGACGCCGCCGCTGGCGGCCAGTTCGTTCCAGAGTTCGTTCATCGCACCAATCCGCTCAGCAGGTAATTGCGAAACACGTCGTTGTACAACGCGCCCGGCCGGCGTGTTTGAAGGCGTTCGACGGCGTCCGGGGCGCTCATGCCGTTGTACATCAGGATCAGCGCCGCCATCAGGGCCGAGCGGTTCAGGCCCAGGCCGCAGTGGCTCAGCACGCGGTCGCCGCGCTTCAGCAGCGTGGCCGCCATCTTCGCGACTGCGTGCAGCCTGTCGAGGTCGGGCATTTCGCCGTCGTGGATCGGGAGGTAGACGTACAGGAAGTGGTCCACATCGGTAGGCACGCCGTGGTCGACGTCCCCTTCCAGGTCGATGACGACGTTGATGCCGCGATCGAGAATCGGCTGCCAGTTATCGATTGCGGCCGAGAGGAACAGGTGCTCCTCGTCGTCGAGGGGAACGATTTCAGAGAGCATGTCCACGCCGTCGATGGTACGAGCGAAGCGTTCCCGGACGAAACGCGGATCGACCGGCTGATTTTGAGCCACGGGTATCAAACCGCGGCCCAGACCATTTCGTGCTTTTACCGCTTTCGAAAACTGCGTCGCACGCCGCACGCTACCATTCACGATCATGAGCGCGTCCGAAGTCTTTTCCCTGGTCCTCTACGACGGCGACTGCGGCTTTTGCACCGCGTCGGCCGACTTCGCCAAGCGGCATTTGCGCGACGCCGACGTGCGATTCGCCCCGCTGGCGTCGGACGTCGGGCGGGCGGCATTAAAAGCACACGGATTCGCGGCCGATTATGCCGAAAGCGTGGTGGTGATCGAAGGCGGGCGGGCCTACACCGAATCGGCGGCGACGCTGCGGCTGGCCCGGCACCTGCGCTGGCCGTGGCGGGCGGCGGTTTGGGGGAAAATCATCCCAAGCCCGCTCCGCGACGCGGCTTATCGTTGGGTGGCGCGTCATCGTGGCAAGTTCCCCGGGGGCGGCGGCGTCTGTAGCGTGCCGGGGAGAGACTAATTCGCTCCGGAACCCCAAGGTAGCCGAAGGGTAAGTCTGGCGGCTACCTTGGGGTTCACGATTCCGCCTTGCTTGGCTTATACTGAAAACCGCTCATGGCCCTTCTTCCGCAGATCCGTACGCCGTCCGACCTCAAGGCCCTTTCGGTCGACCAGCTCGAACCCCTCGCCCGGGAAATCCGGGAGAAGATTTTCGAAGCCGTGTCCAAGAACGGCGGGCATTTGGCCAGCAACCTGGGCGTCGTCGAACTGACGCTGGCCCTGCATTACGTCTACGACTTCGGGCCCCACCCGACCGGGCCGGACAAGCTGCTCTTCGACGTCGGGCACCAGTGCTACCCGCACAAAATGCTCACCGGCCGGGCGGACGCGTTCGAGACGTTGCGAAAAAAGGGGTCGATCGGCGGGTTCCCGTCGCCGGAAGAGTCGCCGTACGACCTGTTCGCCGTCGGCCACGCGGGGACGGCCATCAGCACGGGCGTCGGCATCGCGCGCGGGGATCAGGCGCAGGGGATCAAGAGCCACGTGGTGGCCGTCGTCGGCGACGCCAGCATCGTCAACGGCCTGAGCTTCGAAGGCCTGAACAACGCCGGCACGCTCGACCGCCAGCTGCTGATCATCCTCAACGACAACGGCATGAGCATCTCCGACCCGCAGGGGGCGTTCGCCCAATACCTGGAGCGGGTGCGCGTCAGCACGACTTACGAAGAGTTCAAGCGCTTCAGCGGCAAGCTGGTCCACACGCTGCCGTCGCCCGTCGGCCACGCCATCGAGAACGCCTGGGACAGCTTCCGCCGCAGCGTCAAAGGGGCGATGTGGGAAGGCCAGCTGTTCGAAAACCTCGGCATCAAATACATGGGCCCGCTCGACGGGCACGATTTGCCGGGCCTGATCAATTTCCTGGCCGAAACGAAGCACGTCGACCGGCCGGTGCTGCTGCACGTCAAGACACGCAAGGGCGAAGGGTACGAAGTCTGCTTGGCCGAGCCGACAAAAATGCATTCACCGGCGGCGTTCGTGCTGAACGGCTGCCGGGTGGAGCACAAGCCCAGCGGCCGCAGCTGGACGACAGCGTTCAGCGAGGCGTTGCTGGAGTTGGCGAAGGAAGACCCGAAGATCGTCGCCCTGACCGCCGCCATGCCCGACGGCACGGGTTTGGCGAAGTTCGCCGCCGCGCTGCCCGATCAGGCGATCGACACCGGCATCTGCGAAAGCCATCTCGTCGCCATGGCGGCGGGCATGAACAAGACCGGCATGAAGCCCGTCGCCGCCATTTACAGCACGTTCGTGCAACGCTGCTTCGACCAGATCTGGCAGGAAGTCGTTCTGAATGGCCTGAAAGTGGTCTTCGCGATGGACCGCGCCGGCTACGTCGGCGACGACGGGGCCGTGCATCACGGGTTTATGGACCAGAGCTTTCTCCGCCCGATGCCCGGCATGGTGCTGATGGCACCAAGCGACGAAGCGGAACTGAAGCGATGCCTGGCCCTGTCGATGATGCTCGACGGCCCGTGCGCCCTGCGTTACCCGCGCGACCAGGTGCCGATCGCCGACCTCGACTGCGCCGCCACCGTCGACCTGGCGGCGGCCGCGCGGGAGTCATGGAAGCTGGGCGTCAGCCGCACGTTGCGCCAAGGCGAAGACGCCACGATCATCAGCTACGGCGCGCTGACCGAGGCCGCCCTGCTCGCGGCCGTGGAACTGGCGGAAGACGGCATCGACGTCAGCGTGATCGACGCCCGTTTCTGCAAGCCGCTCGACGAACGCATGCTCCGCCGCGAACTGCAAGCCGGCCGGCCGGTACTAACGTTGGAAGACCATGCGTTGTCTAACGGCTTCGGAACGAGCGTGCTGGAAAGCGCGACAACGCTGGGCCTGCCGACGACGCACGTGACGCGCCTGGGTCACCCCGAACGTCTGATCGGTCACGCCACGCGGGCGCAGCAGCTGGCGGAAGCGGGTTTGGATGCGGCAGGCATCGCGTTGGCGGTGCGGGAGTCGATTCGTCGCGTCAAGGCGCTTGTGCGGAATCCTGCCGCTGCGCTATAATCCCGCCGTACTAGGACGCGAGGACAGGAGGTCCTCGTATTTTCACGCACGTCCGGACGGCCACTCGGCCGATGTAAACCGAATACGCTTCGGCGGCTGCGGCGGGAGTTCGCGCCATGGACGATAATGTACTTTCGCTACTCATCACGGTCGGTGCCGCGCTGGCGTTCCTGCTCAGCGCCTGGGCCACTTTCTGGATCTGGCGCGGCCGCCATGGCGGCTGGGCCCGACTCGCAGCCGCGTACCCGGCCAAAGGCCGCCGCGACGCCCCCGCCCGCCGCTGGCAAAGCCTGACCATGCGGCCGGCCCGCGTGGCCTACCCCGGCCTGATCACGCTACGCCTGACCGTCGACGGCCTGCATGCCGTCCCCCTGTTGCCGGTGCGGTTCGGTCACGAGCCGATCCTGGTGCCGTGGGACGACATCGAGATCATCGCCGTCGACACCTACCCGGCCGACCGCTTGTACGACTTGAAGTTCGCCAAAGTGCCGCAGGTTCACGCCCGTGTGAACGTGACGGTCGCCCAGTTCATCCGCCGCGCCGCCGACAACAGCCACTACTTCGCCGACGCAATGCCGTTTGCCGGCCGCAAATCCTTGCCCGCCCCCACGCCCAAGCCGGTGCTGGCGGCGCGGCAGTCGGTGGCGTAAGCCTGCCATGCGGCCGACGTACGTACGATTTGTCATGCTCATCTTGGACGAGACGTCAGGACGCCGCCGCGGCGTCTTCCAAGCGATGTACGACCTGATCGGCGAGAATGTGTTACTCGAAGCCGATTACAAAGACCTCACGGAACTGCGCGACTGGTTCAACACCTACCTTGAAAAGCCGGACCGATTCAACAGCAGCGAACGCAGTCACGCCGTCCCGGTGGCGATTTGCTGGTTCAAGAGCACGGCCACGGAACACGTCAGCCGAATGCACCGCCTGTGTCGGATTTTGGACCAGTACCACATTCCGACCGAAATGATCCGGTCGACCCGGCCGGGGTACATCGTGTTTCAGGACGAACATCAGATTACCGCCTTACCGTTCGCGGACACCTCCACTTAACGCCAAAGCCGTCTAGCGCCACGTAGGGCGGACCCGGCCCGCCATCTGCCGGGCCCGCGGCGGGCAGTGCCCGCCCTACAGCGGCATCCGACGGCAGATTTTTGTAGACTGAAGTGCGTGCGCATTTCAGTCTTCCTGCCGGTCCTTCTTTTGACCGCCGCCGTTCAGGCCGGCGTCACGTATCCGCTGCCGAAGTTGCCGCCCGACATGAAGCGGGTTGAGGGGCAGTTTCACCTGCTGATCCACGATTTGTCTGACCTCGAGGGCGCGGAGGTGATCACGCGCATGGAGGCGATGGTCCGCGAGTACCAGAAACGGACGCGCGACTTTGCCGGCCGGATTCAGGGGAAGATGCCGTTCATCCTGTTCCGGAACGAAAACGACTACCACGCCGCCGGCGGCATGGAAGGGACGGCGGGCGTCTTCAACGGCGAGCAACTGATGGCCGTCGCGGGGCGGGGCCTGACGGCCGGGACGTGGCGCACGATCCAGCACGAAGGGTTTCACCAGTTCGCCAGCAATGTCATCGGCGGCGAGTTGCCGACCTGGGTGAACGAAGGCTTGGCCGAATACTTCGGCGAAGGCGTTTACACCGGCGACGGCTTCGTCACCGGCGGCATCCCGGCGTTCCGGCTCAAACGCGTGCAGGAGTCGATCGCGGACAAACAGTTCAAGTCGATCGACGGCATGATGCGCCTCAGCCACGAAAAGTGGAACGCGGAAATGAAATCCGAAAATTACGACCAGGCCTGGGCCATGGTGCAGTTCCTGGCGCACGCGGACGACGGGAAGTACCAGAAGGCGTTCTCGACGTTCATGATCAGCCTGAGCCGGCGTCAGCCGTGGGCTCGGGCGTGGGACGAGGCGTTCGGGTCGGCCGAAGGATTCGAGCAGCGATGGAACAAATGGTGGAACGAGCAGCAAGGCAACTGCACGCCCGACGTCTACGCCGAGGCGGCCACGCGCATGCTCGCCAATTACGCGGCCCGGTCGATTTCGCAGAAACAGGCGGTGTCCGATGTCGACGCCCTGCTGAAAACGATTGACGACGGAACAATCAAAAGCGCGCCCGGCGACGTACTGCCGCCCGGGCTGGCGAAAGACTGCGTCAGCCTGACGGCAGCAGTGCGAAAAATCGGCGGCTCGTTCGCGCTGGAGTTCGCGGCCAAAGGGGCGACGACGGTCCCGCTCGCGGTCACCTGCACGATGCCGGACGGCAAAATCATCCGCGCCACCACGCCGACCCGCGGCCCGCGGGCGGTGGTGCCGGTGGTGACCACGAAGGTGCCGAAGCAGGCGACAACGCGGAAAAGTGGGTAGTAAACAGTGGGCAGTGGGCAGGAAAGCGGACGCAAACGCTAACCGTCCTGAATTCTCACTGCCCACTGCCCACTGCCCACTGCCCACTGCCCACTGCCCACTGCCCACTGCCCACTGCCCACTAAAACGTCCCGCCCCCGGCTGTTCACCGGGGGCGGGCGGGTTCATTAACGGGAAAGTCCCGTTTTCGGTTGCCGGTCCGTGGCGACCGCGTCAAAACTACTGCAGCAGACGAAGGGCCGACTGCGGGGCCGAGTTCGCCTGGCTGAGCACCGTCTGGGCGGCCTGGCTGAGGATCTGCGAACGGGTGAGGTTCGCGGTTTCCTCGGCGAAGTCGGTGTCCGTGATCGCGCTCTTGCTGGCCGAGACGTTCTCCAGGGCCACACCGAGGTTGCTGATGGTCGCACCGATGGTGTACTTCTGGAACGCGCCCAGGCGGCCGCGGAGCGTGCTGACCTGGCTGGTGGCCTTGTCGACGATCTTCTGGGCCGTCACCAGGTTCTCGCTCGACAAGTTGTTGTCGAAGCCCGAACCGAGCGAGTTGAGGTAACCCAGGTCCTTGGACCCGAGGCTGCCGGTGGTGACGCTGGCGATGCCGATGCTGGCCTGGTCGCCGTAGGTGACCTTCGAGCCGAGCGAGAACGTCGCCCCGCCGCCGGTGACTTTGAAATCGGCGGTGCTGTCGTCGACGTTGAAGCTGTCATCGAGGGTGAAGTCGACGTCCAGACCGCTGGAGCGGTAGCTGACGTTCTTGCCGTCGGTCGTGGCGACCGCGCCGTTGACCGTGACGGTGGCGTCGGAGCCTTCGTCGCGGGTCTTGTCGGTCGCGAACGTGCCGCTGACGGTGCGAACGCTGATGAACTGGCTGGAACCGTATTCCTTCGAGACCAGGTCGATGTCCGAGCCGTTGATGCTGGCGCTGACGCCGGTGACGTCGCTCTGGGCATTGATGGCGGTGGCGATGGAGCTGACCGTCGCGCCCGAGCCGAAGGTGAACTGCTCGACGCCGGCGTTGCCGCCGACTTCCAGCGTGGTCGCGCTGTTGAGCGTGCCGCCGGTGTAGCTGATCGTGGCGCCGCTGGCGGCGGCGACGACTGCGACGTCGACCGACATCGCAGAATTGCTGCCCAGGCGGGCGGCGTTGATGCGCAGGTCATTGACGGTCTGGCTGGTCACGCCGCTGGTGTTGTAGTCCAGCGTGCCGTTGAGGAGCTTTTTGCCCTGGAACGACGTGGTGCCGGCGATGCGGTTGATGGTGCTCAGGATCGAGTCGACCTGCAGCTGATTCGCGTTGGTCTCTTCGGTGCTCAGGCCGCCCGAGTTCGCTGAGGCGTTCACGAGGCCCTGGAGCTGGTTCAGCAGGCTGCTGACTTCGCCCAGACCGCCCTCGGCGGTGCTGATGACGTTGTCGGCGCGGCTGGCGTTATCGAGGGCCTGCGTGATGCCGGCTTGTTCGGACTTGAGGTTTTCCGACGCGATCAGGCCGGCGGGGTTGTCCTTGCCGGAGTTGATCTTCAAACCGGTGCTCAGACGTTCGAGGCTGGTGTTCAGCGTGTTCTGGTTGCTCGTGAGCGCCCGTTGGGCGATCAGCGAACCGACGTTGGTGTTGATTCTGCTCATGTTGTCTTTCCGTAGACTGCGGCGGCCACACGGGATTCACCTGGATCTGCGGTCCGGTGAGAATGATTGGCGGGCGGCCGACTCGCTTCCCTTTTGTTACTCGGGCGACCGGGGAGAAAGGGAAGCCCCTCCGGTAGCACTACGTCACTGCGATCGTTCAGAGGTGTTTCCGCCTCCTTTCCCGTTGTTGAACCCTCGGCACCCGTTGGCACCGGCAACCTAACCCCGTCCCCGCAGCGACCTTGCCGCCAGGACGGGATATGAGGAGAATCGACGTGCCCGAGGGGGGGGCTTTAGATCGGTTGTGCGGGCAAAATCGGGCGCGACTTATCGGCCCAGGGGTCTTTTTCGGTCCGAAAGACAGGGGCAGACCCCGATCCGCCGGAGGGCGACGCTCTTATCGGCCTCGCGCAAAACCGGCGCGACGCGGGACGTGGTTATCGAACGTCAGACCCGGTGCGCGTATGCAACAAACGGCGGAACAATTTGCTCGCGGCCTCGCCGGCGGCCTTCACGCCGGTGGACAATACGTCGTCCGACTCGGCGGCCAGACCGTGGCCGACGCCGCATTCGGCGACGCCCGGCCGGGCGTCCCGATGACCGGCGACTCGGTGCAACTCTGGATGAGCGCCGGCAAGCCGATCACCGCCGTCGCCGCCCTGCAGCAAGTCGCCGCCGGGCGAATCACGCTCGACACAAGAGTGGCCGACGTGATTCCCGAGTTCGGCGCGAACGGCAAAGCCTCGATCACCCTCCGCCATCTGCTGACGCACACGGCGGGCTTCCGCGGCCCGCTGAACAACTTCGCGCCGGGGCCGTGGGAAGCGATCCTGGAACGCATTTATGCGCTCAAGCAGGAACCGGGTTGGACGCCCGGCGAAAAGGCCGGCTACCACGTCGGCAGCAGCTGGTTCGTGCTCGGCGAACTGGTCCGACGCCTGGACGGACGGCCGATCGACGTTTACGTGCGCGACCAAGTGCTGCGGCCGGTCGGCGCGATCGACAGTTCGGTCGGCCTGACGGCCGCGGAGGTGACCGCGCTCGGCGAGCGCTTAGCCGTCGTCACGCCCGACTTTCCCGGCAACACGTTAGACGGCATCACCGTGCCCCGCCCTGGCGCCAACGCCCGCGGCCCGGTGCGCGACCTAGCCGCATTCTACGATTCGCTTCTGCGCCACGACGAACGGCTGTTGCCAAGCGAACTTTCGCGACAGATGGTGATGCGACAGCGCGAAGGCATGTTCGACGAAACGTTCAAGCAGACCGTCGACTGGGGCTGGGGCCTGAAGCTCGACAGCAAACGCTACGGTCAACAGGAAACCTACGGCTACGGCCCGCACGCCAGCGACCAAACCTTCGGCCACAGCGGCAACCAGTGCGGCTGCGCCTTCGCCGACCCGGCCCACGATTTAGTCGTCGCGTGGGTGGTCAACGGCATGCCCGGCGAGATCGCGCACCAAGCCCGGCAGAACTCGATTCACGCGGCGATCTATGAGGATTTAAGGCTTGCCTAGGCTTGGCCCGCCGTACGACAATAGCACGGGAGAAACCACCATGACGCCGCTCGCCTTGCCTCTGCCCGAAGAACTCCGCACATTCGCCGAAGCCCGTGCGAAGGAAATGAATTGCGCGAGTGCGACTGAATATATCGTTTCGCTGTTGCAAGATGAGTGGGCCAGCTCTCAAAATCCTAGCTTTGAGCCTAGTCGCTTACGGCGGCTTATCGCCGAAGGCGATGCCAGTGAAGCCAATGAAGTGACACCCGAGTACCTCGACGGACTAATCCGCCACACGGACGCCGTCATTGCGGCCGCCGCGAAGCGCGGCGCGAGGACTGGCACTTGAGACGGCTGTTCTATCGGAGTCGGGCCAGACAAGATTTTGTCGAGATCTTGGATCATCTGGGCGAACGTGACCCCAGAGTGGCCGAACGTTTTCGTGTGAACTTCATTCAGATCACGCAAAGTCTTCAGATCTTTCCGTCACGTGGCCCGGTCGAGATGACGGACCCACGCGGCACGTTGAGGCGCATCGTCGTTCCAAGATTCTACAACTATCTGATCTTTTATCGCGTAGAGGATGCGTCGATCGATGTCATTCGAGTTTTGCACGGGGCACGCGACCGTTTAGCGGCACTCGAAGACTCCGGTGACCTCTAACTTTATGCCCACCAGCACCGTCGAAAACTACGTCAAAACCCTTTACGTCGAACGCCAGCGCACCGGCGGCGACCTAGTCGCGCTCGGCCGGCTGGCGACGGCGATGAACGTGGTGCCGGGCACCGTTACGACCATGGTCCGCACGCTGGCCGACGCGGGGCTGGTGCATTACGAGCCGCGCGTGGGCGTCGCACTGACCGCCGCGGGCGAAACGCTGGCCCTGCACGTGTTGCGGCGGCACCGGCTGCTGGAAGTGTTCCTCGTGCAAGTGCTGAAGTTCGACTGGTCGGAAGTGCACGCCGAGGCGGAAGAGCTGGAGCACGCGATCAGCGACAAAGTGCTCGAAAAGATGGACGAGTTCCTCGGCCGCCCCACCGTCGACCCGCACGGCGACCCGATCCCCACCGCCGACGGCGAAATCAGCCGGCCGGACTTGCTGCCGCTGACGCGCTGCGTGGCTGGCGACCGCGTGCACATCGCCCGTGTGGAAAATCAGGACAGCGCGTTCCTGAACTACGCCAACGACCACGGACTACGGCCCGGCACGGAGGTGACCGTCGTCACCGCCGATTCGATCGCAGGGGCCATCACGCTTAAACACGCCGACGGCACAACAGTCGCACTAGGCACCGCGGCGGCGGGCGTGATTTCGGTCAAACGCGACTGATTTTGAGCCGCGGGTGTAAACCCGCGCGGGAACCTCTCCGGACGCCCTGCTGCGCGTCGGGAAGCATTTCCGCGCGGGTTTACACCCACGGCTCAAAATCAGTGTTTTCAGAACCGGTTTACTTCTCGAACCCGCGCCGACGCTGGCGCGAATACCGGGCCAGCGCGTCTTCGATCACCGGATACGCGGCGGCGGCCGGCTGGATTTCTTCCACCTCCACCGACTTGCCCTCAAGGTGCTTGTAGTCGAGGAAAAACCGGCGCAGCATCGTCAGCCGGTGCTGCGGCATTTCCTGGGCCTCGCGGTAGCTGTTGAACTCCGGGTCTTCGGTCGCGATGGCGATGATTTTGTGGTCCTTTTTGCCGCCGTCGATCATGGTCATCAGGCCGATCGTGCGGGCGCGCATCAGCGTCAGCGGCACGACCGCTTCCTGGCAGAACACCAGCACGTCCATCGGGTCGTCGTCCTCGGCCAGCGTCTGTGGGATGAAGCCGTAGTTGGCCGGGTAGAACACGGCGCTGAACAGCACGCGGTCGAGCTTGATCAGGCCGCTGGTTTTGTCCAGTTCGTACTTCACGCTGGAGCCGAACGGAATCTCAATAACGGCCTGGAATTCCTGAGGAATGTCTTCGCCGGGCGTAACGTCGTGCCAGGGGTGAATCATGGGCATACTTTCGCGTTCTGAGCCAGTAACTTCGGGGCGTTTGCCAAAGCAAAGCAGTCTACACGCCCCGCGTTCGAACGGAAGCGCGTCACAAGGCGTTCACTTGAACGCCGCGTACGCCGCGAACGGGCCGTTCTTGTGCAATACATCGGCTGTTGTGAAGCCCGCCATACGCAAGCGGTCCAGTTGCCACGTTACCGGACGCGGCGTGTCCTCTTCGTCGATGTAGGCGAACACTTTTTCCGCCAGCGCGTCGCCGCCGATTTGCCGCAGGTAGTCGCCGTACTGCCGCCACAACAGTTCATGCACGGCCGATGATTCGTGGGTCATCAGGTCGTACACCCACACCGACCCGCCCGGCCGGAGCCAGCGGTGGAAACGGGCGAACACGTCGTCCCACTCCGCGTCCGTGCGCAAATGGTGAAGCACCGCGCCCGCGACAATGAGGTCGAACGACCTGTCGGCAAAATCGGACGTGCGGACGTCCTCTTGCACGATTTCGACGCGTTTCGCGCCGGCGGCCGACACACGCTCGCGGGCCCGGTCGAGCATCGGCCGGCTCAGGTCGATCAGCGTGCACGACAGGCCCGGCAGCTTGCCCAGCAACTTCAGCGTCCAATTGCCTGCGCCACAACCGACGTCCAAAATCGCCGTCGCACCGGGCGACGCGCCGGCCGCACCGTCGGCGATCAGGTCGAGGCAGAGCGCGCTGTCAATGGCGGTCTGCTGGGCGACGGACAAATTGCTGAAACGATCAACATCGTTATCGAACCGCGCACGGATGTCGTCGACGGATGATTTCATGTCGTCAGCGCTGCCCTGGCCGCCAGGACGGCCGCGCAGGCTTCGTCGGCCGTGGCGGCGGTGGCGTTCAAGTGACCCATTTTCCGGCCCGGCCGTGCGGCGCGCTTGCCGTACAAATGCAGCTTCACGCCTGGGTCTGCCAAGGCCTTTTCCCACTTCGGCTCGCCGCCGGCCCAGAGGTCGCCCAGCAGGTTCGCCATTGCCGCCGGACGCAGCAGCGTGGTCGCGCCAAGGGGGAGTCCGCAGACGGCGCGCAGGTGTTGTTCGAACTGGCTGGTGACGCACGCGTCGCCGGTCAGATGGCCGCTGTTGTGCGGACGCGGCGCTAATTCATTCACGATCAGATCATTGCCCACGACAAACAATTCCACACACAGCAGGCCGATCAGGCCGATTTTGCCGGCGATCGCCCGGGCCAGTGTCGTAGCGCGTTCCGACAAGCCGGCGTTGATGCGCGCGGGCGAAATCGTGGTGTCGAGAATGTGGTGCGTGTGGACGTTTTCGAACGGCTCGAACGTCTTCGATTCACCGGCCTCGGTGCGGGCGACGATCACGCTGATTTCCTTCTGGAACCGTACGAACCCTTCCAGCACGCCCAGCGGGCAGTTCAGCGCCGCCCACGCCTCGGCCACCTGCTCGGGCCGATCAATCTTGGATTGGCCCTTGCCGTCGTACCCGAACTCGGCCGTCTTCAAAATGCACGGCGTGCCCAAGTCGGCGACGGCCGTCGTCAGTGATGCGACGTCGCGCACTTCGCGGAAGGGCGCGACCGGAAAACCGTTGTCGCGCAGAAACGTCTTTTCGCGCAACCGGTGTCGCGTGGTGTCCAGCACGAACGGCGACGGCCGCACCGGCCGCTTTTCTTCGATCACGGCCAGCGTGCGGGAGGGGACATTTTCGAACTCGAACGTGACGACATCCACGCCGGCGGCGAAGTTCCGGGCGGCCGTCAGGTCGTCGTACGCGGCGGTGGTCTGCGCGTCAGCCGCCTGGCCGGCCGGGCAGTCGGGCGTGGGGTCGAGCACGTGCACGCGGTACCCCATCTGCCGCCCCGCCAGCGCGATCATCCGGCCGAGCTGCCCGCCGCCCACAATGCCGATTGTCTGTCCGGGGCGAATCATCAACCGTGTCTACCGCGCCGAAATCCGCAATTCAATGTGAACCACGAAGCACACGAAGGGCGCGAAGAGGTTTCAGCCGCTCCAAGCCCTCTCCCACTTCGTCCGCTTTTGATCCGAATAGTAAAATGCGAAACCACATTGACGATCGTCGGGCCCTCTTCGCGTCCTTCGTGTGCTTCGTGGTTCAAATCGTCTTCCGCTAAGATGCCGTCATGGCGAAAGTGCTGGCCGTTGTTTCCGTGATCGGGCGTGACCAGAAAGGCGTGGTCGCGCAGTTCGCCACGTACCTGGCCGAACGCGGCGTGAACATCGAGGACATCGAACAGCGTGTCGTCAGCGGCCTGTTCCTAATGGACATGCTGGTTGATTTGGCCGATCTGACGTGCGATTTGTCGGAGCTGATCACTGGCCTGATTGACCTGGGTGGGCGCATTGATATGGACGTGCGCGTCCACCTGCACGGCCAGCGGCGGTTGAAGAAGGTCGCCCTGCTCGTCAGCCGCGAATCGCACTGTTTGGCGAAGCTGCTGGACGACCACAAGGCCGGCCTGATTCATGGCGACATCGCCTGCGTGCTGAGCAACCACGAATCGCTCCGCCCCATGGCCGAGGCGGCCGGGCTGCCGTTCGCCTGGAAAGGCCACGTCGATCTCGACGCCCACTTCGCCTGGCTCGGCCAGCAGTTGGAACGGCACGGCGTCGACCTCGTCGTGCTGGCCCGGTACATGCGCATCCTGCCGCCGAATATCGTTGGCAAGTTCCGGTTCCGCGTGATTAACATTCACCCGTCGCTGCTGCCGCACTTTCCCGGCGCGGCCCCGTACCGCCAAGCGTTCGAGAGCGGCGTGCGCGTCAGCGGCTGCACCGCGCATTTCGTGACCGAGCAATTGGACGAAGGCCCGGTGATTCTGCAGGACGTATTCCACATCGACGTCGGCCACGACACGCTCGACGACGTGAAGGAAAAAGGCCTGTCATTGGAGGCCGGCGTGTTGAGCCGGGCGGTGCAGCTTTATCTGAATGAAGAGCTGGTCGTCGTGGACGGCAAGGTGATTTTCAAGCCGGGCATCAGCCGGTTTTTCCACGAAAGATAGTGAGCCGACCGCCCATGAGCCTGCCGTTTCCTACGGGTTATTACCGCGCCGAAGCGAAGTACGCCGACGTGCTGCGCCAGGTCGGTTTGCCGGACGCGATGAGTGTGTTCGAACACCCGAAGATCGAGGTCTGGCGGTCGATCACCGAGCGGGAAAACTGCGTCCTCGATTACGACGGCGGCCGACTGCACATCAAGCGAAACAAGCTGAAACACCGCGGCGTGGAGGAAGAGGCCGACGCGATTCGCCTGCTGATGACCGCCGGCATCGGCACGGTGCCGCTGGTCGCCGCGGGACGGCTGAACGACGGCCGCGGGTTTTTAATCACGGACGATCTAACGGGTTTTGAGGACGCCGATGTCGCCGTACGCAATGGCCTGCCGTTCGAGCGCGTATTGACCGCAACGGCAGAAATGGCCGGACGCTTGCACGCGGCAGGCCTGCATCATCGTGATCTGTATTTGTGTCATTTCTATGTCGCCGCGACGCCAGACGCTGCTGTCGAAGCGCGCCTGATGGACGCGGGCCGCGTGAAACCGCTGCCCACGTGGTTCCGCCGGCGGTGGCTGGTGAAGGACGTTGCGCAGCTGGTGTACAGTCTGCGGCAATTGAACGTTTCCCAATCCCAGATCGACGAATGGCTGACGCGTTACACGGCCGCCGGCGGCGCGACAGTCGACGCCGCCTTCCGCCGGGCGGTCGACCGAAAGGCCACCGCCATTGGCCGGCACGACGCCCAGCTGCGCCGCCGGCAGCCGACACGGAATGTGAGCATCAACCGATGAAGGTGGGGCGATGAAAGTGTTGCTGGTCGTCCTTCACGCCGACAGCTCGCGCGGCGGGGCCGAGGGGTACACGGTCACGCTGTTTCACCAGCTTCTGGCCGCCGGCCACGACGCGCGCATCGCCGCGGCCACTTTTGAAGGCGCGATTCCGCGCGACCGCCGGGTGGCGCTCGATTTCCGCGGCGCGACGCGCCTGGGCCGGTACGGCCGATTCCTTCGGTCGCTCGACCGCCACCTCGACGGCGGCGAGGACGACGTCGTGCATTCCATGCTGCCGGTGCGACGCTGCGACATCTATCAGCCGCAGGCCGGCCTGGAAGTGGTGGACTGGAAGGCCGTCTCGTTCGCGCAGCGGCTCGGCAACGTGCGCCGCCGCGTGTTCGTCGCGACGGAACGGCAGCTGCTGTCGTCAGACACCGGGCCGATGACAATCTGTTTGTCCGAGCGCACACGCGCCGAGGCCGTCGCAATCTTCGGCCGTCCGGAACGGTTCGTGACGGTGTACCACGCGGTGGACGAGACGAAGTTCCCCGTCATCCCGCCACGCCCGCCGCAGGAGCCGGCCGTCTGTCTGTTCGTCGGCCAGGACTTTGTGCGCAAGGGGTTGGACATCGCCGTCCGCGCGATGGCCGCACACCCGTCGGCCACGTTGCGCGTCGTCGGCGGCGATGACGCCGAACCGTTCAAAGCGCTGGCCGCCGGCCTGGGCGTCGCCGGGCGTGTGACGTTCACCGGCGCGACGCGCGACGTGGCCACGCAGCTGCGCGACGCAGACCTGTTGCTGTTCCCGACACGGCGTGAGCCGTTCGGCATGGTGGGCGTCGAAGCAATGCTCAGCGGCGTGCCGCCGGTCGCGTCGGAGCAGGCGGGCGTGAGCGAAATCATCCGCGACGGCGTCGACGGCCGAGTGGTCGCGGGCGAAGACCCGGCGGCCTGGGCGGCGGCGATCGACTCCGTGCTGCGGAATCGGCCGGCCATGTCCGCGGCGTGCTCGGCGCGGCGCGAGGAGTTGAGTTATGCGCGTCACCTCCGCACACTGCTCGCCCTCTATGATCGAGCCAGCCAACAACGCCGCGGGGCCGAACAGCACTGACGTGTCGCCGCGCCGCGCGTGGGCGCTGGCATTGCTGATCGCTGCGACCTTCTTCGCGGCCGTCGCGCCGACGCTGAATTGGCTGCAGTTTTCCAGCGGCAATGAGAACTTGGTCGTGCAGGCGGCGTTGGAAATGCGGCACGGCGGGCCGAAGCTGCTGCCGCAACTCATGGGCGAGCCGCGCGTGAAAAAGCCGCCGTTCGTGACGTGGGTCACCGCGGCGGCGATGCGGCCCGAAACGGTTTCACAGTTAAGCGACGAGAAGCTCCGCGAACAGGCCTACCGCGACTTGGCCTGGCAAGCGCGCTGGCCGGCGCTGGTGGCGGCGTGCGTGCTGACGCTGGCGGCATTCGAAACCGCTCGCGTCTGGGGCGGCGGCTTGTGCGGCGTGATGACGGCGATGGTCGTCTGCACGAATTACCTGTTCCTCAAGTACATGCGCCAGAGCACGACCGACGCCCACCTGGCCGCCTGGGTGGCGGTGGCGAATATCTGTTTTGCTCACGCGCTGCTGCACGGCCGCTGGTGGCTGGCGGCCACGGGCGGGGCGCTGGCGACGGGCTTCGCATTCATGTGCAAAGGCCCGGTGGCGCTGGTCGAAACGATTGTGCCGACGATGGCGATGGCGGCGGTGCTGCATTGGCCGTTCGGCGGACGGAGGAATCGCACGCGTGCGGGCGAATCGCCCGATCCGTCGCTATTCGAATCGCTCGGCGTGCCTGCGTCGGCTATCGAAAGGCGGCGTCCGCCACGCGTGATTCTGAAATGTATCGTCGGCCTTCTTCTGTTCGCCGCAGTCGCGTTGCCGTGGTTCATTTACGTGATGCAGGCGGTGCCGAACGTGGCGGCGACGTGGAAGACCGAAGTCGGCCGGGAAGGGGCGACGGCGCTGGAGCGCAGCAATCCACTCGTCTACCTGCAGCTCGGCGCGCTCACCGCGCCCTGGCTGGCATTCGCGGCCGTCGGCTTGTGGGCTTTGTGGCAACGCCGGCGGGAACGGGCGGCGTGGCTGCCGTTCGTGTTTTCGGTCGCGCCGTTGCTGGTGATGGTCTGGTTCCGTGACCGCAAGGAGCGGTACATGCTGCCGATGATCGTCCCCGCGGCCATCATCTGCGGCTACGGCGTCGTGACGTGGGTGCGCAGCTGGCGGACGAACCGGACGCGCGCGGATTGGGCCGTGCTGGTCGTGCATTCGGTGACTTTGGTCGGCGCGGCGGTGACGCTGCTGGTCCACGGCGTGCAAGCCGAACGCGTGGACGGCGGGACGTGGTATTCGATGTCGTTGGCGGCATGGGGCGGGGCGGCGCTGCTGGCGTTCGTCGGGCTGACGGCCATCGCGTTACGTCGACATGCGACGGCCCTGCCGGTGGCGACCTTCCTGCTAATGCTCGGCCTATTGACGTCGTACAACTACGGCTACCGCGATTCGGTGCAGGGCCGCAGTCCGCTCAAACCGATCGCCGACACCATTCGGGCCGAGGCGCCGGGGGCGGCGGTCTACGACTGGCTGCCGCGCGGGCGGGCGGACGAGCAGATCCCGCTGTACTTGAATCACACGGTGCTGCGTCCCGACGACCCCGCGAAACTGGTGCCGATCGACCGGCCGATCGTGCTGATCACGCGTCAAGGCACACGCGATGCCTCGCCGGCGTTCGGCCCGGAATGGCAACTGCTGGCGACCGCGAACGAAGGGGCCGTGAAGTGGTTCGCGTTCGTGCGAAGACCGTGAGGAAGAGATTTGACCGCCAAGACGCCAAGAACGCCAAGAGGAAGAGAAGTAAATAAGACAACGGCGGAACTGAGCATTTGATGCCGTTCGCTCCTAATTTATGCCTCTTCTTGGCGTCCTTGGCGTCTTGGCGGTCAATCTGCTTTCGCCGCCGCCAGTGTGATCGCCTCATGTAAATCCAAGGTGCCTTCGTAAAGCGACCGCCCCACGATCACGCCCCAGACCGGCAACGCCAGCAACTGGCGGATGTGTTCGATTGTCCCGACGCCGCCACTGGCGATCACCGGCACTTTTCCCGCTTCCGCCAGCGTGCGTGTGTGTGTGAGGTTCGGCCCCTGCAGCATGCCGTCCTTGGCCACGTCGGTGTAGAGCAGGCCCGCCAGCGGCCAGTCGCTGACGCGGCGGGCGATATCGACCGCGGCGAGCGCACTGGTTTCCGTCCAGCCGCGCGTGGCGATCTGGCCGTTCTTGGCGTCGATCGCCAAGGTCAGCTTGCCGGCGTAATTCGGGTTCATCGCCAGCGCTTCAAACCAGGGCCAGTCTTCAATCGCTTTCGTGCCGACGACCACGCGCCGCACGCCGGCGGCCAGCAGGCGGTCGACGTCGTCCGTCCCGCGCACGCCGCCCCCCGCCTGCACCTTCAGCGGCGTTTCCGCGACGATTCGCGCGATCAAATCCGCTTGTGCCACGCGGCCGTCTTTGGCCCCGTCCAGATCCACCACGTGCAGCCATTCGGCCCCGGCGGCGTGGTAGCGCGCGGCGGTTTCGATCGGGTCGACGGGGTAATCGATCTGGCGGGCGTAATCGCCCTGCTGCAGGCGCACGACCCGGCCGCCGCGCAGGTCGATGGAGGGCATGACGGTGAAGCTCATGCCGCCGTTGTAGCGAACACGGCAGATGACGTCGATGGAAAGTGTGCGCGGCCCGCGCCGCGGGTACGATACGACGATGGCTACGACACTCCCGCGCACGGACGGCACCGGACTGATCGACCACGACCCCTGGCTGCAACCGCACGCCCCGTCCCTGCGGGCACGCTACGGCCGATACCAGGACGCGCTGCGCCAGTTCGAACCGACGGGCGGCCTGCTCGGGCAAGTGTCGCAAGGGCATCATTATTTCGGCTTTAACCGCGGCGAACACCGCGGCCGGCCCGGCGTGTGGTACCGCGAATGGGCGCCGGGCGCGTTGCAGCTGCGCCTTGTCGGCGAGTTCAACGGCTGGGACCGCTTCGCCGACCCGATGGGCCGCGATGCGTTCGGCATCTGGTCGATTTTCCTGGATGACGAACACTACGGCGACCGCCTGAAGCACGGCGGCCGCGTGAAGGTGCACGTGGTGCTTGCCGATTCGTCGACGATGGACCGCATTCCCGCTTACGCGCGCTACGTGATTCAGGAGCCGGGCACGCCGCAGTTTACGTGCCTGTATTGGAACCCGCCGCAGGCGTACGCGTGGAAGAACCCGTCGCCGCCGATGGAGGGCGGGCTGCGGATTTACGAATCGCACGTCGGCATGGCCCAAGAAGAAGGGCGCGTCGGGTCGTACCGTGAGTACGCGGAAAAGACGCTGCCGCGCATCGTGAAGGCGGGCTACAACACGATCCAGTTGATGGCCATTCAGGAGCACCCGTACTACGGCAGCTTCGGCTATCACGTCAGCAATTTTTTCGCCCCCAGCAGCCGTTTCGGCACGCCGGACGATCTGAAGTTCCTCATCGACACCGCCCACGGCTACGGCCTGCGGGTCATCATGGACCTGGTCCATTCTCACGCCGTCAAAAACACGCAGGAAGGCCTGAACCTGTTCGACGGAACCGACTACCAATACTTCCACAGCGGCCCCAAGGGGCAGCACCAGCAGTGGGACAGCATGTGCTTCGACTACAGCAAGTACGAAGTGCAGCGGTTCCTGCTGAGCAACTGCCGGTACTGGATCGAAGAGTTCAAGTTCGACGGCTACCGCTTCGACGGCGTCACGAGCATGATGTACTTCGACCACGGCATGGGCTCGGGCTTCAGCAGCTACGACGACTACTTCGGCCCCAACGTCGACCCCGACGCCCTCACGTATTTGCAGTTGGCGAGCGAAATGATCCACCAGACGCGAGCGGACGTGACGACGATCGCCGAAGACGTCAGCGGCATGGCCGGCATCGCGCGGCCCGTCGCCGAGGGCGGCCTCGGCTTTGATTACCGTTTGGCCATGGGCGTGCCGGATTACTGGATCAAACTGCTCAAGGAAAAGAGCGACGAGCAGTGGGAGCTGAACCAGATTTACAGCACGATGCTCAACCGCCGCTGGAGCGAAAAACACGTCGGCTACGTCGAAAGCCACGACCAGGCCCTCGTCGGCGACAAGACGCTGGCGTTCCAGCTGATGGACCAGGAAATGTACTGGTCGATGTCGAAAGACAAGCAGAGCCTGGTCATCGACCGCGGCATCGCGCTGCACAAGATGATCCGCCTGCTCACCTTCAGCCTGGCGGGCGAAGCGTACCTGAACTTCATGGGCAATGAGTTCGGCCACCCCGAATGGGTCGACTTCCCCCGCGAAGGCAATGGCTACAGCTACCACTACTGCCGCCGCCAGTGGAGTTTGATGGAAACCGAATATTTGCGCTACAAAGGTTTAGCCGAGTTCGACCGCGCGATGCAGAAGCTCGACCCGCCGTACGGCCTGATGGAAGACAAGCTGATCGAACAGCTGTGGGTGCATGAATCCGACAAAACCCTCGTCTACCGCCGCGGCCCGCTGGTGTTCGTGTTCAATTTTCACCCGACGCAAAGCTTCAGCGACTGGCGCATTCCCGTGCCGGACCCGAAGGATTACAAGGTGATCCTCAACAGCGACTGCGAACGCTACGAAGGCCCCGGTTTGTGCGTGGAAGAGCAGACGTACCCCATCACAAAAGGCTCCTACGCCGGCCGCGAGCAGAGCGTTCAGGTGTACGTGCCGGCGCGGAGCGTGCAGGTGCTGGCGCCCGTGGAGTAAGTCAATACGCCCTGCAAAGCGCTGTCGATTGTTCCCTCTCCCGGTATGGCCGGGAGAGGGTAGGGTGAGGGCTTTGACCGGGCAGGTTCGAACGTCGGCCGGTGTTCGCTTTGGTCAAATCTTTCGTCGCCGGCCCTCACCCTGACCCTCTCCCGGCCATACCGGGAGAGGGAACCAGACTCACTTCCACTTCGTCATCACCCGCAGCAGCACCGCCCGGGCCGACTCTGGCGAATAGCCGGTGATGCCGTCGGTCGGGACGCCGAGCAGGCCGGCGGACAGGTCTTCGCGGCTGAGCAGCGCGACCACCCGGCCGTCTTTTTCGACCGCGCGGAACTGCGGCTGCGTCGGGTTTTCGATCGACGCTAGGTTGAAGCCGCGGAACGAAACGGCCAGCTTCTCGCCGTAGAGTTTGTGCGTCGGCGGTAACGAAACGACCGCGTCCGCGCCGTACCAGCGGGTGAGTTCCGCCTGCGCGCTGGCCGCGAAGGCGGCGCTGCCGCCTGCGGCTTCGAAGATCACGCGGCCACCGGCGTCGAGGTACGTTTTCAGGGCCGTGCGCGTGGGCTCGTCGAAGGTGAAGGCTGTTGTGCCGGTGACGTGCAGGACGTCGACGCCGTCGATGGCTTTGCCGGCCTCAATCGGCCGGACCGTGACGGCCCAGTCGCGGGCCAGCGCGTGGCGGGTGAACTGCGGCCAGGCGGCCGGCTCCGGGTCCCAGGGGCCGGCGTATTTCAGTCGGCCGATCGTCATTTTGTTTTTCGGCGTGACGACGGAGGGCGGCGTCAGCCAGGTGGTGCCGCGGGCGAAGTAGCGGGATTTATCGACCGCGTAGCTGACCACGTTTGCGGCCAGCTGCCAGGCGTCGGGCGTGGTTCGGCCGCCGCGGACTTGCCAGGTTTTCGCCGGGTCGCCGGCGGGGATCAGCACGAACAGTTCGCGCACGCCGTTGCTGATCGCGCGCACGAGCGGGCGCGACTTGAACGCGTTGCGCTTGTACATCTGGTTCGCGAAGATGGGGTGCGCGTCGTTGAGGTCGCGCCATTCGTTGCCGGGGAACAGTTCCAGGGCCAGGCGTTCGACGCTCTTGGAAAAGGCCGGCACGCCGCCGTCGGCGACGGCCAGGATCAGGCCGCCGTGTTCGACGTACGCCTTCAGCTTCGCCTTGGCGTCGGCCTTGAGCGTCAGCGCGTCGCCGCCGGCCAGGTAGAGCACGGGCGCTTCGAGCAGGGCGTCGAGCGAGTCGGTGGGCGTGACGATCTGCCAGCGCAGCTCGCGTTCGGTCGCGCGGCCGATCCAGCGGACTAAGTTCGCGGCGTCGCGCGGGCGCTGGTTCCAGGTCGCCTGCTTGGGGTTCTCTGACGCGGCGGAATAATCCAGCTTCGCCAGCGCCACCGGCACGCGGCCCTGCTGCAGATAGAGCAGGGCCCAGCAGGTGTCGATCAGGCGGTAGTCGGTGCCGGCGCGGCTGGTCACGCCCCAACTGCCGGCCTTCTTCGCCTGCTGCCGGACGAAGAACTCGCTCCCCTTGGCGTACCAGTCGTGCTCGCCGAAGCGGCGGAGGCCGGTCGCCAGCGAGAACAATTCGATGCCGTACAGACGGCGGTTCATGTTCTCGCTGTACCCGCCCGCGCCGGTATCGGGCGGGTCGAAGTTCTTGGCCATCCAGGCGGCGACTTTCTCCATCGCCGGGGTGGACACGTTCCCGCGCGCGCCGCTGTCCGTGCGGGTGAAGTCCTGGGCGATCTGCAGCACCGCCCCGTTGCCGGCCGTGGCGTACATGCTCAGCGGCTTGGCGAACGTCGACTTCGGTTCGTCGGCCGCAAAGTGGTAGTACCAGCCGCCCTCGGCCGTCTGCGACGCCAGCAGCGTGCGTTCGATGCCTTTCCACACGTCGGGCGCGACTTCGTAGTCGGCGTCCGCCGCCGCGGCCAGGCCCCAGCCGGCGGTCTGAAGGCTCATCAGGCTGTAGTTTTTCGCACGGATCGCGTCCGGGCCGGTGTAGTCCCAGACGGTGTAATTCTGGCCGGTGACTTTCCGGTAGGACACGAGCATCGAGGCGTCGCGCCGCAGCGACTTTTTCACCTCCGCCGTCTGCGGCAGGCTCGACCAGACGTGGCACTTCAGGGCCAGGCCGTACGTGCTGGTGATGTCGGGCGAGGTGTGCAGGAAGGCGATGGCCTTTTTCAGCTTCTCGTCCGTCGCCCGATCGCCGAGCGTCAGCATCGTGTATACCGCCAGCGCGGTGCGCCCGCCCCACTGCGATTCGTCGGCGGTGGCTTTGCCGTCTTTGTTGTCCTTGGGCATGTCCGGCGGCTTGGCTTCGTCTTCCCAGGTGCCGTCGGGATTTTGGATGCTGTAGAGGTAGGCTTTTCCTTTGTCGATCGAGTCGGCGATCGCGGCGGCGTCCGGCGCGACGAACGGCGTCGGCGCGGCGGCGGGCGCGGGGCCGGTGGCGACGACCATCGCCAAGACAACGGCGAGCCCGTGAAGGGCCGTCCGGCCCCCTTGTGCGGTCGGGCCAAAAGATGCCGCAGAAGCGTCGGCTTGGCGTGAGGGCGTCGGTGTTGTGCTGAGGGTTAACAGGTCCATAGATGTTTGTCCTGTCACGCGTGATCCGAACGTCAGCCGCTTCCGGCCAGCCGAGTCTTCCGTAGGTCGCCCTTGCGCCTGCGACTTCCGGTCATGGCGGGCCAGGGACGTTAATGGCGTCCTCTTAATACCCGCTGGCCGCTTGAACGTTGGCCACGCCGGTTTTGGCTTCGTTGACGATGGCCACCGACGCACTGACGCCCAGTCGGTCGGCCCCGGCTTCGATCATCTTCATCGCCGTCGCGTAGTCGCGGATGCCGCCGCTGGCTTTGACTTTGATGCCGCCGCCGCCCGCCGTGCCGTGCTTTTTCATCCAGCCGACGACGTCGAGCGCCGCCCCGCCGGCCGGGTGGAAGCCGGTGCTGGTCTTGATGAAGTCGCAGCCACTCTCGCGCACGGCCCGGCAGGCGAGGGCGATCGTCTCCTCGGCCCGATCCTTGTTGATCCCCACGAGGGCCGCGCTCTCGACGATCACCTTGATCACGATGTCGCTGCGCACGGCGCGGGCGGCACGGACGACTTCCATCAATTCGTCGCGGGCCAACTCGAAGTTCAGGTCTAGCAGGTTCGGCAGGTGGGCGACGACGTCGATCTCGTCGGCCCCGTGCTTGACCGTGCTGGTGGCTTCGATGGCCTTCACGGTCGGCGTGTGCGTGCCGTTGGGAAAGCCGATGACCGTGCACGTTTTCACACCACTGCCGGCCAGCGCCGCGGCGGCCTGCCGAACGAACGGCGGACTGATGCAGACGCTGGCGAACTTGTATTCGCGGGCTTCGCTCAGGATCTTGTCGACGTCGCGGGCCGTGGCTTCGGGTTTGAGAATCGTGTGGTCGATTACAGCGGCGAGTTCGGCGGGCGACATGCGTCTGTTTTACCGCATCCGGTCCTGCGGCGTCGAATGAAAAGGACTCATTGCTGGGGAAGCATGGGTCGGTAACGGACGTCGCGCGTCCGAGAGAGCCGCCGGGCTCTGCCCGGCTTCTCTTCGAACACGCAGAGCCGGGCGGAGCC
>DASVSC010000086.1:0-8130 GCA_036388295.1 Tepidisphaeraceae bacterium | reverse complement strand
TGGAGAGTTAAGAACAGCGTTTTGTCTTAACTCTCCACTCTCCACTTCCAACTCTCCACTGCGCTTCACCCCTCCGCCGCCACGATGATCGCCGACATGCTCCCGCGGCACGTCGCGACCCGCCAGTCCTGGCCGTAGGCCTTGATCTGCTCGCATTTCAGTTCGGCCAGTTCACGGTGCGTGGTGAAGACCACGGCCAGGCCGCGGCGGTCGACTTTGTCGGCGAGTTTGAAGCCGATGGATTCGGCGTAGCCGAAAATCGCCTTGAGCATTTCCATCACGTATTCGTGGCTGTGGTCGTTGTCGTCCAGCAGCACGACGTGAAACGGCGGCAGCTGCGCGGGCTTTTTCGCCTTGTCCTTAGCGATGGCCTGCGGCTTGGCTGCGTCGGGGTGAAAGGTTTCGGTAGGCATCATGCCACTCCGGGTTGTGAAAAACGCCGAGTCAATCACGCGCCGGCCGAGTGTGCAAATGAATATTGATTTACATGAAGATATTCTCCCTGTCGTTTTGTTCGCCGGCGGGATCGTCCCGCCGTGTGCCAAGGCTTACGACGGGGCCTGTTCCAGGTCTGTTTCCGACTTAGGTATTCGCTTCGGCGCGAATAGGTCCACAGGCGTTGACGGCCTCGTCGCCGGGCGGCCGTCCATCAACGGCAACCGGGCCCGGACCGACTTGAGCAGCAGCCGTGCGTACGCCTCGGAGCCGAACATGCCCACGTCCACTTGGATCTGGCAGATCGCCGGGCTGCGTCGCATCAGTTCGAACGTCACGTCGGAGCCCGAGTCGTCTTCGAAGTCGTAGGTCGCTGTTTCCTTTGTGAACTTCGATGACTTCAGTGGCAGCCGCAGGTCCGACAGCGTGGACCGGATCGCGGCTTGGGCCTGATCGAACCGGCAGAACTCCACGGCCTCCAGCTTGCCCGACGTGAACACCTCCGTGCCGGCCGAGAAAGCCGTGGAACCGATATCCGACACCTGCCCCACCGCGCCCAGTGCGGCCAGGGGAAGTAGCGCGCAGCCGCTGAGCATTCCGCCGGTCAGGCAGGCGGCTGAAAACAGGATCACCGTGCGTGCGGTCTTGTGAAACATGCCGCATCCTAGGCCGTTGTGCGCTTACGATGCGATGATGGAAGGTTCATCCGCCGGCAATGCCGTCAGCATCCAATCGATCGAAGGCGTGTCGCTCTACCGCGACGGCGTCTGGACCCACGGCACGGACGAATTGGCCCGGGAAGAGCCGCTGGAAATCCGCGCCCGCGGCCGGGCCGTCAGCGTCACGATGCGCACGCCGGGCCATGACAGCGAACTGGCCGCCGGCTTCCTGCTCGGCGAGGGCGTGATCCGCCGTCGCGCGGACGTGCTGAAGATCGAACACTGCGACCGCAATGACGAGGGCAACCTGCTGAACGTGCTGCTGGCCGCGGACGTGTACGTCGATTTCGAAAAGATGACCCGCCACGTTTTCGCCAGCAGCAGTTGCGGCCTGTGCGGGCGAGCGACGATCGACAGCGTGCGTGGACAGTTCCCGCCGATCGAGAGCGATTTTCACGTCGAGCCGACCGTCTTGCTGCGGCTGCCCGACGCGATGCGCACGGCGCAAACGGCCTTCGACCGCACCGGCGGCCTGCACGCGGCCGCGTTGTTTACGCCGGCGGGTGAGATTGTGGTCCTGCGTGAAGACGTCGGCCGGCACAATGCGGTCGACAAAGTCCTGGGCCACGCGCTGCTCAACGATATCAACGCCGCCCAGCATGGCCTGCTGGTCAGCGGCCGATTGTCGTTCGAGATTGTCCAAAAAGCCCTCGCCAGCCGCGTGCCATTGCTGGCGGCGGTGTCCGCGCCGTCGAGCCTGGCCGTCGAGTTCGCGAGGGAGAACGGCCAGACGTTGATCGGGTTCCTGCGCGACGCGCGGATGAACGTGTACACGCATGCGGGGCGCGTTCGTGATTAGTGCTTTTCACGCAGAACGTAGCGGCCTCTGATTCCCTCTCCCGGTAGGGCCGGGAGAGGGTTAGGGTGAGGGCTTAACCAGCGGCGCGAAGGGCCAAGCGAGAAGAAGTGTTGCTGTAACGTCGGTAGCTTTCTGCCCATTCGAGTCTGCCGTCGGAAGCCCGCACCCTACCCTCTCCCGGCCATACCGGGAGAGGGAAGCTGGCGAAGCCGCTCGTCGCGCGGAGCGATGCGTCCTCGTTCATTCCACAACATCCTGCACCACCTGACACCCGGCGCACGCGTACACCGTTCGGCCGGCGAGGGTGTACTGCTCTATGCCGGTGGCGCAGCGGGGGCAATTCGGGTTCATGTAGATGTTGAACCGCTCGGCGGGTGGCGGCTTCGACGAGGACGGGGCGAGCCGCGGCAGGTCGGTGGTGACAATGTGCTGCTCTTCGACGGCCCGGTGCATCAGGCGGCGGCTGTCGCGCCAGATGGCGTCGAACTGCTTTTTCGTCACCGCACGGCCGGGCGTGCGCGGGTGCAGTTTCAGCCGCCAGAGCACCTCGGCCCGGTAGATGTTGCCGATGCCGCTGATCACGGTCTGGTCCATCAGCAGCTGGCCGATCGGGGCGCGGCTGGTTTTGATGCGCTGCCATGCCTGGGCCGGGTCGGCGTCATCACGCAGCGGGTCGGGGCCGAGACGGGCGATGATTTCATCGCGGGCCGCGGCGTCGATCACCTCGCATTGGTTCGGGCCGTTCAAGTCGATCGTGACTGTCTTGCCAGTCATACGGACGCGCACGGCCCCGCGGGGTTCGGGCGGGCCGGCTTTCGGGCCGTGTTCGTACACGCGGAACTTGCCGTACAGGCCCAGGTGCACGTGCAGCACCCGGTCGCCGGCGAAGTCGTAGAACAGATGCTTGCCCCACGCCTCGGCCTTGATGAGCTTCTTCCCGCTGATCGTTTCCGCCGCGTCGGCGAAGCGGCCCTGCGGGGAGGTGATCGTGAGCTTCTGCCCGCCGAGCCAGGCGGTGTGATCACGGGCAAGGCGGTGCAGGGTGGGGCCTTCGGGCATGATCTAATTTAGCCGCAGATGAACGCGGATCGGATTGAACGCCAAGTCGCCAAGTCGCCAAGGGAGAAGAGAAAAGTGAAAAACATACGCCTCACTCTTTTTCTTGGCATCGCGGCGTGCATCCGGCGTCCATCCCTAGCTCTCTTCGTCCGATCCGCGTTCATCCGCGTTCATCTGCGGCCCCTCGACTTGGAGCGTAGCAAGATATTCGCTCGCCAACTCAGCCGCGATTTTGCCCGACAGCGCCACCAGCGGCAGCCCGCCGCCGGGGTGGGTCGCGCCGCCGGCGAAGAACAGGCCTTTGATGTCGCGGTCGCGGTTCGGGGGGCGCAGGAAAGCCTGCTTCACGCCGTTGCTGCTGATGCCGTAAATGCTGCCGGCGTTGGCGTTGTACATCGACTTCAGGTCGGCCGGCGTGATGCGACGTTCGACGACGATGCGCTTCGACAAATCCGTCAGCCCGAACTTGTGTTCCAGCGTCGCCACGACCCGGTCGCGGTACTTCGGCCCTTCAATCGCCCAGTCGATCGTGCCGTCCAAAGGCGGGGCCGAGCAGAGGACGAACAGGTTCTCGCAGCCGGGCGGGGCCTGCGTCGGATCGGTGCGGGTGCTGGCGCAGACGTATATGCACGGGTCGTCAGGAATAGTACGCGTTTCGAACATGGCCCGCAGATCAGACCGGTAGTCGTCGGGCATGAACTTCGTGTGATGGGCCAGTTGCGGGTAGGTGCCCTGCACGCCCAGCAGCAGGACCATGCCGCTGCCGCCGGGTTCGATTTTGGCCAGCTTGGCGTCGGACCAGCCGGGGCGGTCTTCGGGGACGATCAGGTCGCGGTAGGCGTACATGACGTCGGCGTTGCAGACGACCGCGTCGGCCACCAGTTCTGTGCCGTCGACAAGGCGGACGCCGCGCGCTTTTCGGTCCTTGCCCGTGCCGTCGGTCAGAATGCGGGCGACCGGGGTGTTCAGCCGAATGTCCACGCCCAGCTCACGGGCCAGCTTTTCCAGCTCGCTGGCAATGGTGTACATCCCGCCCGGCACGTACCAGCCGCCCATGTCCAGTTCCACGTGCGGAATCACCGCCAGCGTCGCCGGGGCTAGGAACGGGCTGGCGCCGCTGTACGTGGCGTACTGATACAAAACTTCGCGCAACCGCTGATTTTGAATGTGCTTATCAACAAGGGCGGCGTACTTGCGGAACATGCCGATGCGCAGCGGCACGGTCAGCATCGCCAGCGCCCGGCCCGGCGAAAAAGTGCCGTCGCCGCGCAAAGCCTGCTCGGGCGACTGGCTGAGGAACAGTTCGCCCGATAAATCCCACACCTTTCGCCCGAAAGCCAGGAACCGCTCAAACCCGGCGACATCGCCCGGCGCCAGCCGCCGAACTTCGTCCAGCAACGCCGCCCGATCCGCCCGCAGTTCGAACTTTGTCCCGTCCCCCCAGACGAACCGCGACACCGGGTCCAGCCGCACGAGCGGCACCGCCTGCCGAATATCCCGCCCCGCCGCCGCGAACAGGTCGGCAAAGACCAGTGGCAACGTCAGCAGGCTGGGGCCGGTGTCGAAGCGAAAGCCCGACTCCGCACCGTCCTCACGATGCGGACCCTCCCACTGATTTAATTTCCCGCCTAGTTTTGATCCGTGCTCGATAAGCGTTACCGACACACCGGCAGCTCGCAAGCGAATAGCAGCTGACAGCCCGCCAATACCTCCCCCAACCACTAATGCTCGTTTGATGGTCATCAAGCCTTATTTATATTGTCTTAAATTTAAGCACAGCCCGAGTTCGCACGATTTGCCGCCGAAACATTGGTCAAGGCAGAAGATTTCCGCCCGAATTCTTTCTCGCTAGGGTGTCGCTTAACGTTCTTAATTTAATCAAAACAGATCGGCGATAAGATTTGATTTCCGTCGCCCGGAAGCGGTACAACATTTGCAGGCACTGTTCTTCAGCCGTGAAGTTGGGCCAAGATTCTTCGATAACTTCTCTGCCAGACATTCGATTTTAGTTTAGACCTTTAGGCAAACTTTGTTCAAGACGTCACGCGACGTTGTCCGTATGCGCATTAATAATGGGGACTCTTAAGGTGAAACGACGGGATTAGATTTGATAGACCGGCTTCGAAAATTACTAGAAACCAATGTCGGAAAGTTTATCGGCATGGCTGTCGTCGCACTCGCTGTCGTCTACGCCATTTACACGGTAGTAAGCCTTGGCGGCAGTTCAGAAGCAGGGCGCTTGAGTTCCGACCGCGTGTTCATTGACGCCGAAACGGGCAAATCCTTCAACTACACCATCAAGATCGGTGACTCATTGCCGGTGAAGTCTCCTTTCAGCGGGAAGAACACCGGCTACGAGGCGGACGCCTGCTACTGGACCAAAGACGGTAAGCCGAAGACTGAGCCGACATATGTGCTGGTCAAAGAACGCATTGGCCAACGTGGCCCCACCTTCTGCCCGGACTGCGGCCGCCTTGTGGTCGGCCTTAACCCGTCCCCCGGTCCGGGTGTGACGGCGCCTCCGACGGCAGCCGAGTTCAAACAACGCTCACGCTGAAACTTTTTGTCGCACTATTAAGGATTGATTATGCAGTACCGCCTCACACGACGTACCGGTTTTACACTTGTCGAACTTCTAGTAGTCATTGGCATCATCGCCCTGCTCATCTCCATTTTGTTGCCGGCATTAGGCAAGGCGCGTGCCGCTGCTAGCGCGATCAAGTGTTCCGCCAACCTTCGATCGATCATGCAAGGGATTGTCTTGTATGCTTCTCAGAACAACGATTTTATACCGGGCTCGCCGAATACCACCGCCAATCACTTCATGACCAACGGCGCGTTCAGCACGCCGGTAGGCGTGTATAGCGAGAATAACGCGCCAGATCTTGTTTCTATCAATGATTGGCACAGCCCTATTGCTTCGCTGCTTGGCGTAAAGTTCGAACGCGGTGCGTTGAACATTGAACGTCGCAAACGCTTTGAACAACTTCAGGCGACGGGGGTTTTCCAATGCCCTGACAATCGCGGCGATGTTGCGATGACTCATTTTGCAAGTGGCGGCAGCACCTCGTGGCAGGTTCAACCTTATCCGTCCTACATGATGGCGCAAGTGTTCACCTTTATCAGTTCAACGATACGCCGCCCCAGCACAGTCAGCGACACCAGTTTCAGGTTCCGGATGGGCGGCACCCCCACCACGTTGGACGTCCCGCGCGATTACGCGCCAAAATTGGCAAAAATTCGGAATGCGTCGCAGAAGATCTCATTCTCCGACGGCTCGCGCTCGGCCCGCGGCGATGCCTTGCCTACCTACGACAACAACATTACAGGAGGTAGCGGCGGCATGTACGCCGATCAGGGCGCATGGACGAATCAAACGCGTGCGCTATGGCGTGGCTTCGCGCCGGGCAACGGTTCGACCGTTGGCACCGATCCGCGCTTGCTCGGGTGGCGGCACGGGCGGAAAACCGCCGGCGGTGCAGCGGGCGCTTATGTGATGAATGTCGCATTTTGGGACGGGCATGTCGAAGCGATGAACGATCTTGATATGTCTCGACCCGAATTGTGGATGCCCACCGGCACGGTCTATGATGCCGCAAGCCTTTGGCCGGACACTATCGCCAAGTTCGGTATGCGCAACTCCGGAATGCAAACCGCGAATTGAACTCGTTACAGGCGCGTGAACGACCAGCGGCACCCGTTTCGACGGGTGCCGCTGACGTTGAGTATTTCCTCAGGATCCGGCTCATGCCAATTCAGGTACCGTCGCCGGCTCGTCGTACTGTGACAGGTGATCTTGCGCTGTATGCCGCTGTGGGCACCTTCCTGCTCGGGGCGGCCTTCTGCATGGCACAAGTCGAAGCCGTTTCACCAAAGGCGACGCTTCGTAACATAGCCGCGTCGCGTGCCGGCCACGGGACCGAATTGCTGCCGTCGCGTAATGTCGTGTACGCCTTCCAGCCTGACACAAAGGCGGACCAGCCACTGCACATTTTGACCTCCGGACGGAGTGCGGTGGTTTCGCCAAGCGTGCCTGTTGGCGGCGAGCTACGGGCCGTCGCGCCGCTCGGACGCGACGACTTGCTGCTCTACGTGGCCGCCACCGGCCGCAGCAGCGTTGGCGGGATTTACCGCGTGGCGGCCGGGGCGGGGGCGGGTGAGCCGCGGCGGGTGATTGACACCGCGACCGTCGAGCGGGCCTCGGGCATGGGGACGCTGTTGGCGCTGGCGGACGTGCAGATGGTCGGAGCGGGCGGTGACGTGTGGCTGATCCTGCGCCACCCGGACCAGACGGCGTTCTGCCGGTTCGATGTGGCACAGTTCTTGGCCGGTACGCCGCGGTTGGGGCGGCCGTTCGAGCGCGTGACGGTGGACGGCCAGGCGATCGGGATCGACCCGGGCGACCGCTGGACCGGGCGGGCCGACGGCGGCTTGGATCTGTTCCGGCCGACGACCGGCGAAAGCTGGCGCGTGGACGCCTTCGGTCGGGCCTCGCCGCTGGTGACGCTGTCCGAAGACCGGCCCCGGCCGACCGCCCCGCCGCTGACGCTGGGCCGCGGGACGTCGCGCGTGTTGCAGTTCTTCCCCAAGCCGCCCCCGAGCGCCACCGCCGCGGAAGAGGCCGTGCGCTATCCCGCGCTGGTGATCAGCGACGGTGCGACCGAACGCGTGATCGAAAGCGACGCCATCGACGTGCGGCCGGGGTTTCCTGTGCACGCCCTGCGCATCACCGCCTGGTGCGTCGAGCCCCTGACGGGCGACGTGATTGCCTATGACGCGATGAGCGGCGAAGTGTTTCGGCTGACTTTTAGCGAGTAAGGCAAGCGGAATGAGCCGCAGATGGACGCAGATGAACGCGGATAAGAAAAGGTGCAAAACGTGTCGGCAACCGTGCACGAACGCCTTCATCTTTGCTTACAACAATCTGCGTTTATCCGCGTTCATCTGCGGCTTACTCAATGCGCCTAGACGCCTTGCTCGGACGTCATCAATCATGGGCTTTGGACAACTGAACGCCGCGCTCTAGACTCGCCGGCTTATGCCCGTCGACACGTACGAATCGCCCCTGGTTTCGCGCAACGCCTCGCCGGAGATGCTGCGGCTGTTTTCGCCGCGGCA
>DASVSC010000085.1:0-7265 GCA_036388295.1 Tepidisphaeraceae bacterium | reverse complement strand
TCCTGGTACAGGTGCTCGATGCGGTCGGTGTTGAAGCTGCTGCTGCGGCGGATCAGGCCGTGGACCTCATACCCTTTGTCGAGCAGGAGTTCCGCGAGATAGGAGCCGTCTTGACCGGTGATGCCGGTGACCAACGCGACTTTATGCGCCATGCCCCCATCGTCTAGCAGATCAGGCTTGCTTGCAATCGCTCAAGGAGGCGCATATTGCCCAGGCTGTCAGCCGGCGTGACGAACGGAACGGCTGTGCCGCCGATGACGGCGGCGAAGGCGTCGGCCTCTATGCCGTAAACGTCGCCGCTGGCGGGAACTACGATTGTCTCCAGCGGCAGCGGCCCGCGCCCGCTGTTGTCCTGGCGGGGCGGCGTCTGTCGTTCGATCGTGTAGCCGCTGCTGACGCCGGTCGGCTTCCACGGGACGCTGACGCGGATCCAGCCTTCGTCGCCGCAGATCAGGGCCGCGTTATCGGACTGCGTGTTCATCGCGCAGGTGAACGAAGCGGTTAGGTCTTTTTCGAACTTCAGGCTGCCGCTGACGGCGACGTCCACGCCGTGCTGCCGCACGCCGACGGCCTGGGCCGCGGTCGGCTCGCCGCCGGCAATCAAGCGGCTGAAGCTGAGGCAATAGCAGCCGACGTCCATCAGCGCGCCACCGGCGAGGGCTGGATTGAAACGGATGTTGTCCTTGATCTTGGTCGTGCGGTAACAAAAGCTGGTGCGCACCAGCCGCGGCGTGCCGATCGCGCCGCGGCGGACGGCGTCGACGACCGCCAGCGTCTGCGGGTGACAGCGGTACATGAACGCTTCGATCAGCACGCGCCCCGTCTGCTGCGCGATGGCGAACATTTCCTCCGCCTGCGCCGAACTGGTCGCCAGCGGCTTTTCACACAACACGTGCTTGCCGGCCCGCAGCGCTTTGATCGTCCATTCGTGGTGCATCGTGTTCGGCAGCGACACGTAGACCGCGTCTACCGTGGGGTCGGCCAACATGGTGCCATAGTCGTTGTACGCCCGGGCAATGCCGTACTGCGCACCGAACGCCTCGGCCGTCGCGGCGGTGCGCGACGCGACGGCCGTCAGCACGCAGGCCCGGCTGGACTTAACGCCGTTCGCGAATTGCCGGGCGATGTTGCCCGTCCCGAGGATGCCCCAGCGGATTTGCATGACGCCCACGATAGCGGCCCGTGCGCCGGGTGGTAAACTTCGGGGCCAAGGAGAATCGATGGCGGACACGCAGGACTGGCTGACCCGAGGACAAACGTCGCTGATCCAGAACTACGGCCGGGCGGCCGTGGTGATGGTCCGCGGCGAAGGCAGCCACGTCTGGGACTCCGAGGGCCGCCAATACCTCGACCTGTTCGCCGGGTTCGGCGGGTGCGTGCTCGGGCACTGCCATCCGGCCCTGGTCGCCGCCGCCACGGAGCAGGCCGGCCGGCTGTGGCACGTCGGCAACGCGCTCTACACCACGCCGCAGATCGAGTTCGCCGAAAAGATCCGGGCCCACGCGTTCGACGGCCGGGCGTTCTTCTGCCACAGCGGGCTCGAGGCCAACGAAGCGGCCGTTAAACTCGCCCGCCTGCGCGGCCTCGCCGACAGCGGGAAGCGTTGGAAGACGATTTCATTGACTAAAAGCTTCCACGGCCGCTCGCTGGCCATGATCGCCGCCACCGGCAACAACGCCGTCAAAGAGGGCTTCGGCCCGGCCGTACCGGGCTTTGCCAACATCGAAGCCGGTGACCTGGCCGCGCTGCGCGAAGCGATCGACGACGAAACCGCCGCCGTCCTTCTCGAACCAATCCAAGGCGAAGGCGGCATCAACGAATATGCGCCTGACTACGTCCGCGGCGTCCGCCGGCTGTGTGACGAGAACAACCTGACGATGATCTTCGACGAAGTCTGGACCGGCTGTGGCCGGACCGGGCGCTGGTTCGCCCACCAGTGGGGCGACGTCGAGCCGGACATCATGACGCTCGGCAAAGCCGTCGGCGGCGGCCTGCCCGTCGGCGTGATGTACGCCAAGCCCCACCTCGCCGCGCTGCTGACGCCCGGCAAGCACGGCTCCACGCTCGGCGGGAACCCGATCTGCATGAGCGTCTCGCGCACGATTTTCGACGTGATCGAAAAAGAAAATCTCGTCGAACACGCCGAAAAGCTCGGCACGACCGGCATGGAAAAGCTCCGCAAATCGCTCGGCGACAAAGCGACCGACGTGCGCGGCCACGGCCTGTTCATCGGCGTCGAGCTGAAGGACGAGCCGCAACAGTTCGGCGAGCGGGCGCTGGAGAAAGGGCTGATCATTAACCTGACCGCCCGCCGGGTGATTCGACTCGCGCCGCCGATCAACATCAGCCAGTCGCTCTGGGACGAAGGCATTTCGCGCGTGATCGCTTTCATCGAGTCGCTATGAAGTTCGCCCTGCCGCCTAGCGTCGCGATCCGGACCGGCCTGCTGCTGACCGCTTGTCTGATCGGTTGTCAGGCGGCCGCGCCACCACCGCCCGTCGCGTCGGCCGAACCGTCGCCGCGTCAGGAACGCCTGCGGCCGTTCGTGCCCGCCACGCGGCCGGCCGATCCGGTGACGGAGGCGCTGCCCACCGCCCCGCAGGACGCCCGCCGGGCTGTGCCATTGCGCTACACGGTCGAGATCTGGGAAATCCTGATGCCGCGCGACAGCGTGTCGGTCGACGAAAGCTTCTGGAAACGCGTCGACGAGCCGGCCACGCCGGAAGGGCAGCAGCTGTTGAAGAACGGCATGCGTGTCGGCGAACTGCCGTTGAATGATCTGGAAACGATTCGCAAGTTCATCGAAGACCGCGGCGGTAAGCGCACCACCTACAACGGCGTCGCCGGCCGCCAGGTCGAAATCCCCGTCCGATCGGACGTGCCGGATCAGGTCGTGTTCTATCATGACCGCCGGGACGAACTCGTCGGGCGGTCGTGGGATCGTTGCGATAACTTCTTTTATTTTTCCTTCGAGACCACGCCGCGGAACCCTGAGCGGGTGCGCATCGCCCTCACGCCCGGCGTCCGGGCCAAGGAGCGGAAACTTCAATACGCGATCGCGCCGGGACGCCCTGACCGGGAACTGAGTTATGTGTCGGAGCAGTCGCAGTACGACGTCACCGTGGCCGCGGACTTGGCGCTCGACCGGATGCTGATCGTTGCGCCGTCAATCCAGGCCCGTCAGCCGAACACGCTGGGCGGCACATTCCTGGTCGAAGCCCAGCCGAGCCAACAGGCGGAACGGCTGATCATGATTATCCCGCACGCGTTCACGCGGGAAGAGACGCCGGGCGTTCCGTGAAACGGGAAGTCAGTGGCCGCGGGTGTAAACGAGCGGCCGATCGGTCACGGTCTTGACGAACGCCCGCATTTTTTCTGACGACTTCCGCCCGAACTCACTTTCGATGCCGCTGCTCGTATCGACCGCGAACGGCCGTAGCCGTTCAACGACCGGCCCTACGTTGTCCGGCGTCAGCCCGCCGGCGATGAGAATCGGCGGCAGCCCCGTGAACGCGCCGCGGTCCTGCAACTGCCTGATCCGTTCGAAGTCGGTCGCAATGCCTTTCCCGCCGCCCGCCGGCCCGTCCAGCAGCAGGCCGGCCAGGTTCGGCAGCGCGTCGCGCTCGACGGCCGCCCGCCATTGGTCCAGCGTCGCTTCAAACGCCGTGTCGACGCGCAGGGCCTTCACGACGCGCAATGGCTGCAACGCCGCGACGTCGGCCGGCGACTCGTCGCCGTGCAGCTGAACCGTGGCGAGGCCGAGCGTGCGGGCGGTATTGAGGACGAGCTCGGCCGGCGCGTCGACGAACAAGCCGACGGCGGCGACGTAAGGCGGCAACACGGCCAGGATGGCGGCAGCGGTCGTGTCATCGATGCGCCGGCGCGCGTCCGCGTGCAGGACCATGCCGATCGCGTCGGCACCAGCGTCCGCGGCCGCGCGGGCGTCGGCCGGCGACATCATTCCGCAGAACTTCACCCGCGTGCGTGACATTTTACCACTGTACGATGCGGCCGCTTCGTCTCGCAACTTCGACGGGCCACTGCTACATTGCGGTGCTGCGGAGGCTGAATATGGCGGACGGAAAATACCTGGCTTTTGACATCGGGGCCGAGAGCGGCCGGGCCATGCTCGGCACGCTCACGGGCGGCAAACTCACCCTCGAGGAAAAGCACCGATTCGCCAACCCCAACGGCCGGCTGAACGGCCGAATGCAGTGGAATTTGCTCGGCCAGTGGGAACAGGTCAAGACCGGCCTGAAGAACTGCCGCGGCACGAAACTCGACGGCATCGGCGTCGACACCTGGGGCGTCGACTTCGGCTTGCTCGGCACCAACGGCGAATTGCTCGGCAATCCGGTCATGTACCGCGACCCGCGCACGCACGGCATGCTCGCGGCGGCGCTCAAAATCGCTTCGAAAGAGGAAATCTTTCAGGCCACCGGCGTCCAACTCATGGAGATCAACTCCCTGTACCAGATCCTGTCGATGGTCCGCGCGAAATCGCCGGTGCTGGACGTCGCCGAGACGCTGCTGTTCGTGCCGGACTTGTTCAACTACCTGCTCAGCGGCGTAGCCAAGGCCGAAGTGTCGATCGCTTCGACCAGCCAGATGTACGACCCGCAGAAAAAGGCCTGGGCGACGGAGCTTCTGGCCAAGCTGGGCATCCCGGCGAAGCTGCTGCCGGCGCTGGTGCCGTCGGGCACGGTGCTGGGGAATCTGCTGGCGGAAGTGGCCGACGAATGCGGCATCGCGCCCGCCCCCGTCATCGCCACGGCCGGCCACGACACCGCCAGCGCCGTCGTAGCCGTGCCGGCCGAGGGGAAAAGCTGGTGTTACATCAGCAGCGGCACGTGGTCGCTGATGGGCGTCGAACTGCCCGGCCCGCTGATCAACGCCAAAACGCTTCAGTACGATTACACCAATGAAGGCGGCGCCAGCGGAACGACCCGCTTTCTCAAAAACATCATGGGCCTATGGCTGGTGCAGGAATGCCGCCGCCAGTTCGCCAAGGACGGTTACGACCACAGCTACAGCGAACTCACCGGCATGGCCGGCCGGGCCAAGCCGTTCGCGGCCATTATCGACCCGGACGACGCCCCGTTCCGCTTGCCCGGCATGATGCCGCAGAAGATCGCCGAATATTGCCGCAAGACCGGCCAGCCCGACCCCGGCACCCGCGGCGCGTTCGTGCGGGCCTGCCTCGACTCGCTCGCGCTCAAATACCGTCAAACGCTCGAAAGCCTCGAAGACGTGCTCGGGCGGCGCATCGACGTGATTCACATCGTCGGCGGCGGGGCTCAGAACGAACTGCTGAACCAGCTGACCGCCGACGTCTGCGAACGCCCCGTCATCGCCGGCCCCGTGGAGGCCACCGCGTCGGGCAACATTCTGGTGCAGGCGATCGCCACCGGCGCGGTCGCGGACCTGACCAGCGGCCGTGACATCATTCGCCGCAGCTTTGCGGTGAAACGGTACGACCCCAAGACGAGCGCGACGACCGAAGCGGCTTACGAGCGGTACCGGTCGTACGTGAAAGGATAAGAACGCAACCCCGGCGCGGCCCGTCCAACGGGCCGTGCCGAAGCGGTCGTCGTTCGCATCCGCCGCCACACATCGAGCCTTATGCGGATTGACTGCCACGTCCATCTTTCTGCCCTGCTGCCCGGTCACGGCGAGATGTCACCGCGGCTGTTGCGGTCGCCCCAGTTCTGGCTCCTGGCCAAGCATTTCGGCGTTCCCATCGATCCTGCCACTACGGACGAAGCGCTCGAACGCGTACTCGTCGCTCAATTGAACGAGGCCACTGAACTGGACGCCGCGGTGCTGCTGGCGTTCGACGCGGTGTACGACCTCGACGGCCGCCGCGACGACGCGAACACGCACCTGGCGCTCGATAACGATTACGTCCGCATGCTGGTCGGCCGCCACCCGAAGCTGTTGTTCGGCGCGAGCATTCACCCGTACCGCCGCGACGCGCTGGAAGAACTGGAACGCTGCGTCCGCGGCGGGGCCGTGCTGATCAAATGGCTGCCGATCACGCAGGGCATCGACCCCAGCCACCCGAAGTGCTTCGCCTTTTACGACGCGCTCGCCCATTACGGCCTGCCGCTGCTCAGCCACACCGGCGGCGAGAAGATGCTGCCGAACGTCAACCACCTGGCCGACCCGACGCTGCTGCTGCCGGCGGTGCGGCGCGGTGTGACGGTGATCGCCGCTCACTGCGGCACCCGATCGACCTTTCGCGAGCCGGATTATCTGCCGCAATGGTGCCGCATGGCCTTGGAGCACGAACGCTTCTACGGCGATACCGCCGCATTGAATCTGCCGACGCGGTCGTACGCGTACCGCACGCTGCTCAAGGACGACCGCCTGCGGGCCAAGCTGGTGCACGGCAGCGACTGGCCGGTGCCGCCCGTCCCGCCGGTCACGCGGCTGGGGCCGGTCGAGGCATTGCGGCAGATCGAACAGCCGAACTGGCTCCGGCGCGACATGGCGATCAAACGAAAACTCGGCCTGGACGACGCGTACTTCGATCGCGCCGCGACGCTGATGTGTCGGGCCAAGCCGCCCGCCAAGATCGTTTAGAGCGAACTCCAGCACGCCGTATGCGGCGTCGTTAAGCGTCCACGACGACAAGGTGGGAGTCGCTTCGCCAGCACCAGATAAGTCCGCCATTTTATCCGCGACGTACCTCAAAACGTCCGCAGGCACGCCAGCATCGATTCAATGTTCGGCAGCGGCCCGCATCCCGCGGCCTTCGCCCGGCGTAACGGTTCGGCCACAACGGCGTCGACTTCCATCGCCCGCCCCGCCTGCCGGTCCAATTGCATGCTGCTGTGATACGCCCCCATCTGCCGTGTGCGCCCGATCTGGTCGTCGGCGATGCCGGCTTCCAAGGCCACGCCCACGGCGGCCGCGGCGCGGACGACTTCTTCCATCGTGTCGCGAATCAGCCGTTCGCCGCCGGGCGTGTCGAGTAACTGTTGGGTATGCCGGTCCATCACCGCGCCCCAGCCGTTGAAGGGGATGTTCCACACGAGTTTCTGCCAGCGATAATGATGCAGATCGTTGACCGCCGCCGCGTCGATTCGGGCGTCGCGCATAAGGGCTGCGACCGCCTCGGCCGTGGCGGGGTCGGCGTTCGCGAATGCGCCGATGCGGACCAGGCCGTGGGCCGTGTGGTCAATCTCGGCGGGTCCCACGCGGTTAATACAGGTGTAGGCGATCGCGCCGAGCACGCGACGGTCGCCGAAAGCGTCGGCGAA
>DASVSC010000084.1:0-12524 GCA_036388295.1 Tepidisphaeraceae bacterium | reverse complement strand
GATTTCGGTACGCGGGGCACTGACGACGAACGGCTCGCCGTAGTTGACCGCGCTGATGGCCGTCTTGTAGTCGTTCGGCACCAGCCAGCTGATCTTCAGCCCCAGCGCCCGCTCCACTTCGGCCGGGTCGATGTCCCAGCCCTTTTTCACGAAGCGGTTGACGACAATCTTGATCTTGCCGCTTTCGATGCCCATGCGGCGCATCGCGCCGACGTAGCGCTCGGCGTTCTTCACCGACGGCACGTTCAGCTGCATCACGATCACGTTCACGTCCGCCGTCTGCAGCGTGGTGGCGTACATCGGGTCGACGCTCATCTTCGAGTCGATCACCACGCAGTCGAACATGCGGCCCATGATGTTGAACAACCGCACCAGGCCCGGCTGGTTCACACGCTGCGTGTCTTCCGGCAGTTCCGGACGCGACAGGATCGACACGCCGGTCTTCTTATGCACGGCTAAGGCGTTATCAAGCAACTGCCGGTCGACGCGCTCGGCCGACTGCATCACGTCGGCGATGGTGTAGCGCGGGCGGGTGTCGAAGTAACTGGCGCAGCCGCCGCGGACCAGGTCCAGGTCGATCAGTGCGGTTTTGCGATTCGTGCCCAGGCTGGCGGCCAGATTGCAGGCGATGGTCGTCGCGCCGCAGCCGCCCTGGGTCGGGATGACATTGATCAGCTTGGCCCGCTTGCCCATGCCGTTCACGCTCGCCAGACGCTCCAAGGCGGCGGTGAAGCGGACTTCGTTGATCGGCAGCGGGACGAACTCACGGATGCCGGTGCCCATCGCGTCCATCAGCAGGGTCGGGTCCAGCACCTGGCTGAGCGCGAAGAAGCTGACGTTATGGAACTGCCGCGGCAGGTGACCGATGCGGCGAAGGCTTTCGGTAGCGCCCGGGTCCAGGTTCACGACCACCAGCTGCGGCGCGTCCGAGCGGTTCAGCATGGCCTCGAGCGCGTCGCCGTTGGTCAGCTGTGACATCACGGTGATGCCGAAGGTCGTGAGGAAGCTCGCCATTTCCTGGCGGTTCTGGTCGTCGGGGTCGACGATGACGCAGTTGAGTTGAACGTGCATGTTATTCCTTGAGTCGTTCGTCCCTGGGGCAGCCGCTGGGGCCGGACTTACTTGGTATCGGTCGGTACGGTCGCCGGCTGAATGACTTCCGCCTTCTCGCCGAAGCCGTACGGCCCGATGAACTTCGGGGCCGGGCCGCGTTTCGACGCCAGCGGCTGGCGCGGGTCGCCGCTCTCGCCGAGGTCGCCGAGGCCGTAAAGCTGGGCCTCGTTCGGATACCGCCAGTTGTCGCCGGGGGCGGCGGGCACCTGGTCGGGGTTCATTGCCGACGCCAGGTGCGGCGTCACCAGCACGACCAGTTCCGTTTCCGTGCGGGTGTATTGGACGTTGCGGAAAAAGGCCCCGACGATCGGCAGGTCCGCCAGCAGCGGCGTGCCACGGCTGCTCGCCGACACGTTCCGCTGCAGCAAGCCGGCCAGCGCCAGCGTCTGGCCCTCGGCCATTTCGACGATATTGCTGACCTTGCGGGTGCGGATGCCGGGGACGGCAGTGCCGTTGATGCTGGTCGGGTTGTTGTAATCCAGTTCGGAGACTTCCGGCTCCACTTTCATGCGGATGCGGCCGTCGCCGAGGACGACGGCGTTGTACTTCAGGCGCACGCCGAACTCTTTGTACTCGATGGTGATGGTGCTGGCCCCGCCGACGCCGGCCTGCGGGACGGGCACGGGGATTTCGCCGCCGGCCAGAAAGCTGGCGTCTTCGCCGCTGACGCTGACCAGACTCGGTTCGGCGAGCGTGCGCGCCAAATTGTTCTGCTTCAGGGCCTGCACGAAGGTCTCGAACACCGTGCCGCCGATGTTGCCGGAGCCGAACAGGGAAATGCCGGTGCCGATTTCCGCACCCGCACCCGTCGCCAGGCCGCCGATCGGCGTCGCCGTCGGCCCTTGGATGCTGCCGAAGGTGCTGCCGCCGTCGGTGAAGAAGCTGCTGAAGCCGAGCTGGTTGCTCGCCCCACGGCTGACTTCAATGAACTGCACGTTCAGTACGATCTGCTGGCCGCCGCCCACTTCCAGGAAGTTCAGCACCTGCGGCGTGTAGACATTGGCCAGACGGCTGGCCTGCTCGGCAATTTTCAGGTTCGGCACGCGGCCGCGCAAGCTTACCTGGCCGTTAACCACGTCGACGGTGATCGGCACGTCCGGGAAGACCTTTTTCATCTCGTCCCGCAGCGCCGCCACGTCCAGGCTGACGGTGACGTCGATGGCCTGGTTCTCCTCGCGTTCGTTCCACACAATGACCTGCGTGTTGCCCGGCTTCTTGGCCGTCACCAGGATTGTGGTCGGGCCGACCATGGTCACCTCGGCGATGTCGGGCTGGCCGACGTTCACGCGGGTGGCCTTTTCCTTGGTGGTAAGCACCGCGGTCTTGTTGATCGGCAGGCCGAGGCGGCCGTCGGTGTCGACGCCGCTTTCCACCAGGCCGGGCAGCGCCGAACGGGCCGGCGTGAAGCCGACGCCGTTGTCTGGCGCAACGGCCGGGGCGGGCGCGGTCTGACCGGTCGCGGCGGGCACGGTCGCGGCGACGGTCGCGGCGACGGCCCAGCGGCAGGCGTGTTTCAGAAGCGTCGAGCGGTGGAGGGCGGTCTGTTTCATGTTGGCCTCGGAAATCAATTCGGGGTGTGGTGGGTCGGCAGGCTTAGTTGAAGGGGTCGATATTGACCATGGTTTCGTCTTCGTCCGTTTCGACGGCCGGGACGTTGTTGCCGGCGTCCGGCAGCGTGAACTGCTCCGTCGACACCTTCCCGGCCTTGATGATCTGCACCGACCACTTCTTCGGAGCGGGCTTGGGCGCGGGCGTCGTCGCGACGACCGGGATGATGCTCACCGGCTGCGTCGTCGCCGGCTGCGTCGCGGCCACCAGCAGCGGGCTGCTGAACGGGTCGCTGTCGCGGCCTTTGAGTTCGGCGAGCGTGATCCCCTCGCTGTCGGCCACGCTTTCGTCACGGCCGTTGCGGAGCGCCAGACGGATGCGGCTCATGGTCGCCGCCAGTTCCACTCTCTCGGCGTCCTTCGGCTTGACCAGCAGCGTCACGGTTTTGCTCGGCGGCTGGGTCGGATCGACCGGGGCGTTCGGGTTCGTCCGCATGCCGACGGCCAACACGGTGACGCTTTCCAACACGGTGCGCGAAATGCTCCGGCCGTCGACCAGCAGGGTCGCCAGCACGTCTACCTTGCACTTGGGCAGAATAAAGCCGGCGACGCCGGTGGTTTCGACAATATCAATGGTCACGGCCCGCATGCCCGGCGGCAGCGTCGCGCCGACGCCGTAGCCCGCGCCGTCGTCGGCCAGCAGGTTTGGCGTAAGCGTCTGACCACGGACCAGTGAGATCCTGATGACTTTGCCCGTCGCCTGGTCGGCCGAGGTGAACGCCCCGCTCGGGATACTGTCGGCCGGGGTCTTGGCGGTGGCGAAGTCGGTTTCGCTCAGCGTGGTGCCGGGCTCGATGTCACGGGCGGCGACCAGCACCGAAACCAGATTCGTAGGCTCGGCAACGGCCGGGCCGCTGTTGTTGACGAGCGACATGCCCACGCGGGCCGCCAGCAGGCCGAGGACGACCGCGACGGCCAGGGGAGTGAATGCTTTCCAGTTCATAGGGCTTCCTTCGCTTCTTAGAGTCCGTCTACACCGCTAACGTCGGGTACGCGGGTCCGGCGGTTGAGGTCGGGGCGTGAAATGGCGGTGAAAAAACGTTGCCGGACGTTGACAAATGCGAAAGCATTCTGGCTGAGAGTTGAGGCGTGAGGCTGAAACGACAAAGGCGTGAGAAAGAGCCTTACTGCTCTTGCTCACGCCTCGTGGCTCACGCCTTAATGCTTTTCGATTAGCCTTCGCGGCGCATTGTCGTGTTGCCGACGACGTCTTTCGAGGTGCTGATCAATCCCATTGGCCGGCAACCGACGACGCCCCAGTTGGATTTCACCCGAACGAGAATGGCCGTGCCGCTGGTGGGCGAGGTGGCGGTGATGGTGGGCAGCGCGACCAGGATCGCGTTGCCGCTGGCGTCGGTGCCGGTGACGGTGAAGGTTTCGACGGTGTACTTGCTGGTCGGGAAGCCGGCCGCGACCATCGACCTTTCGACGGCAGTGACGACATCCGCACGGCTGATACCGGTGGCGGCGACGCGGGCGCCTTCACGGGCCGCGCCCTGCAGGGTGTGCTTGACGTAAAAGTAGTGGCCGAACTCGACGCAGCCGAACGTCATTGTCAGCAACATGGGCAAAACCAATGTCGCGTCGAGAACGGCCGAGCCGCGGCGGGAATGTTTGAAAATGCGTTTCATGTCTCGCTCCTGTCGCCCGGCGGGCGGGCGGCGCTAAAACGCCGCCAGCCACACGATGGTGCCCGCCAGCATCGGCACCGCGTACGGCAAGGGCCGGTCGATGCTGCGGAACCGCTTGCCCGTCTGCTCAATGTGATCGGCCCCCAGCGTGCGGGCATGAACCAGATTCACCGCCAGCACGCCACTATTCCGCAGCAAGGCGCGAAGTTTTCCGGCCTGTGCCGCCTGGGCGACCGATAACACCGCACCGAACACGGTCGTTAGCAACAGTACAATTAAAATCCCGAGCGGGCCGGTCCATGCGCCGACGGCGGTCAATAGTTTCACGTCGCCGCCACCGATCGCGCCGAGTGCGAACGCCGGGAACAGCAGCAGAAACCCGAGGCCCGCCCCCGCCAGCGACGCCCCGACGCCCACGTGCGTTGCCCCCCGCACCGCCAGGCCGACGCCGATCAACAGGATTACCAGATTCAGCCAGTTCGGCAGCCGCCGCGACCGCCAATCGATCACGGCCGCGAACGTCATCAGGCAAATCAGCGGCAGGTAGACAGCGACATGAGCCATACCGGTGCATCGACGTAATCCGCTTCGCAATCAAACGTCTAGCCGTTACCGGACGCACCCCTTCCTGCGCGAACTGCGGCCTGTCGTAAGGCGCGACGCTTGGGCAAGGTCTGACGGGCGCAAAACCGCTACACTGCCCGCCCCGTGTACGCCTGGTCCACCATTGCTTCGGCCATCACGCTCGTCTTCGCCGTCATCGGCATCGGCGTGGCGGTGCGACGGCTGGAGTGGCTGACGGAAGAAGCGGACGCGTCGCTCGTGCGGCTGTGCGTGCGCCTGCTGCTGCCGTGCCTGATCATCGGCGGCATGGGCCGGGGGCAGTGGCAGACGGATATCGTGCACCTGGCCCTACCGCCGCTGACCGGCTTCGGCCTCGCCACGCTGGGGATCGCGTTGTCGGGTTTGGCCGCGTACGGCTTGGGGCCGCTCGTCGGGTTACGCACGACGCCGGAGCGGCGGACGTTCGCGTTATGCACGGGGCTGTACAACTACGGCTTCGTCCCGATCCCGCTGGTCACGGAAGTTTACCCCGGCAATACCACCACGCTGTCGGCCCTGCTGCTGCACAATGTGGGCGTCGAGATCGCGATGTGGACGGTCGGCATCCTCGTCCTGACCGGCAAGCTGGGCCGGCGCTGGTGGGCGGGCGTGCTCAACCCGGTGCTGATCGCGATCGTGATCAGCATCGCGTTTCGCCTGTCGAACACCTGGCAGTACCTGCCGGCCTGGACGGTGCGCACGATCGACATTCTGGGGGCGTGCGCCATCCCGCTGTCGCTGCTGCTGACGGGGGCGACCGTCAGCGACGTATGGGGCCAGGCCGATCTGCGTCGTGGCTGGCGCACGGTAACGGCCGCCTGCGTGCTGCGGATGGGGCTGTTGCCGTTGACGTTTTTCCTGACCGCCCGCCTGCTGCACACCGACGCCGACCTGACGCGCGTGCTGGCGATTCAGGCCGCCATGCCGGCGGCGATGTTTCCGATCGTTCTGGCCCGCCACTTCGGCGGCGACGCCGTCACCGCCGTGCGCGTGGTCGTGGGGACGTCGATCGTCGGACTGGTGACGATGCCGCTGTGGCTGGCGATCGGTCTGGCGCTTTAAACGCGATCAGAAGTAGAAGTGCGCGCCGAACCCGTAATACCGGACGTGGTTGTCGTAGAACTGGCCGTTCGGGTTATTCCCGTCGAAGTATTCCAGCATGATCTGCAGCCGCTGTGAGAAGCGGGCCGGGTCTTCCAATTGCACACCGGCGCGAACGGAATAGGTGAAGGCGTAGTCGTTGTTCTCGCGGTTTTGTGCGTCGAAGGCGACGACCGGGCGAATCCAGCTCGTGCCGAACACGGTTTGGGGGCTGATCCATTCGAAGCCGTACTGGATCGTCCACGGCTCCAGGTCGGGCGGGTCGATGTCGAACAGATAGCCGCCGCCGCCATAGATGCGGAAGCCGTACGGCAGGTCGTAACTGAGCAGCAGGTTGATCGTTTCGAAGCTGTAATTAACGCGCGGGTCGGCGTCGGAGCGGAGCAGGTATTCGTCGCCGAGGTGCGTGCTCTGGTGGTACACACGCGCCAGCAGTGAGAAGTTCCCCTGCCGGGCGGCGAAATAGGGGCCGACCATGTAGTCGGCGTTGACCAGGTCTTTCGACTCCGACTCCATGTCGAAGAACGCGAACAGGCCCGCCTGCACGCCGAACTCCCAGCGGAAGCCGCCCGTGTACGACTGTTTCAGCAGCGAAATCGTTTCGCCGAAACCGACGCTGGCGACGTTGCCCAGGTCGGTCGTGCCGGTGTCGCGCTCGTAGTGGTTGTACGACGCGAAAAAGTGCGGCCAGCGCAGGTCGGCCAGCAGCGGCATGAAGGTGCGGCCGGCGCCGAGGAACAGCGTCAGCGGCTCCGGCTCGGTCGTGATGCGCGTCTCACCCGCGTCCGGCGCGGCGTCCGACGTTGCCGTCGCCGCGCTGGCGGGCGTGGTCGTTGATCCCGCGTTCGCGTCCGGCACGCGCAAGGCCGTCAGCGGCTTGGCCGCGGAGGCCGGCGGCTCGTCGTTGATCGTGACCTCTTTCACGCCCGGCACAGACGCCAGCACCTTCAGCGCCTGCGTCCGGTCCTGGGGCGACAGCTGCGTCGTGCGCAGCGTCAGGTGGCCGTCGACCACGCTCAGGCCGTCGGCCTTTACAGACAGTTCGCGCTCCAGCACCGCCGCCGCGTACCCGGCGATGAATGAATCGCTCGGCCCGTCCGCCGCCCGCGCCCCGTTCGGGAACGTCAAGGCCGCGGTGGCAGCGGCTGCCAGCATAAAGCGTCGAAAGATCATAGAGTCGCCAGCTTAAACCGCATTCGTCCCGGCATCCAATCCGCACCGGGGCGTGCGACACCTTCGCTCACCCGCCGCCCGCTTCCGTCGTCGGCCGCGTCATGGCGTCGAAGTCCAGCAGGCGCGTCAGCTCGGCGTCGTCCATCAGCCCCAGCTCCCGCACGATCTGCCGGATCGTTTTGTTCTCCTTCATTGCCCGCTTTGCCACCTGGGCGGCGTTGTCGTAACCGATCTTCGGCGCCAGCGACGTGATGTTCATCAGGCTTTGCTCCACCAAGTCGCTACAACGCTGCTCGTTCACCTTCAGGCCCAGCAGCAGCTTATCGACGAAGACATGGCAGACGTTCGTCAGCAGCGTCGTCGATTCGATGAACGCGTCGATCATCACCGGCATCGCCACGTTCAGTTCGAAGAGGCTGCCGACGCCGCCCATGCCGGCCGTGGTGACGACCGCGTCATTGCCGATCACGCGGCAGGCGACCTGCATCATGCTCTCGGCGATCACCGGGTTTTCTTTGCCCGGCATAATGCTGCTGCCCGGCTGAATGGCCGGCAGAATCAGCTCGCCGATGCCGCACCGCGGCCCGCTGCCGAGCAGGCGGATGTCGCTGGCAATCTTGCTGAGGCTGACGGCGATGGTTTTCAAATGACCGTGCGCTTCGACGAACGAATCCTTCGCGGCCTGCGCCTCGCAATGGTCGACGGCTTCCTTGAACTGCGGCGGGCTGTTCTGGCCGGCGTAGACGCGTTTCGACAGCGTTTCACAGACGCGCCGGGCGAAGTCCGGGTGGGTGTTGATGCCCGTGCCGACGGCCGTGCCGCCGATGGGCATGTTGTGGTGCAAGGACGTGCTGGCCACCTTCGCCCGCACGGCCCCCAGGTTCGCCTGCCGCACGAAGCCGCTGAAGACCTGGCCCATGCGGATCGGCGTGGCGTCCATCAGATGCGTGCGGCCGACCTTGACGATTTTATCCCACTCGGTCGCCTTGTTCTGCAGTTCGGCTTCGAGACGGTGCAGGGCGATGACCAGCCGTTCCGTGCCGGCCGCGGCGGCGATGCACATCGCCGTCGGGAAGGTGTCGTTGCTGCTCTGGCCCATGTTCACGTGGTCGTTCGGGTGCACCGCCCCATCGGCGACCTTCGCGCCCGCACCGAGGCCCAGCGCCTTGTTCGCCAGGTTCGCGATCACCTCGTTGGCGTTCATATTCGTGCTGGTGCCCGAGCCGGTCTGGTAGACGTCGACGGGGAATTGGTCGTCGTACTTCCCCGCCGCCACGTCGTCCGACGCGCGGACGATGGCGTCGGCCCGCTTGGCGTCGAGCTTGCCGAGTTCCTGGTTGGCGATCGCGCAAGCGGCTTTCAGGTGGCCGAAGGCATGAATCACGTCCGCCGGCACGGGGCGTTTGGCGATCGGGAAGTTCTCCACCGCGCGGGCCGTCGTCGCGCCGTAGAGCGCGTCGGTCGGCACCTGCATTTCGCCCATCGAATCCCGTTCCGTTCGCGTCTGGCTCACCGGCATCGCGCCCTCACTTTTGCTGTGTAAGTCGATTCTCAACGTCGCGCCCGGCGTCGGGCAACGGCCTTGCTTGGCCTTGGATTACCAGTCTAGGCGACCCGTGACAACCGCCACAGGGAACGAACACGCGTTTCGCCCCCACCCCGGCCTAACATTCGGCGGCTCTAACCCAAGGTGACGATGGCGAAGAAGAGTGCGAAGAAGGCGACCAAGAAGACGGCCAAGAAGGCCACCTATACCAAGCCGGAACTGCGCGAGAAGATCAAGCAGAAGGTCACCAAAAGCGCCAAAGGCGGCCGGCCCGGGCAATGGAGCGCGCGCAAGGCGCAGCTCGTCGCCAGCGAATACGAAAAAGAAGGCGGCGGCTACACCGGCGAACGCGGCGAGGCCCAAAAGAGCCTGAAAAATTGGGGCGACGAAAAGTGGCACACCCAGGACGGCAAGAAAGCCGTACGCGGCAAAAAGACCGCCCGCTATCTGCCCGACAAGGCCTGGAACGAACTGACGCCGGCGGAGAAGAAGGCGACCGACAATAAGAAGCAGACGGCGAGCAAATCGGGAAAGCAGTTCGTCAAAAACACGAAGAAAGCCGCATCGGCTGGGAAGAAGGCGCGGGCGAAAAGTGCGTGAGAGTTGAGTCCCGTGCCCTATGCCTCATCGGCGCTTATCGTCTTGAGCTCAGTGATGAGCTGCGGGAGTTTGTCACGGATGATGGTCCAGATCGCATTGTGATCGATCACGTCATATCCGTGAATGAGCCGGTTGCGAAACGCGATAATGTGTGACGCGTCCGTGATCCGAAGCATCGCCTGCGGGTCAATGCGGCGCAGCCGCGTCATTGCTTCGCCGATGATCTCGAACTGTCGCTCGACTGCGTGGCGCAGCATCGGATCATCCAGATATTCGGCGAACGTTTTTGCGCCTATGTAAGCGCGGATGCCTAGCGCCGCCGACCGCATGTCGAACAGAAGTTTCTCGATTTCAGGCGGCATAGACGTTCACGCGGTGCTTCAGGATTTCTGCCACGAAATAGGGGTTCCTCGCGGCACGAACATCGACCAGATCAACCTTCCGGCCGAACAAATCTTCGAGGGCAAGCAGAAGGTCAAAGTAGTGGACTGCGGCGTTGTCATTCGGCTTGCGCTCGAACGCGACGAGAAAGTCCAGATCACTTTTTCCCGGGTCGAACGTCCCCTTGACGGCCGAGCCGAACAGGTCCATTTGCTCCACCCGGTAGCGCCGGCACAACGCCTGAACGGCAGGGAGATGTTCTCGGACGACCTCGAGCATGCTTTCAGAATATCACGAGTGTGCCAAGGCGGTGAAGTAGAATTTCACACGCCGTAAGCGTACCGCACGACATGAAAGAACACCGGCGCGGCGAAGGCGAGTGAATCGACGCGATCCATCATGCCGCCGTGGCCTTCGATCAGCTGGCCGTAGTCTTTGACGCCGCTGTCGCGTTTGATCGCGCTGGCGACCAGTCCGCCGAAGAAGCCCATCACGCAGATCAGGAGCGACAGCAATCCCGCCTGCCACCAACGGAACGGCGTGATCGGCGTCATCGCCATGCCCAGCAGCGCTGCCGTCAGAATGCCGCCGATCAGTCCTTCCCACGTTTTGCTCGGGCTCAGCTTCGGCACGACTTTGTGTTTACCCAGCGTTTTGCCCCAGCAGTATTGCAGCACGTCGCTCATCTGCACGACGATGACGAGGAACGCCAGCAGTTCCCACCGCCGCGTGCCGTAGCCCGGGATGTGCAGCACCATCAGCGCCGGCACGTGGCTGAGGCAATAGACGCAGATCATCACGCCCCAGTAGACCTTCGCCGCTCGTTCCAGGTAGCGCGTCACGTCACCCGCCAGTGCGCTGCGGATGGCGAAGAACAGGAAGCCGTAAACGGGGATCAGGATGCTGAACAGGCCGTACCAATCGCCCCAGATCAGGCCGTATTGCAGCGGCAGCGCGACGAAGAAGGCCCAGAACAGCGTGTGATGATCGCCCCTGCGCGTTCGCGTGAGCGTCAGCACCTCGCGCAGCGCCAGGAACGACACCAGCGCGAACAGAATCACCACGCCCGGCAGGCCGCAGGCGAGGGCGACGGCAAAAATCGCCACCATCACCCACCACGCGCGCACGCGAGCGACCAGGTTGTCGGCCGTCTTTCGTCCGGATTCGCTTTTCACGCACCGCCGTGCGATTTCGCCGGCGACGGTGCCGATGGTGAGCACGCCGAGCGAGGCGCTGGTCAGTACGACGGTCGATCGTTCAATCATGTGCGCCTTGCTCCTTCAGCGCCTCGACGGCCGCCTTCGCGCGGTCGAGGAACGCGCACTTGTCTTCGCCCGCGCCTAACCGCAAAGGCGGCCCGAAGTAGGCGGTCGCCAGCAGCGGGATCAGCAGGAAATCGCCCTTGGGCAGAATGCGGTTCAGGTTCTCCAGGTAGACCGGGACGAACTCTAAATCGGAACACTTGCGGGCCAGGTGAAACAGGCCGGGTTTGAACTCGTTCAACTCGGCAGCGTCGCAGTCGGCGCGGGTGCCCTCGGGGAAGATGATGAGCGAATCGCCCGCCAGCACCGCCGCCTCCATGGCGGCCAGCGGATTGTTGGCGCGAGTGACTTTCTTCCGCTCGACCAGCAGTGCGCGGAAGACGTGGTCGGCGATCCAGCGGCGGACGCCGGCGCTCCAATAATCCGCCGCCGCGACGGGCCGGGTGATTTTGCGCAGGTTCCGCGGCAAGGCGGCCCAGATCACGGCGGCGTCAAGATGACTCGTATGATTGGCAAAGAAAATGCGGCCACACTTCGGCGAGGCGGCATCCGGGTCGAACCCGTCGAACCGCGCCCGCACGCCGGTAAGCAAACGCAGCAGGAACGCCGTCATGCGGCCCTCAGGTCTTGAACGATCAATCGCAAGCGGTTCACGCACGTGACCAGGCAGCCGACACAAACGACAACCAGCGGCACGACCATCCAGACGTGCAGGTAACGGCCTTTCAGCAGCGGGTCGATGACCAGCACGACAAGGATTCCGACCAGACAGGCGACACTCATCGTCGCCATGCGGTGCGGCTTGGCCATCGGGCCGACGAAGTGCGAGTGGGCGCCCATCGACTTGCCCAGCACGCGCACGTACGCCGTCAGCACGCAGCCGATGCCCGCGCCCAGTCCCAGCAGCGGTCCTTCGGTGCCGCCGGCGCAGATGCCCGCGCCGGCGAAGATCAGAATGTCGCCGACGCGGTCCGGCAAATCATTGAAGATTTCGCCGAACTTCCCCACGCCCGCGCCGGCCTCGACGGCCACCATGCCGTCGAGCAAATTGCACAGCAGCCGCAACTGCATCCCGACGATCGCGATCAGCAAGCAGACCGCCCGGTATGGCGGCACCGGCGACCGGCGCGTGGCAATGAACGCCAGCATCGCCAGCCCGGCGAACGCGACGCTGTAGAGCGAAATGGCGTTCGGCGTCACGCCCCGCCGCGCTAAGGCAGTGGCCAGGCGCTTGGCCCAGAGTTTGTCGCGTGTTTTGAGTGGTCGTCGGTCGGCAGGCGTCCCCATGCGTCGCAATCTACCACGCGCGAGTGCGATCGCTACAATCGCCGCGATGGCAGTCGAAGACCAGATCGTGCCCGTCGACGTGTCGGACCGCCCGTACGTCGTGCGCGTCGGCGCGGGTCTGCACGATCGCGTCGGCGAAATGCTGCGGCCGCTGACCAAGTCCGCGCGCGTCGGCCTCGTCACGGACAGCACCGTCGGGCCGATCTACGCCGACCGCGTC
>DASVSC010000083.1:0-10295 GCA_036388295.1 Tepidisphaeraceae bacterium | reverse complement strand
CGCTGGTCGACCCGGCCGACGCGCCGCTGGCCGTGGCGGCCGAGACGCTGGAGGTTCCGGCCGACCGGCAATTCAAAGACCTGGCCGCCGCGATCGACGCCGTGGAGGCCGACGCGGTGCTGACGGTCACGCCGCCGGTCGTTCACGTCAAGCACGCCGAACTCGCCTTCGCCTGCGGCCTGCACCTGCTGACCGAAAAGCCGATCAGCGGCGAACTCGGCGAAGCCCAGCGCATGGTGCGACTGGCGAAAGAGGCCGGCAAGATCCTGATGGTCGCGCAGAACTACCGCTACAGCCCGCCGATGCAGACGCTGGCGCGCTTGATCCACGAAAAAGCCCTCGGCACGCTCGGCCACGGGCATATCGATTTCTACATCCCCGCCGACTTCCGCGGCACGTTCCGCGAGTCGATGCCGTACCCGCTGCTCGTCGACATGACGATCCACCACCTGGACCTGATCCGCGCCGTCACCGGCCGTAATATCGCCAAGGTAACGGCCCACACCTTCAACCCGCCCGGCAGCACGTATCAGCACCACGCGGGCCTGAAAATGCTGCTGGAACTCGACGGCGGCGTCCCGTTCAGCTACAGCGGCGACTGGTCCGCGCGCGGCCGCGGCACGACCTGGAACGGGGCCTGGCGGCTGCAGTGCGAGAACGGCGTGATCGAGCTCGGCACGGACGGGAAAATCACCCGCAGCACGAGCGACCATTGGCACAAGGACACGCGCGTCGAAGGCGTCTGCAACGATGGATCTGCGGAACAGGCACAGGCCGCGCTGCTGACGCGGTTCGTCGCCGCCTGCCACACCGGCACGCCGCCGGCCACCAGCGGCGAAGACAATCTGTGGTCCTTCGGGGCGGTCATCGCGGGGGTGAAAAGTTCAGAGGAAGGGCGGTCTGTTGATGTCGCCGAAATGCTTAACGGATGAAACCCGTCCTGAGCGCACGAAAAAACCGGACGCCACGGCGGAAGCCGTTGCGTGCAATCGGCCGACGGCCGACGCCTCAGTCGCTCTGCCGATCGACCGCCGTTCTCTGATCCGCGCCGACATGCTGGCGCGTTCCCGTTCGATCCAGTCGCCGCAGTTCCTGCGTGCGGGGGCGGCCGACCTTCGCCTGCTGTTCGACGGCTACGACCGCCACTTCTTCAACGGCACGCTCGGCGTGGCGCTGCGCGCCCAGACGGCCGTGCCGTTGGCGCTGGAGTGGTCGGGCCGGTTGCGGTCCAGCGGCGGGGTCACGACCCGGTCGCGCCGCCGGGGCACGGTCGCCTACCGCATCGCCGTTTCGCAGCCACTCTTGTTCGACAATTTCAAAAACGGCGAGACGGCCACCGTCGTCGGCCTGCCGTGCGTCGACCGTTTGGACGGGCTGATGCGGATTTTCGAACACGAACTGCTGCACCTGCACGAGTTCCTGGCGTTCGGCCAGAGCAACTGCTCGCGCCCGCGATTCCAGAAGCTGGCCGCCGCCCATTTCGGCCACGCCGCGCACCAGCACCGCCTGACCACGCCGCGGCAGCGCACGCTGGCCCAAACGCCATGGCGGCCGGGCATGGCGGTGACGTTCCTGCACGACGGCCACTGGCTCAGCGGCCGCGTCAACCGCATCCACACGCGGGCGACCGTGCTGGTGCCGAGCCGCCACGGCGTGCGGTACACGGACGGGCAGCGGTATCAGAAGTTTTACGTGCCGGTGGGGCTGTTGCGGGATGCGTGAAGGGAACCAGAGGGATCAACCGTTCTCGTCGAACACGTCTTTGGTTTCGATTTCCGTTTCGCCGCGCAGCGTCTTCACTTTGCCGGTGACGATGCCGTCGCGATCGATGTAGAGTCGGCCGCCGTCGTTGTTGGCGTTGCCGCTGACGAGCCCGCTGTGGATGACCTTAGCGCCGCGGTGGACGAACAGGTCGCCGGTGACGTGGCCGAAGATGTGCACGCGGCCGCCGAACTCGACGACAAGGTCGCCGTAGATCGCGCCGCGGTGGTAGAACTTGCCCCCCTCAACGACGCGGACGTTACCGGTGATTTTGCCCCAGAGTTCGTACTTTTCGTTGACGATCTGGTCGCCGACGAGGTTGTTGCGTTCTTCTTTGGCGGGCTTGGAAGGTCGGTCACTCATCGCGGCCCCTTACGCCTGGCGCATCATTTCGTTCAACATTTCGTCTTCGCCCAGGGCCATCCGCAGGCCGCGGTTGCTCTTGAGCTGGATCATCAGGACCAGGATCAGCGCCACCAGCGGTGCGCCGACGAAGCGGAACCAGCTCAGCACGGTTTCGGCCCAGCGGCCCGAGTCCATGGCGGTTTCGAAATTGTAGCGGCGGAGCAGCTCGTCCCACGTCCAGAGCACGCCGCTGAAGTGGAAGTCAGTGGCCAGGAACGCCTGCCACGGGAACAGGAAGACCAGCAGCACCAGCGTGGTGACCAGGGCGCTCGTAACCCGGCCGACGCCGATCAGCCGGCCGACGAGCATGATGTGCCCGATCAGGCAGAGCAGGAACGCCAGCACGATCGAAAACGCGATGCCGCCCAGAATCATCACGCCCGTGAGGTAGTGCAGCAGGTCCATCCAGCGCACGTTTGTGTCGGCAGGCTGGGTGGTGCCTTCGGCCAGGTTCGGCACCGAGACCGCGGCGGGCAGCCGGATGATCTCGTAGCGCAGCAGCAGGAACGTGGCGATCTGACCGATCAGCATCAGCGCCAACAGCAGCGCGATCGCGCTCTTGGCGCGACGGGCCGTCAGCAGGGCTTCGGAATAATCGGCGGCGGTGGCGAGGCCGGAGTCGGGCATGGACGTGCTTCTTTCGTTCGAACGCCCGCGATGGTACGCATCGGCCGCAATCCCGCAACGGCCCGACGCCTCTGTGCACAAGAACGGGCACGCGTTCGCGGCCGTGCTACGATCGGGTGACGATGCCCGCGGAGCACGAAACGCCTTCGATCCAAGAGCTGACCGCACGGCAGCGCCAGGCGATGCTCCGCCGACGCGAATCGCCGGAAGGGCCGGCGGCGATGAAAATCGGCGGCCACGGCATCGGCGGGCGCGTGCGGCGGGTGGGCAGCCGCGTGCTGGCGGCGGTCGGCATCGCGGCGGTCTTCGTGGCGGCGTTCGTTCAGTTCACCGGTTCGGTGCGGATTGCCGTGATGGTGGTGGGGCTGATGCTGGCGTACATGATCGCCGTCGGCCGCATGGTGGAGGGCCGGGCCGACCATTTGGAGTAACGATGCCGACGACCTGGGACACCTTCGAACGCTACAAACAGCGCGGCCTCGACGCGCGCCGCGCCGGGCAGTGGGACTCGGCCAAGGTCTACCTGCTGGAGGCCGCCCGCAGCATGCTCGACTTGAGCAAAACCGCCGCCACTGAAGACCTGCGCCAGGCCCGCCGCGACACGGCCGAGCGGCTGTACGAACTGGCGAAGGACTGCGACAAAGCGAAGTCGTCCCGCCGCCAGCCGTCAACCGCCAGCCGCCAGCCCGAACCGTCCGAGCCCGGCGAAACGTCCGCCAACGATTGGGTCGTCAAGGAGCGCCCGACCGTCCGCTTCGCCGACATCGCCGGGCTGGAGGACGTGAAGGGAGAAATCCGCCTGAAAATGGTTTACCCGTTCGAACACGCCGAATTGGCGGAAAAGTTCGGCATCCGGGCCGGCGGCGGCATTCTGCTCTACGGCCCGCCCGGCACGGGTAAAACCATGCTCGCCCGCGCGACGGCCGGCGAACTGGACGCGACGTTCTTCCGCGTCAGCGCCGCCGACGTGCTAAGCAAATGGGTCGGTGAGGCCGAGCAGAACGTCAAGAAACTGTTCGACGCCGCGGCCGCCGAGGCGCGGGCCGTCGTCTTTATCGACGAGATCGAGAGCCTGATTCCCGCCCGCCGCGATGACGGCGGCGGGGTCATGCAGCGCGTGATCCCGCAAGTGCTGCAGGGCATGGAAGGATTCGACAAAACCAGCAAAAGCCGCGTGCTGTTCCTGGGCGCGACCAACGTCCCTTGGCAACTGGACCCGGCCGTGCTTCGGCCGGGGCGGTTCGACGAAAAAGTCTACGTCCCGCTGCCCGACTTGCCCGCCCGGGCGCGGATGCTGGAACTGTACCTGGCCAGCCGCCCATTGGCGGACGACGTGGACCTAACGGCCTTGGCCCGTCGACTCGACGGCTACAGCGGGGCCGACATCAAACACCTATGCGATCGCGCCGCGCTGGTGCCGTTCCTGCAGGCGGCCAAGGGCGGCGGGGCGGGAATGATCACGGCAACAGTGCTGAACGACGCGATGGCCGACAGCCCGCCGAGCGTGACGGCAGAGGCGGTGAAGCGGTTCGACGCCTGGGCGGCGGAAACGCGGGGCTGACGCTATAATGGCCTCGCCCATGGACCCGCTAATCCGACACCACCGCGAGCGCATTCTGGCCATTGCCGCCAAGCACGGTGCGGGGAACGTGCGGGTATTCGGCTCACGCGCCCGCGGGACGGCCGACGTCGACAGTGACGCCGATTTCCTGATCGACATCGTCGGGCCGACCACGTCCTGGTTTCCGGGCGGCTTAATTAATGACCTTCAAGCGCTGCTCGGCTGCCCGGTCGATGTCGGCCTGCCGACCGAATTGCACCCGGCCGTCAAAGACCGTGTGCTGGCTGAAGCGAGTCCGCTATGACCGAAGGGGAGCGGGACCGCTTGTGTCTCGATCACATCGCCGAATGCATTCACAACGTGCGGAGCGATATCGCGGGAGACAGCAGCGTCGTCGGCCGAAACCGCACGATCCGCGACGCCGTGCTGCGGAACCTGCAGATCATGGCCGAATCGACGCAGCGCCTCAGCGAGACGATCAAGGCCACAGAACCTACAATCCCCTGGCCGCAGATCGAAGGCTTTCGCCACCGCTTGGTGCACGATTACTTTCGCGTCGACAGCGGCCTGATCATGCGCGTGATCGACGAGCACCTGGACGAGTTGCTCGATGCCGTTTCAAGGATGAAACTTAAGTTCTAAATGCCCGACCTGCTCGATCACCTTCACACCCATTTCGGGCTCTCCAATTTCCGCCTGATGCAGCGCGAGGTCATCGAGGACGTGCTCGCGCAGCGCGACGTGCTCTGCGTGATGCCGACGGGGGCGGGCAAGTCGTTGTGCTACCAACTGCCGGCCGTCGTGCAGGGCGGGCTGACGATCGTCGTCTCGCCGCTGATTTCGCTGATGGAAGACCAGGTGCGGCAGCTGCACGAGCGCGGGCTAACGGCCGAGTTCATCAACAGTTCGCAGCCGTTGCCCCTGCAGCGCGAAGTCTTCAAACGCGTGGCGGCGGGCTTCGACGGGCTGCTGTACGTCTCGCCGGAACGCTTCGCCAATAGCGGCTTCCAGCAGGCGATGGCGCGGCTGGACATCAAGCTGCTGGCCGTCGATGAAGCGCACTGCGTCAGCCAGTGGGGCCACGATTTCCGGCCCGAATATTCACAGCTCGGCCGCGTGCGGCAGATCCTCGGCTCCCCGCCCACTATCGCCCTGACCGCCACCGCCACCGACGACGTGCGCGAAGACATCGTCCACCTGCTGAACCTGCGCGAGCCGCAGTTGGTCATCACCGGCTTCGACCGCCCGAACCTGCGGTACGGCGCCCGCTGTGTCGACAAGGCCCGCGAAAAAGACGACGTGCTGCACGACCTGATCAAAGCCACGCCCGGCAGCGGCATCGTCTATTGCGCCACGCGCAAGAACGTCGACGAACTGGCCATCGAGCTGCGCCGCCAGTTCCCCGACCGTATGCTGATCCCGTACCACGCCGGCATCGCGCAAGACGAACGCACCCGCAACCAGCAGCTGTTCATGCAGACGCCCAGCGCCGTCACGGTGGCCACGAATGCCTTCGGCATGGGCATCAACAAGCCCGATATCCGCTTCGTCATCCACTACGACCTGCCCGGCACGGTCGAGGCGTACTACCAGGAAGCCGGCCGCGCCGGCCGCGACGGGCAGACCAGCGACTGCACGCTGATCTACCACTTCGGCGACCGGATGACCCAAGAGTTCTTCATCGACAAAATCGGCCAGGACGCGCCCGAGGCCGACGAACAGTGGGTCAGCACGCTGAAGGAACGCGCGACGGCCAAGCTGGATTTAATGGTCCGCTACGCCCGCAGCCCGCGCTGCCGGCGCGTGCAGATTCTGGAATACTTCGGCGACGAAAGCAGCGTCGACGCCTGCCAGTGCGATGTCTGCCGCGGCATGCTCGTGGAAGGCGAAGTCACCGACGAACTGACGCTGCTGGTCCGCCAACTGCTCAGCGGCGTGGCCCGGATGAACGGCAAGTTCGGCATCGTCGCCGTCGCGGAAGTCTTGGCCGGCGTCAGCAGCGAACGCACGCAGCGGTGGCAGCTCGATCAGCTCAGCGTCTTCGGCCTGCTCCGCGCCCACCCCGCCAAGCAGCTCACCGGCATGCTGCACCGCCTCGTCGAAGCCGGCCTCGCCCGCGCCCGCGACCCCGACGGCATGCGCCGCCCGATCATCGAATTAACCCCCGCCGGCGCGAAGGTGATGAAGGCCCAAACCCCCGTCCCCGGCGTGCTGGCGAACCTGACCCCCAAAGCCGCCGTCGCCAGCAGCAACGGCAGCGGCACCCGCATCAAACGCCCGATCGAAGCCCCGACCCAACTCGACGGCGTCGCGAAACTGGTTTTCGAAGACCTCCGCCGCGTCCGCAGCGAACTGGCCAAGGAACACGATTTGCCCGCCTACATCATCTGCCACGACAAAACTCTGGCCCTGCTCGCCCAGGAACGCCCGCAAACGCTGGAAGGCATGGAACGCGTCAAAGGCTTCGGCCCGCATAAGGCGCGGCTATACGGGGAGAAACTGCTGGAAGTGCTGGCGGGGCAGGGAGCGGGATAATCCGCCATGGCGGCCGGGGCGGGCGTCGTCTGTCACCCGAATCGGCTGTCGAACTCGTTGTGCGACCCGACCCACGCCCACTCGATCACATCGCCATCCCGCTCGCCGACGGCCCGATACTGCTCGTGATCCGCACCGACCAGACGTCGTCATATCCCCGCAGCTTTTTGAACCGCAACGACGCGTGGTCCGGGTCGTGCGAGAAAAGCTGGTACGCCCGGCGTGCCGCCACTTTTGCACGTGGGTCCAGTGCCTCGTACGCCCGCCAGAAGCTCGGCCGCACGCGGGAAATCAAAGCCGATCCGCATCCAGCGGCTCCGCTCCTTCGGCCTTCGATGCCCGAAGAAACGCGTCCAGCTTCGGCCGCCGCACCGGCTCGGCGATGATCTGCTCCCACCGCTCGTCACCCTGCTGGGCCAGCAGGAAGCGCGCGAAATCCGCCACCTCGATCCGCTTGGCCTCGGGCAACTGCTCGTAAGTCCGCACCAGTTCCTGCGTGTCGGCGCTCATAGCTGATGATATTACCACAATGCCGCTTCAACCCTCCAACGCCGCAGACGCAGCGAACGGCCAAGGAATACGACCTACCGGCCTACATCATCTGTCGCGACAAAACCCTTCGCCCTGCTGGCGACCGAACGCCCGCAGACGCCCGAAGCCATGGAACGCGTCAAAGGCTTTGGCCCGCACAAGGCTCTATGGCGAACGGCTGCTAGAAGTGCTGACAGGGCAAGGGGCGGGGTGAACAATGGTGGCACAAAATGATACGCCAACCCGTGTCACCCGCCCCCAGAAGCAGTCGGCCTCATCGCCGCTTCCGGCCCAATATTGTAATTCCAGAAAGACCGATGATCGCCAGCGAGCCTGGCTCGGGGACGGTGAGCAGAAACGCGTGCGTCGCGCCGCCGATGGTGCCGTAGCCGGTGATGTCGCCGGCGCTATTGATGCCTTCGGCGCTAGTGAGGAACCACCCGCTTCCGGCCGGGATCAGTGTGTTCAGGTCGATCGGCACACCGTCCATCCACAAGGTTGCGACAGCGGGCGAACCGCTGATCCGCTGGCTGTTGCCCACCACTAGGCCTGCACTGTTAATGTCGTTGGCGACGCTGTGGTAGTTGGTCGTTGTGCCGGTGTTCGTCGGGGAATAGAGATTCACCGGGGGCAGTTCTGCGTTCGTGCCTCCCTGCGCGAGAAACGCCCGCTGGATGACCGTCGTGCTCGTCGTGCCGATCAACTGGCCTACGGTCTGGCCGGTGTAGGAATAACCGACGACCGAATTGGCATCATTGATGCCATTTGCCGAACTGAACCGTGTGCCGTCGCCCAGTGAGCCGAGGTTGATTACTCCGCCACCGGACCAGAGTGTGGCCTGAGAGGTGCCGGCGGCATTTCGGGAAAGCCCTGCCGCCGAACCATTTGAGTTAACGGCGTTCGCGCGGGCGGGGGTCGTCGTTAGGCCGTCAATTGAGCCGAGATCAGCCGGTGCGTACGTGCCGGCGGTGAGCGTCCACTTCGTCGCGCGGCTGGTGGTGCCGTTGGAACTGACGCCGACAATCCCGCCGCCGTTGTTGATATCGACGGCCGTGCCGCTGTCGCTGCCACCGGCAAGCCGGATCAGGCCCGCCATGCTGCCCGTTGCCGGGTTATAGACGAATGCTCGGGATGAATCGTTGTTGAATTCTCCGACCACCACGCCGCCATCGTTGATCGCATAGCCACGAGCGAATCGGTTGGTCGTGGAACCCGGCAAGGCCCCAGGGTTGGTCAGTGTGCCGCCCGTGTAGCTGTAGGCCCGCAGTGTGGTGCCGGTCGCCCCTTCGGCCGTCGCGGCCGCAGCAGTGATGTTGCTGTTGCCGGAAACCTGCCGGTTGGTGTTCACATCCAGGCCGAAGCTGCTCGCGCCACCGAGTGTGCCAATATCCGTAATGCTGTAGGTCGCGGCACGGGCTACCGATGCCGCCGTCAACCCGTACATCAACACTGTCGTCTTGTTCAGAAATCGCATGTCTTGTCCTTTTCGACCTATCGCCCCTGATCGTGACGAAGTCCCTAGCCGGGCAGGGTTATCAAACCATTGACCAGACGAATCACCGTTCGTGAACTTTCACACGGGGCGTGGGTCGACAGATTAATGCAAATTACATGCAAATGCAATCTGATTGCAAATAGAATCGCCTTTGCATTGTGCCTCGGCATTGCCGGTGCCTCGCGGGTGGCAAGATTTGATACTCCGAATTTTGGTGCGAGCGTGTGGTGGCCTGCAACCTCGGCAAGACTTGGGGTACCAAGTCTTGGCACCCGCAGCGAGACATTTTCGTCAGACAGGAAGCCCTTCACGCAACGGCTTCCACGTTGAAATGATGCTTGAGCAGCCGCGCGGAGTAAGTCAAGAAGGCTAATACGTCATCGCGTGAGCGTCGGGTAACCCGCCGAGACGTCGTCGATGCTGTCGCCGGAAGAGAGTTACTCCAAAACGGTGCTGGCCGTTGCAGACGTCAGGGTTGATGACAATTTTTCCGCTTGGCACACGGATAGCAAGATTTCGGCTGATTCTGCCCATTTTTCCGCCGACACGGCGGGGCCACGGCGGTAGCATTTTTCTGGGTCTGCCCCGACGGCTCTTTGACAATTCAAAATTCACCCGGCAATGCGACAACAGGGCGGCGTAAGTCGCGTGGCGGGCAGGGCAAGCTAGGGCGCAATGGGGCGCACAGTGGGGCGGCCGCTATTGTTGGCCGGGCAATGGGTTGCGGGTGATATGGCGCGAAAACGCGTGTAAAAATGGCAGGAACAAAAATCGCACTATTCTGGCGACTTACGGCGGATCGTGCGGCGAAACCCTCACCCTAACCCTCTCCCGGCCGTACCGGGAGAGGGGACCAGAGGCCTTTCGGCGATAGGTGTCGTATTCGTTTAGCAGCTCGCCGCTCTGGCCTGTTCTTCCAGGCGTTGCAGCATTTCGACGGCTTCTTCATCCCGTTCGCCGACGCTGCTGCTCCAGATCAGGCGTTCGTTCTTCGCCGCGGCTTTTTCGATCCGACGGCAGGCGCTGATCACCGTGCTGTGGTTGCGCTTCCCCATCTTCCCGGCGATCTCCGGGAAGCTCAGCTTGCTGGTCTTGCGGATCAGGTACATCGCGACGCTGCGGGCCAGGCTGATCGTTCGCTGGCGGCGGCCGGACATCAGGTCTTTCATGTCCAGGCCGAAGTAGGCGCAGACGCCGGTGAGGACGTGTTCCGGCTTCACCGGGGCGACCAGCTGGCGGTCCAGGTCGCCGAGGGCTTCCTGGGCCAGGGCGATGTCGGCGGGGCGGCCGGTCAGGCGGGTGTGGGCGCTGATGCGGCAGATCGCGCCTTCCAGTTCCCGCACGTTCTGCGTCACCCGCTTGGCGACCCATTCCACGACC
>DASVSC010000082.1:0-20599 GCA_036388295.1 Tepidisphaeraceae bacterium | reverse complement strand
GCCGTGCGGCAAGGGGCGACGCGCGTGATCGTCGGCGTCGGCGGCAGCGCGACCTGCGACGGCGGCCTCGGCATGGCTCAGGCGTGCGGCGCGGTTATCCGTCTGCGCAGCGGCAAGACGTACGCCGCGTCCGACCGAAAGATCACCGGCTCGGACGCCGCCAAGGTCGTCTCCGTCGGCCGGCGTGGCGAAGACACCTCGGCGAACACCAACGGCCTGCTGCGCTTCGCCGGCGTCGAGATCGTGGTCGCCGCCGACGTCGGCAACCCGCTATATGGTCCCGACGGCGCCGCCCACATCTTCGGGCCACAAAAAGGGGCGACCCCGGCGCAGGTGCGTCACCTGGACGACGGCCTGCGCAAGCTGAGCGAACGCCTGGGCCTGACTGACTTTGCCCGCCTGCCCGCCAGCGGCGCGGGCGGCGGCACCGGCTTCGGGCTGATGGCGCTGTTCGGCGCACAAGCCGTCTCGGGCGCGCAACTGATATTCGACTACCTGAACCTCACGGCCCGTCTGAAAGGCGTCGACCTGTGCCTGACGGGCGAAGGCCGGTTCGACATGCAATCGCTCGGCGGCAAAGCGCCGATGGCCGTGGCCCGCGCGTGTCAGGAGGCCAACGTTCCCTGCGTGGTGCTGGCCGGGAGCCTGGGCGACGGGTGGCACGCAGCGCACCACGAAGGCGTCACCGCGGCGCTGTCGATTCTGAACCGCCCGATGGCGTTGGTTGAGGCGCAAGACCATGCCGCCGACCTGGTCATGATGGCAGCGGAGCAGGTCATGCGGCTTGCAGTCGCCACCGTTGTACCGGGGTAGCCGGGTGGTAGGCTGGGGTGATGATCCTCGAGTTCGCCGCTTGGATCTTGTTGGCCGCTGCGTCTTCGTTATTGCTACGACGCGCCTTAAGCGGCACCCGCGTGGGTGAGCACCCGCATTGCCGTGCTTGCGAATACGACCTGATCGGCACGCCAGGCGTTGCACGTTGCCCTGAGTGCGGAACGAATCTCATGCTGCCGGCAGCGACGGCAGTCGGCGTGCGCCGACCTTGGCGCGGGATCGTCTGGGTCGCCGCCGTGGTCCTGATTGCAGCCGGCCTGATGGCGGCACGCAGCGGCTGGACGATTGCCAGAACTCATACGTGGATGCACGTCGCACCGGACGCCATGGTCGGCTGGTGCGTCGATTCAAAGGACGCCGTGCGGGCCCGCCGGGCGGCGGACGTATTGCTGCGCCGCGGACGCGATGCCGGCCCCTCTGATTCCACAGCGGCCAGCATTGCCGCGCGAATTGTCGCCGTTCAGGCCGACCGTTCGCGGCCGTGGCAGCCGGCCTTGGGAAACCTTCTCGAGTCTTATCGCGCGCAAGGCCGCTGCCCGGATGCCCTGTGGCGACAGTACGCCCGCAAGGCACCCGACCCCGAGGCGACGGTCCGTGCGAACGTACGGGCAGGCGACTGGGTGCCGTTCGGCCTGACGCTGCGGTCGGCCCGACTCGGCGACGGCAGCAGCAGGCCTGTCGGCATGCTCGGGCTTTATCTGGCGCACCGCCTCGTCGGCTACCGTGTGGCCGGCGGCGAACTCCGGCCGGTCGAAGACCTGCACGTCCACTATCACGGCCAAGCGCCGCTGTCATTCGGTGGTTCGAGTCGCTATGACGAGATGCGGGGATTAACCCTGCCCGCCGATTTGCCGACCGGGCAAATCAATTTAACGCTCGTCTTTGAGTTCATCGTCCACGCACTCGATTCGACCGACCGTAATGAAGACCGCGTTCACGCCGGCGAAGAACTGGCCGCATGGCAACAGGATTTCGCCTGCCCCGTAACGGTCGCGCCCGCCGGCGCGGAGACAGTGGCCGTTGTGCCCGCGAGTGACCCGGTACTCGGGCCCAAGATGGCAAACGCGCTGTCGCTCATTGGTACAAACCCCGACCCGAATGCTCCGTCGCTCAATGCGATCGTGATGCGCGGCAAAGGTTCCATCGGCGGCTTCGCCGTGAGATCTCATTCTCTACCCGTCGCTGTCGCTTATGACGTGAGCCTGCGGAACAGGGACAGTTCCGAGAAATACGTCGGCGGCTTGGCCATTCCGGCAGGGTCCGCCAAGGCGGTGGGCGTCGACTTTCACGAGTCCGTCCTCTGGGCTTGGACGGGCGACACTCTGGACATCATTTTCCGGCCATCACGTGACGAGGCGCGCCGCGTCCTTGGCATTAACACCCTCTGGGGCGGAGAGATCACGCTGCGCGACGTACCCGTGGTCTGGCTGGCTTTACCGGGGAAAGATATCGACCGGTCTGAATACCCGACCACGATCGGCCGATTGCTTGACGGACGACTCATCTCCACACTCACTCCGCCGCCCGCCACTGCGCCGGTACGTCGGAGAGTCATCGAGCCGGGCAATCCATTCGTCAAACCACTTCGGCCGTAAATGCGGTAAGCCCGCGTGTGCCGACACGCGGGCTTACCTTTACCACAGTGGAACGCATCAGCAATCGATGCCGGGTGTTGCCTTAGCTTTCGACCAGTTCGCCTTCCACGACTTCGGTGCCTTTCGCGAACGTGAACTCCTGTTTCGCCTCGTCGACGTCGATGTGGATGGTATCGCCGTCCGCGAACTCACCTTGCAGCAGACGGCTGGCGAGCGGGTTTTCGATCCGCTGCTGGATCACCCGCTTCAGCGGGCGGGCGCCGTACTGCGGGTCGTACCCTTCGTCGCCGAGCTGCTTCTTCGCGTCCGGCGACAGGCGTAGGCTGATGCCGCGGGCTTTGAGGCGGCGCTCCAGGTGCTGCAGCTGCACGTCCACGATGCGCGTCAGCTGCTCGCGGCCGAGCGGGTGGAAGACGATCGTTTCGTCGATCCGGTTCAGGAACTCGGGGCGGAAGTGGTCGCGCAGCTGCGCTTTGACCGTCGCCTCGATTTCCCATTCCTCGGCCTTCTTCGTCGACAAGTCCATGATTTGCTGGCTGCCGATGTTGCTGGTCATCACGATCACGGTGTTCTTGAAGTCGACCGTGCGGCCTTGCCCGTCGGTCAGCCGGCCGTCGTCGAGGACCTGCAGCAGGACGTTGAAGACGTCGCGGTGGGCCTTTTCGATTTCGTCGAACAGGATCACGCTGTACGGACGGCGGCGGACGGCTTCGGTCAGGCGGCCGCCCTCTTCGTAGCCGACGTAGCCGGGCGGCGCGCCGATCAGACGGGCGACGCTGTGCTGCTCCATGAACTCGCTCATGTCGATGCGCACCATGCTCGTTTCGTCATCGAACAGGAACTCGGCCAGGGCCTTGGTCAGCTCGGTCTTGCCGACGCCAGTGGGGCCGAGGAACAGGAAGCTGCCGATCGGCCGGTTCGGGTCGCCGAGGCCGGCGCGGTTGCGCCGCACGGCGTCACTGACGGCGCGCACGGCGTCCGATTGCCCGATCACTCGCTGGCTAAGACGGTCTTCCATCTTGATCAGCTTGTCGCGCTCGGTTTCCAGCATTCGGCTGACGGGCACGCCGGTCCAGCGGGCGACGACTTCGGCAATCTCGTCGGCGTCCACCTGCTGCTTCAGCAAGCGTGGGCCAGTCGTTTGCTGCCCTTTGGGCTGCGCATCCAGCTTGTCCAGCTGCGCTTTCAGTCCTGCCAGCAGCTTCTCCTCGGCCGCCACTTCGTTCAGTTCCTTGTCCGGCACGCGCCGCCCTTCGCGCAGCGCGGCCACAATCGCGCTCTCGCGGCGTTCGTAGGCCTCGCGGCGGCTGGTGTACTGCGTACGCAGCGTGTTCACGTCGCCGAGCCCGCCCTTTTCCAGTTCCCACTGCCGATTCAGTTCCTGCAGCTGTTTTTGCACGTCGGCCAGCTCGGTCTGGATCTGCTCGTAGCGCTTCACGGCGTCGGCCTCCTTCTCGACTTTCAGTTGCGCCTGGACGAACTCCAACTGCGCCTGCCGGCGGAACAGGCGGTCGATTTCTTCCGGCACCGACTGGTTTTCCAGGGCCAACCGGCTGCTGGCTTCGTCGATCAGGTCGATCGCCTTGTCGGGCAGGAAGCGGTCCTGAATGTAGCGGTCGCTCAGCGTGGCGGCGGCGACGAGGGCGCTGTCGGTGATGCGGACGCCGTGGTGCGTTTCGTAGCGCGGCTTCAGGCCGCGCAGGATGGCGATGGTGTCGTCGACGCTCGGTTCGCCGACCTGAACGGGTTGGAAGCGGCGTTCGAGAGCCGCGTCTTTTTCGATGTACTTGCGGTACTCGTCCAGCGTGGTCGCGCCGATGCAGCGCAATTCCCCGCGGGCCAGCGCCGGCTTGAGCAATTGGCCGGCATCCATCGCGCCGTCGGTCCGGCCGGCGCCGACGACGGTGTGCAGCTCGTCGATGAACAGGATCACCCGGCCGTCGCTTTGCTGCACTTCTTTGACGACGGCTTTGAGGCGGTCTTCGAACTCGCCGCGGTACTTCGCGCCGGCAATCAGCGCGCCCATGTCGAGCGCGATGACTTTCTTGTTCTGCAGCACCGTGGGCACGTCGCCCTTGAAGATGCGCATGGCGAGGCCTTCGACGATGGCGGTTTTGCCGACGCCGGGCTCGCCGATGAGGACGGGATTGTTCTTCGTCCGGCGGCTGAGCACTTGCATGGTGCGGCGGATTTCTTCGTCCCGGCCGATGACCGGGTCGATCTTCCCCTGCTCGGCCATTTGGACGAGGTCTTTGCCGTACTTTTCGAGGGCTTGGTATTTGTCTTCGGGGGTTTGGTCGGTCACGCGCTGGTTGCCGCGGACGTCTTTGAGGACGGCCAGCAGCTTGTCGGGCGTGACGCCCCCAACGGCGTTGCGTTCGGCCAAGGCGATCAGCAGGTGTTCGGTGCTGACGAACTCGTCCTTCAGCCGGTCGGCCTGCTTCTGGGCCGCGTCGAACACGTCCATCAGCGCCCGGCCGATGCCGATCTGCGTGCCGGCCGAGTTGGGCAGGCGGGCCAGGGCGGCGTCGGTCTGGGCGGCCAGGTCGTTCGGGTCGACGCCCAGCTTGGTCAGCAGGGCGTGAACGGTGGTTTGTTCAGGGTCCAGCAGCCCGCGGAGCAGGTGCTGGGGGGTGATTTCAGGGTTCTCTCGCTGCCGGGCCAATTCCTGGGCGGCGGCGGTGGCTTCCTGGGCTTTGGTGGTCAATTTATCGAATCGCATGGGGTTGAAACTCCAGCGTTTCCAGATCAAACCGCGTGCCAAAGACTTAGCCGTATTGCCGCAAAAAACAGGGAGGAATACCTGTTTTGGGTGTCATTGCGACACCCTTTTACGGATTGCTGTCGAATCGGCAGCGGTTTAGGGAACACAAAGATCTCGAAGACGCAAAGATCTCAAAGAAGAGAAGAGTGAGGATTGGAATTGGAGGAAGAAGCGGATGCATTTCAGCGTTCGTCACTCTGTCTTAAACCCTCGTCTTTCCTCTTTGAGATCTTTGTGTTTCCGAACGTTCACCGCCCGCGGAGCACCCGCAATCCCTGCCGCCATTCCACGTACAGGTACGGCACGTCCAGTTCGTTGTGCAGTCGTTTCAGGCGTGTGTGAAACAGTTCGTATTGCTCCTCCTGCCATCCTTCGGCCGTCGGGTCGCAGAAGAAGATTCGGCAGCCGAACGGGCGGACGGCGTGGGCGGTGCAGCGGCCGTTGATCTGGTACCGGCAGCCGTCGCCGTCGGGCTCGTCGTTTGCCGGCCGACGCAGATCGAACGCGGCCAGTTCGACCGTCGTCACGAACAGCAGGTGGCCGAACTTTTCGAACTGGCAGCACCGGCCGCTGACGTCACAGCGGGGCCGGCGGACGTCGATCGCCTGCTGGACCTCGGCGTAAACCGCGTCCACCCGCTCCGTCAGGCCGGGCACGGCCTGGGCCGTGGCGACGGCGTCGCGCAGGACGAGTTGCTGGGGTTCGGTGAGGCGCAAGCCGCCGATTCTACCATTCTTGCAAAAGGCCTGCTCAGCCCGACAATGCCGCCGGATTAAGGGCTGCCCTACAGGTCATTTGTGATGAAGAAACTGCTCGTCGCCAACCGTTCCGAAATCGCCATTCGCGTCTTCCGTGCCGCGACCGAATTAGGGCTGCAAACCGTCGCCGTCTACACCTACGAAGACCGCTTCGCCCTGCACCGCTTTAAGGCCGACGAAAGCTACCTCATCGGCCCCGAGGACGGCGGCGAGCCGGTCAAAGGGTACCTGAACATCCCGGCCATCATCGAAGTGGCCAAAGCGTGCGGCGTCGACGCCATCCACCCCGGCTACGGCTTCCTCAGCGAGCGGCCGGAACTGGCGTTCGCGTGCCGCGAGGCGGGCATCACCTTCGTCGGGCCGACCGGCGAAATGCTGCAGCGCTTCGGCGACAAGACCGCCGCCAAGCACTTGGCCGACGAGGCGAACGTGCCGACGGTGCCAGGCTCCGAGGACGAGATTAAAGACCCGAAGAAGGTCATGAAAGAGGCCGACCGCATCGGCTTCCCGCTGATCGTCAAAGCCAGCTACGGCGGCGGCGGGCGCGGCATGCGCGTGGTCGAAAAACGCGAAGACCTGGCCAGCAAGCTGGAAGAAGCCCAACGCGAAGCCAGCGCCGCCTTCGGCCGGCCGGAAGTGTTCGTCGAACGCTACATCAAGCGGGCCAAGCACATCGAAGTGCAAATCCTGGGCGACAGCCACGGCAATCTGGTTCACCTCTGGGAACGCGATTGCTCCGTCCAGCGACGTCACCAGAAGGTCGTGGAAGTCGCGCCGAGTTTCGACTTGCCGCTGCAACTGCGCGTCGACATCTGCGAGGCGGCCAAGCGGCTGATGAAGTCGGCCAATTACCTGAACGCCGGCACGGTGGAGTTCCTGGTCGACATCGACAGCCACGACTTTTTCTTCATCGAAGTGAACCCGCGCGTGCAGGTCGAGCACACGGTGACGGAAGAAGTAACCGGCGTCGACATCGTGAAAAGCCAGATCCTGATCGCCCAGGGCGAAAGCCTGCACGGGCCGAAGGTTAATATCCCGACGCAGGACAAGATCGAAACGACCGGCACCGCCATCCAGTGCCGCATCACCAGCGAAGACCCGGCCAACCGCTTCATCCCCGACTACGGCCGACTCACCGCCTACCGCAGCCCCGGCGGCTTCGGCATCCGCCTCGACGGCGGTGGCGCGTTCAGCGGCAGTGTCATCACGCCCTACTTCGACTCGCTGCTCGTCAAGCTCACCTGCTGGGGCAACTCGCCGGCCAACACGATCGAACGCGTCACGCGGGCGCTCAGCGAGTTCCGCATCCGCGGCGTGAAGACGAACATTCCGTTCCTCGAAAATCTGATCACGCACCCGCAGTTCGTCAGCGGCGACGCGACGACCACGTTCATCGACACCACGCCGGAGCTGTTCAAGTTCACGCCGAAGCGCGACCGAGCGACGAAGATCCTGACCTACCTCGGCGACGTGATCCTCAACGGCCGGCCCGACGTGAAAGGGAAAATCGACCCGAACAAGAAGCTGCCGCTGCCGAGCGTGCCGAAGTTCGAAAAACCCGCGACCATGCCGAGCGGCACGCGGACGAAGCTGCTGGAAGTCGGGCCGGACAAGTTTTGCGAATGGGTGCTGAAGCAGAAGCCGCTGCTGCTGACCGACACGACGATGCGCGACGCGCACCAGTCGCTGCTGGCCACGCGCGTGCGCACGTTCGACATGCTGCGCATCGCCGACTTCGTGGCGTACAAGACGCCGAACCTGTTCAGCTTGGAATGCTGGGGCGGCGCGACTTTCGACACGGCCATGCGGTTCCTGCAGGAAGACCCGTGGGACCGTCTGCGACAACTGCGCGAGCGCATCCCGAACGTGCTCTTCCAGATGCTCTTCCGCGGCAGCAACGCCGTCGGTTACACGAACTATCCGGACAACGTTGTGCGCGAGTTCGTGAAGCTGGCGGCCGCCCAGGGCATGGACGTGTTCCGCATCTTCGACAGCCTGAACGTGCCGGAAAACATGGCCGTCGCGATGGAGGCCGTGCGCAGCGACACGGAGGCGCTCTGCGAAGGCACGCTCTGCTACACCGGCGACATTCTCAACCCCGCCCGCACGAAGTACCAGCTGAATTACTACGTCGATTTGGCCAAGCAACTGGTCAAGCAAGGCGCGCACCTGCTATGCATCAAAGACATGGCCGGCCTGTGCAAGCCGTACGCGGCGCACGCGCTGGTGAAGGCGCTCAAGAGCGAAGTCGGCGTGCCGATCCACTTCCACACGCACGACACCAGCGGCATCAACGCCGGCAGCATCCTGCGCGCCGCCGACGCGGGCGTCGACATCGCCGACGCCGCCCTGTCGGCCCTCAGCGGTTTGACCAGTCAGCCGAATCTCAACAGCATCGTCGCCGCGCTGCAGCACACGCCGCGCGACACGAAGCTGGATTTGGAAGCCCTCGACGACGCCTCGAATTATTGGGAACAGGTCCGCCGGCAGTACTACCCGTTCGAAGAAGACATCAAGCACCCGACGGCCGAGGTGTATCTGCACGAAATGCCCGGCGGCCAATACACAAACCTGAAACAGCAGGCAGCGTCGCTGGGACTGGCCGACCGGTGGAAAGACATCGCCCGCATGTACGCCGAGGTGAACCAGCTGTTCGGCGACATCGTGAAGGTCACGCCCAGCAGCAAAGTCGTCGGCGACATGGCCCTGTTCATGGTCACCAATCACCTGACGCCGCTGGACGTGCTCGACCCGTCCAAGAAGCTTAGCTTCCCCAAGAGCGTGGTCGAAATGATGCAGGGCGCGATCGGCGTGCCCGAAGGCGGCTGGCCGAAAGTGCTGCAGAAGATCATCCTGGATTCGGCCGGCGTGAAGCCGATCAAGGGCCGTCTGTCGGCGACGCTGCCGAAGGTGGACTTCAAGAAAACGCAGAAGGAAGTGTCCGGCACGCTCAAGCGCGAGGCGAGCGAGACGGAGGTGATGTCGCACCTGATGTACCCGCAGGTGTTCGCCGACCTGCAGAAGCACTGCGACCGCTTCAGCGACACCAGCGTGCTGCCGACGCCCGCCTTCTTCTACGGCCTGAAAAGCGGCGAGGAGGCGGCGATCGAAATCGAGCCGGGCAAAACCCTGATCCTCCGATTCCTCACCGCCGGCGCGGCCCAGGACGACGGCACGCGCACCATGTTCTTCGAACTCAACGGCCAGCCGCGCGAGGTACGCGTGGTCGACCGCACGCTCAGCAGCACGCTGCTAGTGCGGGCCAAGGCCGACCCGGACAACGCCAAACACGTCGGCGCACCGATGCCCGGCAAGATCAGCACCGTCACCGTCAAGGCCGGCCAAACCGTGAAGGAAGGCGAAAAACTGCTCAGCATCGAGGCGATGAAAATGGAAACGGCGGTCTATGCGCCGCGCGACGCGACGGTGGCGAACGTGGAAGTGGCCGTCGGCGTCACCGTGTCGAGCGGCGATTTGCTGGTCGTCCTCGACTAACGCTCGGGTTCCCTCTCCCGTGCACCCGCGGGAGAGGGTTAGGTTGAGGGTCGAGCGTCGAATGTCATTCGGTCCAAAAGCGGATTCACCACGGAGACACGGAGGCACGGAGGCACGGAGAAGAAAAAGGCATTATCTTTTTTCTTCTCCGTGCCTCCGTGTCTCCGTGGTGAATGCTGCTCTGCCCAGCAACCCAATTGACGCTCGCCCTCTCCCTAACCCTCTCCCGTTGAGTACAACGGGAGAGGGAACCCGCATGTCATCGAACGCTTTTCAGCTCTCTTCACTTCGCGAACGGCTCAAGCCGTTCCGCCTCTATTTTTACACACGCCTCAGAAGCACGAACGACCACGCCGCCGTCATGCGACGGGCGCGCAAGCTCTACGCCCCCGCCATCGTCCTCGCCGCGTCACAAACAGCCGGTCGCGGCCGGGGCAGCAATACGTGGTGGTCCGGGCGGGGTTCGCTCACCGTCACGTTTTGCCTGCCGACCGACGACCGCCTGCCGCCGCATCACGTGCCGCTCCTGGCCGGCTGGGCCGTGCGCGAGGCATGTATCGGACTCACCGGCGTCGACCGCATCCAGATGAAATGGCCGAACGACCTCTGGCACGACGGGCTGAAGCTATCGGGCCTGCTGTGCGAACGGCTGGACGGGGTGGATTTGGTAGGCGTCGGTCTAAACGTCAACGTCCAGACCGCCGACATACCCGGTAGCCTGCGGCACCGGGTGACCGGGCTGCAGGCCATCGCCGGCCGGACGCTGGCGATGAACGACGTGGTAGCGGCACTGGCCGGGTCCGTCGATCGATGGCTGTTGAAAAGGACCGGCGAAACCTTCGCCGCCCTGCTCGGCCAGTACGATCGTGCCCATGCCTTGCACGGCCGAAGCGTCCGGGTGACCGAACCCGGCGAGGGCGTGCCGGTCGCCGGCGACGTTCGCGGCCTCGACGCCGAAGGCCGTCTGCTTCTGCAGACGCCCGGCGGCATGGTCCGAATCGTGGCCGGCCACGTCGATCTCGCATGAATCGCAATTTATGCGGATGCGGGCAGAACGCTCCTAAGCTCGGATACCGATATGAAAGCGTCAACTTTATCCATCGCCGCTCTGACCCTGATCGGCCTGCTGTCCGGCGGGTGCGCCAACATCTCGCCCGGCAAGACCGAGGCCATCCAGCCCGTCGCCCTGGCCACCGATCCGCGCGTCGGCAACGCCTACCTGTTCCGCGGTTTCATTGGCGTCTTCTCCACCGGCATGAACTCGCTCGGTGAAGAACTGACGGCCCAGGGCGTTCGCACGACGGTGTTCCAGGCCGACCAGTGGGCGACCGTCGCCGACACCATCGCCGAGCGGTACAAGAACAACCCCAGCGTCGAGCCCGTCGTCCTCGTCGGCCACAGTTATGGTGCCGACAACATCGTGCGCATCGCGCAGCGCCTCAAGGATAAGAACGTCCAGATCGACCTGCTCGTCACCCTCGACCCGGTCACCCCGCCGAAGGTGCCGGCCAACGTGAAGCAGGTCGTGAACCTGTACCAAAGCAACGGCGTGATGGACGCCATGCCCTGGCTGCGCGGCATTCCGTTGGAATCCGAAAAGCCGGACACTGTGAAGCTGGCCAACCTGAACATCCGCACCGACCGCACGGACCTGCTGGACGACAGCCTGAACCACTTCAACATCGAGAAGAAGCCGAAGATCCATGAAGAGGTGATCCGGCAGATCACGCAGGTCTGCGTGACCCGCCAGACCTGGGCCGCCAGCAAACTGCCGCCGGCCTTGCCGGTTCAGCTGCGGGCGACGGTGCCCGCCCCGACGACGAAGCCGGTGCAGGTGTCACGAATGGATTAGCTACTCGGCAACGACAACTCACTTAATGCAATACCCCGCCTCACCGGCGGGGTATTGCATTGACGGGTGAATGTACGAAACCGGCCCGCGTGTTCCCTCTCCCGGTATGGCCGGGAGAGGGTAGGGTGAGGGCTGGCGACGAAAGACTTCGACGAAGCCGGCCCAGTCGACGCTCGGTGCCGCCCGGTCGAAGCCCTCACCCTAACCCTCTCCCGGCCATACCGGGAGAGGGAACCAGACGCCGGCCATGGCAGCCCTGTTCAACAGCACTCTCATGGCACCGGTACGGTCTTACCCAAGTCAAAACCTTGCGTCTGGCGGATGTCGCGCGACGAAAACCCGACGCGCACTTCGAACTTGCCCGCCTCCGCCGTCCAGCCTTTCGCGGCCGGGTTCCAGAAGGCGAACGCGCGGGGCGGCAGGTCGATCGTCACCTGTTTGGTTTCGCCCGGCGCGAGCATTACTTTCGTGTATCCCTTCAATTCCTGCGGCGGCCGCGGCAGGCTGGATTCGGCGTCGTGCACGAACGCTTGCACGACCTGCGCGCCGGGCCGGGTGCCGGTGTTGGTCACTTCGCACGTCAGCCGCGCCGTCGGCAGGCCTGCGGCGTCCTGGCCGGGCGTGAGCGTCAGGTTCTTGCAGTCGAACGTGGTGTAGCTCAGGCCGTAGCCGAACGGGTAGAGCGGCTCGATCTTCTTTTCGTCGAACCAGCGGTAGCCGACGAACAAACCTTCCTTGTACTCGACCACGCCGTTCGCGCCGGGCCAGGCGCCCAACGCGTGGGCGGGCGAGTCGGACAATTGCTTCGGCCAGGTGAACGGCAGCTTGCCGCCCGGGTTGGCGTCGCCGACCAGCAGATCGGCCAAGGCGTTGCCCGCCTCCATGCCGCCGTACCAGAAGTGCATCACGCTCGGCACGTCGTTCAGCCACGGCATGTCCACCGGCCCGCCGCCCAGCAGGACGACGATCGTCTTCGGGTTCGCCGCCACTACGCGGCGGATCAGTTCGTCCTGGCCGTACGGCAGACGCAGATCGCGGCGGTCGGCGCCTTCCTCGTCGTAACCCCGGCCGTGCCCGATGCCGCCGACAATGACCGCCACGTCCGCGGCCTTAGCGGCCTCGACGGCGCGGGCGATCAGCTGTTCGTCCGGCTGGCTGGCAGGCGCGGCGGCGTTCGGGTCGATCCGCACGCCCGCCGAATCGAATGCCGGCTGCGTCGCGGACGGGCCGGTCGTGTTACGGCGATTGCGCTGATTCTCCGGGCGACGGAAGCCCTGCGAGAACGTCACGTTCGCCAACGGTCCGAAGCGATTCATCAGGCCGGCCAGTGGCGTGATTTCGTAGAACGCCTTCACCTGCGCCGCCCCGCCGCCGGCACTTTGCAGACGCGTGGCGAAATCGCCGATCACGGCGACCGACGGCGGCCGTTGCCGGTCGAGCGGCAACAAATTGCCCTCGTTCTTGAGCAGCACCGCACCCGCCGCCGCCACCTGGCGGGCCGTGGCTTGGTGGGCGCGGGTGTTCATCGATCCCTTGAACCGCTGGTCGGGGGCGAAGACGTTCGTCTTGGCCATTACGTACAGATTGCGGCGGGCCTTGTCGTCGAGCGTGGACATCGGGAACTGCCCCGCACGGATGCCGTCGAGGTACGGTTTGGCGAGGAAGAACTGGTCGTACGTGCGCGTGTTCGAATCGGAGCCCATCTCCAGGTCCATGCCGAACAGTGCCGCCTCGCGCGTGTTGTGCACGCCGGACCAGTCGCTGACGACCAGGCCTTTGAAGCCCCATTCGTTTTTGAGAATCTGGTTCAGCAGCACTTCGTTGTGACAGGCGTGCTGGCCGAGGTATTTGTTGTACGCGCCCATCACAGTTAGCGCGCCGCCCTCTTTTACGCTGGCCTCGAAGGCGGGCAGGTAAATCTCGCGCAGGGCACGCTCGTCCACTTTCACGTCGATCGAGCTGCGCTGCGTTTCCTGGTTGTTGAGCGCGTAATGTTTCACGCTGCAGGCCACGTCGCGCGACTGCAGTCCTTGAATGTAGGCGACGCTCGTGTGACCGGCGAGCAGCGGGTCTTCGCCCATGTACTCGAAGTTGCGGCCGCACAAGGGCGAGCGGTGAATGTTAATGCTCGGCCCCAGCAGGATGTCCTTGCCGCGGGCGCGCGCTTCTTCGCCGAGGGTTTCGCCGTAACGGCGCGCCAGGTCCGGGTCGAACGCGGCCGCCAGGCTCAGCAGGCTGGGCATGGCGGTGACGAAGTCGTCGGTTCGGTTGGCCGAGTTCCAGCTGAACGGGCCGACGTCCTCGCGTACGCCGTGCGGGCCGTCGCTGAGCCAGCGCTGGGGGACGCCCAGCCGCGGGATCGGGGCGGTGGAGAACTTGCTGTCGGCGTGCACGAGCGACAGCTTTTCCTCGTCCGTCATCTGCCGCAGCAATTCCTCGGCCTTGGCGTCCGCCTGCTGCGTGGTCGCCGGGGCGGCGATCGCGCAGGCTGACAAAAAAAGCATGGAAACGCTGCTCGTCCAGAGTGCATGGGTCATCGATGTGCCTCGCCTGTCAGGTCTTGTTCCTGCCGCTGGCCGCCGGACCGCCGGGTCGGTAGCCTGAATGCGTATTTAACAGGAAGAGGACCGATGAATACAGCCAACAGCTTGAGGGGAACCGTTCTGGGCGTGGTCGCGACGGCGGCGACGGCCATCGCGCAGCCGACGACGCAGCCGGGCATGCCCTTCCGTGACGTCTCGCTGCCGGCCGATCAGCGCATCGACGACCTGCTGAAGCGCATGACGATCGACGAAAAGGTCAACGCCCTTGGCACCGACCCGAGCGTGAAGCGCCTCGGCTTCGTCGGCGTCCGCCACGTCGAAGGCCTGCACGGCCTGACGCAGGGCGGCCCCGCCAGCTGGGGCCGGCCACGCACGGTGCCGACGACCACGTTCCCGCAGGCGTACGGCCTCGGCGAAACGTGGAACCCTGATCTGCTCAGGCGCTGCGCCGCCCAGGAGGCGTACGAGTGCCGCTACATCCTGCAGAGCCCCAAGTACGCGCAGGGCGGCCTCGTCGTCCGCGCGCCCAACGCCGACCTGGCCCGCGATCCACGCTGGGGCCGGACCGAAGAAAGCTTCGGCGAAGACCCGTTCCTCACCGGCACCATGAGCAGCGCGTTCGTCCACGGCCTGCAGGGAGATCACCCCAAATACTGGGCCACCGCGTCGCTGCTCAAGCACTTCCTGGCCAACAGCAACGAAGACGACCGCGCCCGCACCAACAGCAACTTCGACCAGCGTCTGTTCCGCGAGTATTTCGCCAAGCCGTTCGAGATGGCCATCGTCGAGGCCGGCTCGCGCGCGTTCATGGCGTCGTACAACAGCTACAACGGCATCCCCTGCACCGTCCACCCGATCCTGCGCGACGTAACGATGAAGGAATGGGGCAACGACGGCATTATCTGCACCGACGGCGGCGCACTCGGAAACCTCGTACGCACCCAGAACTACTACGAAGACCTCGCCCAGGCCGCCGCGGCCTGCGTGAAGACCGGCATCAACCAGTTCCTCGACCGCCAGGCCAAGCCCGTTAACGACGCTCTGGCGCAAGGCCTGCTCAGCGAGGCCGACATCGACGAGCGTCTGCGCGGCGTCTACCGCGTGATGCTCAAGCTCGGCCAGTTCGATCCGCCCGAGGGCAACCCGTACGCCGCCATCGGCACACCCGAGCACGACCCGGTCGAGCCGTGGATGAAGGACGAGGCGCGTGCCCTGGCCCGTGAGGCCGTGCAGCAGTCGATTGTGCTGTTGAAAAACGAGGGCAACCTGCTGCCGATCGACGAGACGAAGGTGCGCAGCATCGCGGTCATCGGGCCGCGGTCGTTCGAAGTGCTCGGCGACTGGTACGGCGGCACGCCGCCCTACGCCGTCTCGCCGATCGACGGGTTCCGCGGGCGCGTGCAGCGCCGGGCCGAGGCGCGGCAGCTCGAGCGTCTGCGCAACCCGACGCCGCCGCCCACCGCCCCCGCGCCCGGCACCGCGCCGGCACTCGGCATGGGCCAGCCCGCGCCGGCGACGCCGCTGCAAATCCAGTTCGCCCCCAGCAACGACGACGGCGGCGTGACCTATCACGCCAGCCGTAGCGACATCGCAGTCGTCTTCGTCGGCAATCACCCGACCGGCGGCGCCGGCTGGGAACAGCGTACGCTGCCCAGCTTCGGCAAAGAGGCGATGGACCGCGCGAGCATCGATCTGGAACACGAAGAGCTGATCAAGCGCGTGCGGGCCGTTAACCCGCGGACGGTGGTCGTGCTCGTCAGCAGCTTCCCGTACGCGATCAACTGGACGCAGGAAAACGTCCCGGCCATTCTGCACGTCACGCACAGCGCGCAGGAACTGGGCAACGGTTTGGCCGACGTGATCTTCGGCGACGTCAGCCCCGCCGGCCGGCTCACGCAGACCTGGCCGAAGCGGATGAGCGACTTGCCGCGCCTGCTCGACTACGACATCCGTCACGGCCACACGTACCTGTACGCCAAGCCCGAGCCGCTCTACCCGTTCGGCTTCGGCCTGAGCTATACGACGTTCGCCTACGCAAACCTGAAGGCCGACGCCGCCGAACTGGGCAAGGACGGCACGCTGCGCGTCAGCGTCGATGTGACCAACAGCGGCCCGCGCGACAGCGACGACGTCGTCCAGCTGTACGTCCGCCATGTCGGCTCCGCGATCGACCGGCCGAAGAAGGAACTGAAGGCGTTCGCCCGCGTCCACATTCCCGCCGGCCAGACCAAGACCGTGCCGCTGACGGTGCCCGCGTCGCGGCTGGCGTACTGGGACGTCGGACGCAATACGTGGTCGCTGGAATCAGGCCAAATCGAACTGCAGGTCGGCGCGTCGTCGACCGACATCCGGCTGACGCAGACGGTGAAGATCAACGGCCAAGCGCCGACGCCGCAGGCCCTGCTGCGGCCGGCGGTCAATCGTTGAGATGGCATCTGGTCCCCTCTCCCGGTATGGCCGGGAGAGGGCTAGGGTGAGGGCCGACGACAGCGGACTTGAAGAACGCGGTCGCGGGCTGACGTTCTATGCCGCTCGGTCGAAGCCCTCACCCTACCCTCTCCCGGCCATACCGGGAGAGGGAACACTAGCGCCCGCTACGTGAACACGTGTGCTTTTGGATAATGCAGAAAACCCGCGAAGATCGCGGGTTTTCTGCCAATGTGGCCCCTGCCGGGGTCGAACCGGCACGCCTTGTGGGCACAAGATTTTGAGTCTAGCGCGTCTGCCAATTCCGCCAAGGGGCCATCGGACCTGCCGCGACAGGCGTCGCGGCGAGCGTGGAATTATGGCGTCCTGTTCGATTTCCGCAAGCGGTTGGATTCGCCGGCCCGTTCCAAGGAAGATGCCCCGATGCCCAGCGCCCTGACGGCCATCATCGAAGACACCCTGCTCGGCCGGCGTGCGGCGGGGCTGCGTCTGCAGGTGTACTGGGTGGAACCGCAAGGCGACGTGCTGCTCAAGGCGGCCTCGACCAACGACGACGGCACCACCGCCCTTCCGCTGATCAGCGGCGCGAAGCTGTCGGCCGGCGTTTACAAGATCGTCCTGCACGCGGGCGACTACTTTCAGCACGCCCATCCGGAGCGGGCGCGGGCGCTGGATATCGTGCCGGTGGTCTTCGTGATCGACGACGCCGCCGCCGGCCGACAGGTGCGCGTCGAGCTAGCGCCCGACCGCTACAGCGTCCACTGTGCCCTGCACGGCGGTTGATCCAGCGGCCAGCCTGCGGATACTGCAGGGATGGCTATGGCTGTGCCAGCAGTGCTCCGCGGGCCGATCCTGAATCCTAAAGCGGATCGCACGATCGACTTCCTGCCCGACGGCGTGCTGGCGGCCGACGAACGGGGCCGTGTCACGTTCGTCGGGCCGTGGCCGGAGTTCGTCGCCCGCTTCGGCACGCCGCAGGCGATCGAGCGGATCGACGGGCTGCTGTTGCCGCCCATGCTGGACCTGCACACGCACGTGCCGCAGCACCCGATCCGCGGCCGCTTCTGCGAGGGCGTGCCCTGCGATGCGGCCGAGGGCCGCCTGATCGCCGGGCTGAACCGCAACGTCTTCCCGGCCGAGATGCGGTTCGAAGACCTCGACGACGCCCGCCGCGTGGTCGACGCCTTCGCGGCCGACACGCTGCGCAACGGCGTGGCGGGCGGCAGCGTGTTCCTCACCGTCCACGCCGAGGCCAGCTTCGACGCCCTGCACCGCCTCGGCCCGCTCTGGCATGGCGGCCTGGTGCTGATGGACCAGAACTGCCCCGTCGATCTGCGCAACGGCCCGTACGTGCAGCCGGACTTGCGCAACCTGGCCGAATCGCTCGGGAAGCGCCTCGTGGTGACCGACCGCTTCGCCGTCGCCACGTCGTCCGGCCTTCGCAAGTACGGGGCCTCCGTCGCGCGTGAGTTCGAACTGCTGACGCAAACGCACCTCAATGAACAGCTGTCAGAGAAGGAGTTCGTCGAAACGGTGCTGTATCCCGACGCCGAGTCGTACACCCACGTCTACCTCCGCGACGGCCTGCTCGACACTCGGCCGATCCTGGCGCACTGCGTGCACATGACCGAGCCGGAATGGGCCGTCCTGCAAAGCCGTCACGCGGTCGTCGCCCACTGCCCGACCAGCAACGCGCTGCTGGGATCGGGCATCATGAAGCTGGACGACGTGGCCGCCCGGGGGATCGACTACGCGATCTGCACGGACGTCGGCGCGTCGCCGACGACGTCGCTGCTGGCGGAGATGGCGATGTTCCTGCTCGTCCACCGCGGCCGCCACGACCACGCGACGGCCTGCGAAGCCCTGTGGCGCACCACCCTCGCCCCGGCCCGGGTGCTGAACGTGGCCGACCAGGTCGGCACCTTCGAGCCCGGGTCGGCCCTCAGTTACGCGATCGCCCGCGTGACGGTGCCGCCCGGCGTCACGTCCGCCGAAGACGTCATCCGCCGCTCGCTGCTGGATTTGGGCGGTTTCACTCCCCGCACGACGGCCGCCGACCTGGACGATCTGGCGACAGGCACGCCCTCGCACGCGACACTGGCCGCCCTGACCGCCGACGCCGCCACCTTGGCCAAACGCTTGGAAGGCCGGTTCAGCCGGGTGGTGTTAGCGGGCCAACAGATGTTCCCCGCGACGTGACAACCGCCGTTCTTCCGTAGGGCGGGCACTGCCCGCCTTTCCCGATCGACGACAGGCAGTGCCCGCCCTACAAACCGGCCTGATTTAAGCGCGCAAAAAGGCGGCGTGGGTCTCTCGGAACCCACGCCGCCCAGGGAAGGAGGAAGGTGACTTTCGTCTGCATATTTGTACGTCCGACCTGTTCACAAAGTTTGATTTAAATCCAATATTTCTTCGGTTCCCAACAGCCATTCGCCTTGTCGTTTCGTCGGACCGGATGCAAAGTAATGCGTATGGCCAACTTAAAACTGTCCGCCCAGCTCTACACCGTTCGCGACGCGGCCCAAAAAGAGATGCCGGCCCTGCTCAAGGCCGTGCGGGCGATCGGTTTCACCGGCGTCGAACTGGCCGGCTTCGGCAGCCTGAAAACCGCGGCCGAGCTTCGGCAAGCGCTTGATGATGCCGGCCTGCGGGTCAGCGGCACCCACGTCCCGCTGGAATCGCTCGAAACCGATTTCGTCAACACGGTGCGCGACCAGAAGACGATCGGCAATATCGAAGTCGTCATCCCATACCTCGGCGAAAGCCGCCGTCAGACCAAGGCCGACTGGCTCGGGCACGCGGCGTCCTTCAACAGCATCGGCCGAAAGCTGGCCGACGAGGGCATGCGGCTGAGCTACCACAACCACGACTTCGAGTTCCAGCAGTTCGACGGCCAGACCGCCATGGACCTGCTACGGCAGCACGTCGACCCGGCCCTGATGGCGTACGAAGTCGACGTCTACTGGGTCGCCCAAGCCGGCCTCGACCCGCTCACATTCCTCCGCGGCCTCGGCTCGCGGCTGCGAATCCTGCACTGCAAGGACCGCGCGCCCGACGGCCGATTCGCCGCCGTGGGCACCGGCACGCTCGACTTCCCCGCCCTCACCCGTGCTGCGACCGACGCGGGCGTGGAATGGGGCGTCGTCGAACAGGACGATTGCTACGGCCAAGACCCGCTGGCGGTGCTGAAAACGGGGTACGACAACCTGAAAAAGCTCGGACACGCGTAAAAGAAACGGCAAATGGGCGGGTCGGCACATCACACACGAGGCACGGCCCGCTTCAGCGGGCCTGTCCGGGTTTTGAACCGCACGCACAGGCCCGCTGAAGCGGGCCATGCCTTGGCATTCACGCCTCCACCACGCCCACCGGCACGCCGAGGCGGGGCAGATCCGTTTTCGCCCGCGTCGACAGCCATAGCCGGCCGCCGTCGCTGCTCTGGCCGATCCAGCCGTGGCGGTCGAGGTAGGCGGTGACGGGGCGGAGCTTGTCGGGCGTCTCGTCCTCGCCGACCTGCACCGCCGGCAGCCGCACCGCTTCGCCCGCCCGGCCCAGTTGCCGCAGGAGCAGGGCGCAGCGGTCGAAAAACCGCTCGCGCGACAGCGGCTCTTTGTCCGTCGCCTGGCTGATGCCGCTCCCGATCATGCGTGGGCCGATCAGAATGGCGTCGGCGATCATGCCCAGCGGCGCGGTCGCCCCTTCGTATTGCCCCAGCCCCGCCCATTCCTGCCGCGGGTCGACGTATTCGAATGCCCGCCCCGCCAGCAGTCCCGGCCGCGTCCGCAGCCAGGCGACCGCCCCACCGGCGAAAATCAGGCCGATGAGGACGAACCAGGCCCAGAACCCGAGGCCGAACCAGCCGATCACCAGGCCGACCAGGATCACCATCACCGCCACCGTCAGCATCGACGCCAGCACCCCGCCGAACACCAGCAGCATGCCGCCGCCGACGGACTGCGCCGCCTGCGTGCGAAGGGCCGCGACAACCGGATCGGACGGGATGGCAGGGCCTGAAACGGGAGCGTTCATAAGTGTTTCAATCGTACAAGATTTTGTTTCTTCGAATCACATTCGCGCATCAAGGCCTAAGTCCTTCACAGCAAAAGCATACGGCCGAAAAACAGGGTCGCCGCGGCGTGTCGAGGCTTGCCTAGCTTGCCAAACGACTTACGTGCCGCGGAAACACGTCCGGTCCCCTCTCCCGGTATGGCCGGGAGAGGGTTAGGTTGTGTCTGACGGGTCACGCCAGTGCCCTCAGGTAGAGGACGGCCATGCCGAGCGTGAGCATCGTGGCGTAGTGGTCGGCCCGCTTTTCGTACCGCGTACCGATC
>DASVSC010000081.1:0-7889 GCA_036388295.1 Tepidisphaeraceae bacterium | reverse complement strand
AAACATCGCCTGCGCCGATACAAGGGTCATGCAAGGCGAAGCCACCACTCAGCCGGCCAAACAACTACTCACGATCCACGGCGACCGCATCGCCGACGTGCTGCGGCACGGCCTGTCGCAGTCCGAACTGCTCACGCTCTGCCGCGAAGCCAACTCGGCCGCGGCGATCCTGCTGATCCTTGCGGGACTGATTTTCCTGCTCTGGGGGCTTTACGCTTTCAAGACGCTCGTCGTGCTGAACGCCGCGTGCGTCGGCGGGTGGCTGGGCTACCTCGTCGGCCAACGCAGCGGTGCGGCATTGCCGGCGGCGGTGGTCGGCGCGTTCGTCGCGGGTGCGGTGGCGTGGCCGATGATGAAGTACGCCGTCGCCATCATGGGCGGCCTGATCGGCACCGTCATCGGCATGACCGTCTGGCGCTCCAGCGGCCTCGACCCGGCCTTCGCCGCGGCCGGCGGCGGCATGGGGCTGATCTTCTTCGGCATGCTGTCGTTCATCCTCTTCCGCACCAGCGTCATGATGTTCACCAGCCTGCAGGGCGCGTGCATGCTGACGTTCGGGCTGCTCTGCCTGGTCTACAAGCTGCGCCTGTTCGACGTGAAACTGATCGACGCTAAGCTCGTCAACGCGCCAATGGCCGTCCCGATCATCGTCGGCCTCGCGGCGATCATCGGCGTGCTGTACCAGAACAACGACACGAACAAGCCGGCTGAGCCGGCGAAGTGAACCGGCCTTAGTTCAGCGTCACTTCGTCCGTCAGCACGCGGCTGCCTTGCGTTTCGCGGACGCCGCTGCGGAGGGTTTTCGGTCCGTCGCTGCCCACGTTGCTGAAGCGGTAGCGTTTGATGACGGTGGTGCCTGGCGCGATGCCGCGGATGATGCGTTCCTGCCGGGCCGCGCCGGGGTAGCTGGCGAAGGCGGTGTAATCGCCGGGTTTGCTGGCGTAGTTGGTGATCATCTGCTGCACGATGACGTCGGCCCCGTCTCGGAACGCCGACGAATCGACGCCCACGTCGCCCAGGCCCAGCCGCATCGTCAGTGGCACTTTGAAGGCCGGCCCGGTGTCCAGTTTCACGTCCACGTCCACCGATTTGGCGCCGGCCACGCTGCTGAACGGGAACTCAATCGTTACCACGCCGTCGTAGCGTTCGCCGGCCGCGAGGTTAAATGTCGGTGACTGCGGCGTGATCGACCAGCCACTCGGCCCGTTGATCTTCAGCCGTCCGCTGATCGGGGTCGGATACGGGTTCACGAATGACAGCCGGCGGACGTGCGGCTTGTACGACGATTCCAGCAACAAATTATCCAGCGAGAAGCTGCTCCGCAGCTGCGCTAAGTTGCCGTCGATGCCGATGACCAGAGTCGGGACGGCGTTGATCGTGATGTCGGTCGTCCCGTCGGTCGAACGCGGCTTCAGCACGGGCGACACGTTGCCGTCCAGATCGACCGCCTGCGGCAACCGGCCGAGCATCACCGGAACTGTTTTCGGGCCGGCTTGCGGTGACTTCGTCCACGCCAACAGCACGCCCTCGCCGTCGCGGTCGAACAGCAGCGCCTCGACGTCGTCGCCGAGCGGCATGCGGCCTTTGTAAGTGGTGCCCGCCAGCCTGGTCAGCAGTGTGCGCTGGGCGAGAAACGTGTCGACCGGCTCCTGGCCGGCGGCCGAGTTCTGGGCGGGAACGAAGGGAAGGGGCAGGTCGATGCGCGTGGCCTTGGCGGCCAGCGCGAAGCCGATGCGCTGGGCCAAATCGCGCAGCTGCGTCGGCCGGCCGTAGGCGCCCGTCGGCAGCGGGTTCAGCGTCAGCGACACGCGCGTCGGCCCGCTGTTGAGCATCGTTTCGACGTACAACGGCAGGTGCTGCGGCAGCACGTCCGTCGGCACGTTCAGCGCGATCGCCGGCGGGGCGGGGCTCGGCGGGTCGGCATAAATAGGCCACGGCATGGCCAGGTCGGGCGGGCGGAAGAGCGACTGCATCGGCACCAGCACGGCGTCGTACGCCTGCCGCAACACCGGCCGGGCGGCGAAGTCGGCGGCGGTGTGGTCGGCGCCGAACTGCCAACGATCCAGATGCCCGGCGTAACGCGACATCATCAGCGCCATCGCCGGCTGCCAGGCGTCAGTGTTCGCCTGGGGCAGTCGCGTCCAATCACTCCCGCCGATCGCCGACGCCACGGCCGGCGGCGGTGCGATCAGGCAGCCGATCGGCGTAATGCCGCGGCGGTGCAGCTGGTCGATCAGGCGGTTGAAGTCGAGCTCGGGCAGGTGTTCGATGTCACCGGCTTCGGCCCAAACCGCCAGTTTTACTCGAGAGACGCCCAGCACCGGCAACAGCTTCGGTAACGTGTCCCAGGCCTTGAACGGCAGGGCGGTGGCGATCACGCCGAAGCGGGCGTCGGGCTCGGCAACAGTGGCGTCGTCGGGCAGTTGAACGAACGCCATGGACTGCCGCCCGACTTCCATGCCACCGCTTTCGAATGACAGCGTCGCCCGGTACCAGCCGGCGGGCAGCGTCGGCAGAACCAACCGGCCGCTGGCGGAAGTACCGGCCGAAGCGAGGCCGAAATCGCCAGAGCGCTGATAGACCGTCCGCCCCACGGCGTCGTGCAGCACCAGCCGGCCGACCAGATCGGCGGTGAGGCGGTCGGTGAGGGTGATGTCGATGGCGGCCGGGTCGCTGCGCCGCAGCACATTGCCGGCCGCCGCGATCTCCAGCCGCAATTGCGGCACCTGCGCCACGGTCAGTTCGTCAAACCAGGCGCGGCCGCGGATATCCTGTTCGTGAACGGCCGCTTCGCCGAGCGACGTTTGCCGCCATATCGACGGCTGCACCAGCCCCAGTTCCAGCACGAGCCATTCGCCGCCTTCCGGGGCGGCAAAGTCGATCTCTAGTGGCGACCATTCGTCGGTCGCACTTTGCAGCGGCGCGGAACGCGTGACGGACGTCTTGATCGGGCGCTTCTTCGCGTCGGCACAATAGGCGGTCAGCCGGGCGCGGGCGTTCGTGACGCCTTGCGTGCGGGCCATCACGCGGATGCGGTATTTCCCGCCGGCGTGCACCGCGATGTGGCCGGCGGGGTAGCGGTAGATCAGGCTGCCGCCGTTGAGGTCGAAGCCGAACGAAAACTGGCCGGCGTACGCGGCGTCGGTCGTCAGCCCGCCGTTGACATAGTGCGGCAGGCCGGGGCCTTCGATTTTGTCCCAGTCCATCGGCACGTCTTCCACATTGCCGGCCGCCCGCTCTTCGAAATCGAAGCGGCGCAGGACGCGGTCGACGCTGGCCGCGTGTGCGACTGCCGAGAGGGCAAGGACGAGGAGAATGGGCAGAAACGGGCGCGGCATGGTCCGATAATGACTTATCGGCCATTTCGCTTCGCCAACTAAAGTCGATCGACGCGCTTCGGCACCGCTAGCAGAAAGGGGCCGCAGATGAACGCAGATGAACGCAAATAAAAAAGGCTTTTCTCATCTGCGTTTATCTGTGTTCATCTGCGGCCACTCTTTTAGCCCAGCGACGCCAACTCCGCCTCGGCTTCCGTCAATTGGTCCTGCGTCTGCTTCACCAGATGCGGCGGGGCCTTGGCCAGATAGCCGGCGTTGTTCAGCCGGCCTTTCAGCGCGGCGACGGCTTTAGTCAGTTCGTCCTTCCGCTTGGCGACACGCTGCGCCTCGGCGGCGGGGTCGACGAGGCCTTCGACGTACACTTCGCATCCGCCCGCCTGCACGGCCGTGGCGTTGTCGGGGCTGGCGACGTGTTCGCCCACGTCGCGGATCGTGCAGACGGCCAGCAGTTCGATCGACGCCTTCAGCGACAGAATGCCATGGGCCGCCTCCTCGCCGCTCTTGATGCTGACGGCCACCGACTTCCTGGCGTCGATCTTGTAATCGCTGCGCAGCGTGCGAATGGCGACGACGATCTCCTGGATCTTCTCGAAAATCTGCTCGGCCGCCTCCGCCAGTTCGCCGCGGCGGGGCCATTGCGCCTTGATGCACCGCTGCGACGGCGGACAATTGATCCGGCCCATCACGCCGCGCTCGGGCGCGACTTCGTTGAGCTGCCACCAGATCTTTTCGGTGACAAACGGCATCACCGGGTGCAGCAGGCGCATCGATGCGTCCAGCACCGACGCCAGCACGCGGGCCGTGCTGGCCTGCCGTGTCGGGTCCTTCATCTGCGGCTTGGCGGCCTCGACGTACCAGTCGCAGAAGTCGCGCCAGAAAAAGTCGTAGCAGGCCTTGGCGTATTGATCGAAGCGGTACCCGGCCAAGGCATCGTTGGCTTCGTCGATCGTGCGGTTGAGGCGCGACAGAATCCACAGGTCGGCCAGCGTCAGGACCTTTGCGGTTTGGTTGGCGCTGGGGAAGTCGGGGGCGGAAGACATGGCCGCTGAAGCGGCCACGCCGACGTCCGCCACGCCGCCGTCCGCCACGACTCGCCCACTCGCCGACTCGCCGTTCTGCAGCGCCGCGATCTGCCCGATGACGAACCGTGCGCCGTTCCAGACTTTGTTGGCGAAGTTGCGGCCGATGTCGAACTTCGGGCTGGTGTTGCGGCCGGTCGCCGGGTCGCGTTCCACCGGCATCCGCACGTCCTGGGTCTGCGTGCACATGCTGGCGAGCGTGAATCGCATCGCGTCGGCACCGTGGCTATGGATGATGTCGAGCGGGTCGACGCCGTTGCCGAGCGATTTGCTCATCTTCCGGCCGTCGCCGTCCTGGATCATCGCGTGAATGAACACGTCACGGAACGGCACCTGGCCGAGGAAAAACTGGTTGAACATCACCATCCTGCTGACCCAGAGCGTGATGATTTCGCGGGCGGTGGTGAGGACGGTGGTGGGGTTCCACTTGGTGAGCGGCGCGGCGTTGGCAGCAGGCCAACCGAGTGTGCTGAGCGGCCAGAGGGCGCTGGAGAACCAGGTGTCGAGAACGTCGGGGTCTTGTTCGAGCGACGAAATGACTTGGACTAAGTGGGGAACAACCGATGATTTCCTTCCGTAATGTTCGTCGTCCTCCGAGTTTGCCATGTAGGTGACACGAGCGAGTTCACCAACGGCCGCATCAGCTTGGGCGGTGCGAGTGCAGATGTTGAATGCGGGCACTGCGCCGGACGTGCTAATCACAATCACATCCTTCTCAATCCCAACCTCTTTGATCCATGTGGAAAGGAGGCCGCCTACATCGGCTTCGTTCCAAATCAGTTCGCCAGTTGCGTCACGAACATCCGATTGCAAGGTCCACACCGGAATCCGATGTCCCCACCACAATTGTCGACTGATGCACCAGTCGCGGATGTTTTCGTTCCACGTCTGGTACGTCTTAGCGTAGCGGCCGGGGTAGAAGGTGACGGTGTCGGCTTTCTTCTCCCCCTCCCCTTGCGGGAGGGGGTGGGGGGAGGGATTTCCCGCCTCGGGAGACTTCCCGACGCTCGAACCCCCCACCCCGCCCTCCCCCGCAAGGGGGGAGGGGGAAGAGGTCGATAGAGCGCGAAGGGCCGCCCCGGCCAGCCGTTCGTCCGTCACGCGGCAATACCATTGATCGCTCAAATACGGCTCGATCGGCACGTGGCTGCGGTAGCTGTGGCCGACGCTGTGGCGGTAGGGTACCGCTGCTTCCAGCAGGCCGTGGCGGCGGAACCATTCGACCACGGCTTCGCGGGCGGCCTCGCGGCTCAGGCCGAGCAGGAAGCCGGCTTCGCCGACACCGCCGAGGCCGTCTAATTGGCTCCAGCCGTGCTGGTTGCTGATGCTGCCGTCGGGGGCCATGACGTTGATGACGGGCAGGCTGTGGCGCTGGCCGATCTCGTAGTCGTTCGGGTCGTGGGCCGGGGTGACTTTCAGGAAGCCGCTGGCGAACTGCGCCTTCACGTCGGCCGGGTCGCCGCCCTCGTCGATGGACTTGACCACGTAGTCGTCTTCGATGATCGGGATGTACCGGTTGACGATCGGCAGCTTCACGTATTTGCCCCGCAACGAGGCGGCCCGCGAGTCGGTCGGATTCACCGCAACGGCGGTGTCGCCCAGCATCGTCTCGGGTCGTGTCGTGGCCACCGTCACGTAGAGCGGGGCCCAGGTGCCCATGCCTTTGTGTTCTTCCTGCGGCGGGAAGAAGTTGTCGCCGTCCCGCTCATAAACCGGGTACTTGAGGTAATAGAAAAAGCCATCGACTTCTTCCATCTCCACTTCGTCGTCGGCCAGTGCGGTTTGCGTGGCCGGGTCCCAGTTCACCAGGCGTTTGCCGCGGTAGATCAAGCCGGCCTTGAATAGTTGGAAGAACGCCTCGCGCACGGCCTTGGCGCGTGGCGCGTCCATGGTGAACGCGGTGCGGTCCCAGTCGCAGCTGCAGCCCATCGCCTTGAGCTGGCCGAGGATGACTTGTTCGTATTCGTCCTTCCACGCCTGGATTTTCTTCACGAACTCGTCGCGCCGGAAGTCGGTCCGGCGGCGGCCTTCCTCATTGAGCACGCGTTTTTCCACCACCGTCTGCGTGGCGATGCCGGCGTGGTCGGTGCCGGGCAGCCAGACGGCGTTCTTGCCCTCCATGCGCGCCTTGCGGATCAGCACGTCCTGGATCGTGTTGTTGAGCGCGTGGCCTAAGTGCAGTGCGGCGGTGACGTTCGGCGGCGGGATGACGACGCTGTAGGGTTCACCGGGGTCGGTCGGTTCGGCGTGGAACAGCTTCTCGTTCTCCCACACCGCGGCCACTTCGGCCTGCACGGCGGTGGGGTCGTACGCTTTGGGCATCTCGGTCGACATAAGACCGGCGAAGATACCGCAGACCCGCTCGTTCGGCGACGCGTCGGCTTACGCCAGCTTCGTCCCCTTCGTCAGCGGCACCTTCAGGCAGCGCAGCAGACGCCGGCCGAGGCGGACGCGCAGGGCGTCGAGGTCGCCGGGCGACGGGTCGACGACCGGGATCGCGCCGCCGGCCTTGGTCAGATGGCCGCCGCCGTCGCCGAGGCCGTCGCTGATGCCGCGGGCCACTTCGCCGGCGCTGCGGTTGGCGACCTTCGTGCGGATGCTGAACACGAATCGGCCGTTGTGCAGGGCGGTGACCATCGTCCAGTTGATGTCGCGACAGCGCAGCAGGAAGTCGCTCATCACGCCGGGCGTTTCGGCAAAATCGACGTGGTCCAGGTGCGCCACCAGCACCTCGCCGTACCGCGTGGCCTGCTTCACCGTCTCGGCGAACGCGCCGTAATAGCCGGGCGGCAGGTCGACGTAGCGCATCTGGTAAAGGCGCTTCGTGTCGGCCAGGAGGGTGAGCGAGGAGATAGCGATCGTGTCGAGCCCGCCTTGCTGGCCGGCGATGCCGCTGAGGTCGCTTTCGATGGCGTAGAGCATCGTCGCCGCCAGTTCCGGCGAGATCGCGATTTTGGCTTCCATGAAATAGCTGAACAGGATGGAGGCGGTCGCGCCGACGTTGATGCGGACATCAGTGAACGCTGCCTTGGCCCGGCGGCCGCGGCCGCGGTGGTGGTCGACTACCGCCGTCGGCTGAACGCCCTCCGGCAGCGCGCAGTTGGCGAAGCCGGCCTGCGTGTCGACCAGCACCAGGGCGTCGAAATCGTTCGGCAGCGACGCGTCCCAGGGCAGGTAGTCCATCCGGCTGATGCGCGTGAACCCGTCGTTGATGCCGCCACCGACCTGGCCTTGCAGGCGAATGGTCACCTTCGCATCGGGCCGCAGCGCGCCGAGCAGCGTCTGCATGGCCTGACATGACCCCAGGGCGTCAGGATCGGGGTGCAGGTGCGAGGTGATGACGATGTTCGTCTTGCCGGCGAGGGCCTTGAGTAGCTTGCCGACTTTGGGGCGCACGCGCTCGTGCTTCTCGACCGCCACGGTCGAGTCGGTCATTGCGGTCAGGCAGGCGTCGACGAATGTTGTCATGGAC
>DASVSC010000080.1:0-3530 GCA_036388295.1 Tepidisphaeraceae bacterium | reverse complement strand
CCCCCCCCTACTCGGGTCCCCTCTTCCGGGATACCGGGAGAGGGAACCGGCGGCCGTTACTCGGGTCGCCCCTCACAGCCGCGTGATCAGCATTTCGCGTTGGAAGATCATTTCCTTCGGCAGATCGCCCGCCAGGCTGAGGAACAGTTCTTCCTGGCTCAGGATTTCCGCTTTCACGTCGTCCGGCGTGACGGCCATCAGCTGCTTGAAGTCGGTCTCGCTGATGTCCAGGCCGTCCAAATCCATGTCCTGGCTGCGCGGCATCCAGCCGATCGGCGTCTCCCGCGCATAAGCCCGGCCCTGGCAGCGGTCGATGATCCACTTGAGGACGCGCATGTTCTCGCCGAATCCCGGCCAGATGAACTGGCCCTGCTCGTTCTTGCGAAACCAGTTGACCATGAAGATGCGCGGGCAGTCGTGCATCTTCTTGCGCATGCGGAACCAGTGCACCAGGTAGTCGCGGATGTTGTAGCCAATGAACGGCAGCATGGCCATCGGGTCGCGGCGGACGACGCCCTGCGTGCCCGTCGCGGCCGCCGTGGTTTCGCTGCCGATCGTCGCGCCGATGTACACGCCGTGCACCCAGTTGAACGCCTGATAGACCAACGGAATCGTTTTGCTCCGCCGCCCGCCGAAGACGATGGCGCTCACCTTCACGCCCTGCGGGTCATTGAAGGCCGGGTCCAGCACCGGGTTGTTCGTCGCCGGCGCGGTGAAGCGGCTGTTGGGGTGCGCCGCCTTCATCCCCGTGTGCTTGGCGATCGACGGCGACCACTCACGCCCTTCCCAGTTAATCGCCCGCTTCGGCGCCGGCCAGTCGCTCCCTTCCCACCAGACGTCGTACGAACCGTCGTCGAGCGGCACGAGGGCTACGTTCGTGAAGATCGTGTCGCGGGCCATCGACGCCATCGCATTGGCGTTGCTCTTGGTGTTCGTTCCCGGCACGACGCCGAAGTAGCCCGCCTCCGGGTTGATCGCGCGCAACCGGCCGCTTACTTCGTCGACCCACATCCAGACGATGTCGTCGCCTACGGTTGTGACCTTCCACCCGGCGTCGGCGTACTTTTTCGGCGGGATCAGCATCGCGAAGTTCGTCTTGCCGCACGCGCTGGGGAACGCACCGGCCACGTACGTCTTCTCACCGTCGGGGCTTTCCACGCCCATCAGCAGCATGTGTTCGGCCATCCAGTCTTCCTGCCGACCCAGGTAGCTGGCGATGCGCAGGGCCATGCATTTCTTGCCCAACAGCGCGTTGCCGCCGTAGCCGCTGCCGAAGCTCCAGATGGTGTTGTCCTGCGGGAAATGGCAGATATAGCGGCGGTCGGGGTTTACGTCGCCGACCGAATGCACGCACTTCGTGAACCCGCGCTCTCGGCCCAGCACGTCCCAAGCCACGTCGCCCATGCGCGACATGATGGCCATGTTCGCGACCACATACAGGCTGTCGGTCAGCTGCACGCCGACCTTCGCCAATGGCGAGCCGGGAATGCCCATGACGAACGGCACGACGTACATCGTCCGCCCGACCATGCAGTCCTTGAACAGCGGCCGCATCTTGGCGTACGCGTCCTTATCGTTCATCCAGTTATTCGTCGGCCCGGCCAGGTCTTGCGACGGCGTGCAGATGAAGGTGAGGTGTTCGGTGCGGGCGACGTCGTTGCTGTTGGACCGGTGGTAATAACAGCCCGGCCACTTCTGTGGGTTCAGCTTCAGGAACGTGCCGTCCGCCTCCCCGCGCTTCAGCACGTCGGCCCGCTCGTCGGCCGACCCGTCACACCACAGCACCGCGTCCGGCCGGCAGTGCTTCACGACGCTGTCCACCCACCGGCGGACGTAAATATTGGCGGCATCCGGGCTGGTGGAAGAAAGCATCACCCGATTGGACCATCATGAGCCCAAACGGCAAGCGACAAGCGACGGAGCGAGGTTAAAGGCAGACGCCTGTCGAACCGAATAACCTCGACCCGCGTCTGCCCGCCGGATAAACTAACCCCCATGAGCGACGGCGACCTCCGGCAGCACGCCAAAGCCCTGATCGACGACCTCTCGCCGCCGCAGCTCCGCGTCGCGTCGGCGTTCCTTGCCTTCGTTAAGAGCCGCACGTCGGACGCCGCCACACTGGAATTGTTATCGATCCCCGGCTTCGAAGCCTCGTTCGCCCGAGGCGAAAAAGACATCAAAGCCGGCCGCACCCGGCCGTGGCGCAAGGTTCGCGCGGATGTATAGCGTCGAACTCTCGCGCGAAGCGCAGCGTTTCTACGAGAATGCAGATAAACCCGTGGCCAAAAAGCTGGCCCGCTGCTTCGCTGCTTTGGAAAGAGAGCCACGCCGCGGCAATGGCGTTAAGCCGTTGAAGGGACAATTCGCGGGTGCTTACCGTTACCGTGTGGGTGACCTTCGGGTGGTTTACACAGTTAACGACAACGCCGTCACGGTGTATGTCGTCACCATCGCCAAGCGCAGTGACGTGTACGAGTAGCCGGATCGCCGACGGTCCTGTTTCGATTTGACACAAATCTCAGCCGCCGGCCGGGATCGTCCGCGGGCCTCTCGCCCATTGGCGGGCGATCCGTATGATGAGCGGGTCTATGGCGTATAACCACGCGGCGGTCGAGAAAAAGTGGCAGCGATATTGGCTGGAGAACAAGACGTTCCGCGCGCTCGACCCCGTCGAGGCCAGCGACCGGCCGAAGAAGTACATCCTGGACATGTTCCCGTACCCCAGCGGCGCGGGCCTGCACGTGGGGCACCCCGAAGGGTACACGGCCACCGACATCGTGAGCCGTTATTACCGCAATAAAGGCTACAACGTCCTGCACACGATGGGCTGGGACGCCTTCGGTTTGCCGGCCGAGCAGTACGCAGTGAAGAACAATGTTCACCCTGCTGTCACCACGCGGAAGAACATCGAAACCTTCCGCCGACAGATTCAGTCGCTGGGGCTTTCCTACGACTGGGACCGGGAAATCAACACGACGGACCCGAAGTATTACCGCTGGACGCAGTGGATTTTCCTGCAGCTGTACAACAGCTACTTCGACCCGTACGACAACAAGGCCAAGCCGATCGCGCACTTGGTCAGCGAGTTGGAAAACGAGAACCTCCTCGTCGCCCCTGACGGCAGCGTGCACATCAACCCGGTGCAGGAAGGCCTGGAGGCCGTCAGCGGTGAGAGTTCGTCGCTACGCAAATGGAGCAGCTACGACCCGGCCGAACAACGCGGCATCCTCGACGGCTTGCGGCTGGCGTACACCGACGAAGCCCCCGTGAACTGGTGCCCCCAGCTGGGCACGGTGCTGGCGAACGAAGAAGTGATCGACGGCAAAAGTGAAGTCGGCGGCTTCCCCGTCGAACGCCGGCCGTTACGGCAATGGATGCTGCGCATCACTGCATACGCGGACCGGCTGCTCAATGATTTGGATTTGCTCGATTGGCCGAACAGTCTGAAGGACATGCAGCGCAACTGGATCGGGCGCAGCGTGGGGGCGGAGGTGGATTTTGAGATCGCGATGGGTCGGCGAGCCGGGGGG
>DASVSC010000079.1:0-3323 GCA_036388295.1 Tepidisphaeraceae bacterium | reverse complement strand
CGAGAAAGGTCCCCCCCCTCCTTTCTCACCCCCCCGACGCTATATCTGATCAAAAGGCCCGGCCGAATTGGCCGGGCCTTTTGCTTTTTGACATGTCTCTAAGGTTTCGGATTGGCCCGTCTTCGCTGCGCCGTAAATCTTTTCCCTGATTTTAAGCCGTTTTCATCTTACCCACCGCAGGCAGGCGCTAGCGTTGGTCAGAGTCGCACGGCACGCGGCCCCGCTGGAGCGGGCCTGCCTCGACTCGCGGATACGGCCCCGCGGAGGGGCCGGCAACTGGAGACGACGATGACCCCCTGTACACGCCCCCTCACCGCCCTTGTTTTGGCCGCCGGCTTGGCCGTCGGTTCGATCGCGATCGCCCAAGAGAACCCGATGCCCAAGCAGCAGAAGGTTCCGCCCATGACCGGCCCCCAAGGCGGTCCGACGGACGAAAAATCGCCCGGCATGACCGGCGGCGCCGGTAGCACCCTGGGCATGGGCCGCGGCATGGAGGCCGATGCCGTTATCAACAAGCAGCTGGCGAAGTTCGCCACTTCGCCCGTCGAATCGCATGACGCGAAGTTCGCCCTGATGGCAGGCGTCGGCAACATGGCGGAAATCGAAATGAGCCGCATGGTCGCCGCCCAGGCCACCGACCCGAAGGTCAAGGCCGTCGCCGAAATGATGGTCAAAGAGCACACGATGGCCCAGGAAAAGCTGATGCCCATCGGCCAGAAGCTGGGTGTCACCTACCCGACCAGTTTGCCGATGATGAAGCAGCAGGAAGCCGCCTACATCGCCGCCCTGCCGGTGGACAAGATGGAAAAGGCCTACCTGTCGCACATGCGGGCCGACCACCTGATGACGATCAACAACTACACCGATCACCTGCCGATGATTCAGGACAGCGACCTCAAGGCGTACGCCACCGAAGTGCTGCCGAAGGTTCGCGCCCACACCGCCGACATTTTCAAGGCGGCCGAAGCCAGGGGCATGCCGCTCGACCTGAAGATGGACAGCACCACGGCCGGCCATAACCACTAACCGACCGAACGCGTTCGGTCCGGCCGACACAGTCGGCCGACCGTCATTGCCAACCCGCCGCGGGCCCGGTCTGAATGACCGGGCCCGCGGTGTTTTCCGTCGCGTTGTCCGCCGGCCCGCAATGACACCGCGGCTGACCGCGGCCGCGCATGCCGATCCGTCGCACAGCGGATTACCTGATTGATCAGCCCCGACGCTGTCCCTACGGTGAGGCCGCCGTGTGGACGCATTTGCTTAAAATCACTTTCGTCGCGCTGCAGGCGTTCTGGATGCTCGCCATCCTGCCCGGCCACGTGCGCGGCATGATTGTGGTGGGCGGTGACGCGCGTGCTTGCGACGCGGCAACGAAGGCCGCGCCCAACGCCGCCGGCTGCTGTGTCGCCGAATCCGGCGATTCCCCAAAACCGTCGCCCGCCAATACGCCCTCGCCCGAGCGGCAGTCGCGCTGCGCCGTCTGCTACCAAGCCCACGGCTACCCGCTGCCGCCGGTGTTCGATATTAATCTGGCCCCAAGCGGCTTGTGCGAACTGCGCCGGCTGATCGAGCCGAGCAAACGCCATCAGCTGCTCTGCAGCCCCACCTATTTCGCCAACGGCCCGCCCCGCATCGGCTGACTGCGTTCGTGCAGCCAGACCCGCCCCCGCCGCCGCGCGCGAGGCGAACCGATGTTCTTTCCGGAGCCGCCATGTCTCATTGTCATGCCTCGCGCCCGCGTGCGTTCACGCTGGTGGAACTGCTTGTCGTTATCGGCATCATCGCGACGTTGGTCGCCATTCTCATGCCCTCGCTGTCAGCCGCCCGCCAGGCCGCCGTGCGGGTTAAATGCTTATCGAACATGCGCAACCTGGCCACCGCGCAGGTCATGTTCGCGGCCGCACAGGAGAACCGTCTGGTCTACGCCGGCAACGGCACCGAACAAGGCAGCTGGATCGGGCAGTTGCAGCCGTACAGTGCCGTGCCCCTGGTGCGGCGCTGTACGGCTGACCAGAGCATCTACTTTGACCAGATCTTCACACCCGCCGCGCCCGGCGTGGCCGGCTTTCGGCTGACCAGTTACGGCATTAACAACTACGTCTCGCCGACCCACGCTTCGGTTTCGAAGAGGAAACTGAAAATCACGCAGATCAAGCGGTCGTCCGAGATCGTGCAGTTCGTCGAAGTGGGCGAAGACGGCAAGTCCGACCACGTTCACGTCAACAGGTGGAACGCCGTCGCCCCGGAGTTGGCCTATGCGGAGATGGCGAAGGAAATGCCCATCGGCCGCCACGGCGGGATGCGGGCCGCGAAGTCGGGCGTGCTCAACTACAGCTTCATCGACGGCCACTGCGAGTCCCTGGCGGCCGGGGACGTGTATATCGATCAGCAGGTCAGCCGCTTCGACCCGGACCCGCAGATCGTGCCGTAGCGAGTGAACGGATGAGGTTCATATAGAAGCGGTCACACAACCCACGGCAAAGCCGCCGGTGTAGGGCGGGCACGGCCCGCCGCCGGGCGTAAAACGGGCCACCCGAACACGGATACGAACCCGCTCCACGTCCGTTAGACTGCCGGCCATGCCTGACGCCCCGCCGATTCTGCTCGCCGATGCCTGGAACCGTTTGCGGCAGGGCCGGGCGCGCGCCGATCACCCCTTCCGCATCGCCGCCCTGGCCACCGCCGATGCGGCCGGGATGGCCGACGTGCGGACGGTGGTGTTGCGGCGCGTCGATCCACTGCGGCGTTTGATCGATTTCCAGACCGACCGCCGCAGTCCGAAGTTCGCCGCCCTGCAGCACAACGCGGCCGCGGCGTGGCTGTTCTACGACGGGGCGGACTGGCTGCAGCTGCGCCTGCAGACATCGACGACTTTGCACACGGACGACGACGTGGCCGACGCGGAATGGGCCGCGGTGCCGCTTGCGGCGCGGGCGTCGTACCGTTCGCCGCTGACACCGGGTGCGACGATCGACGGCCCGGACGTCCCCGCGCCACACGACGGTGACGGCGACGGCCGCGCGCAATTCAGCGTGGTCCGCTGTCGCGTCGCGTCTTTAGAGTGGCTGCGGCGGGAAGCGGGCGTCTGGCACCGCATCCGCTTCACCTGGCCAGACGGCGAGGCGCACTGGCAGTGGTTGGTGCCGTAGATCAATCAGGCGGCTCTCGGCGTGCCGGCGGAGGATTTCCAAGTCGGACATAGCGGCCCCTCTGCTCCCCCTCCCCTTGCGGGAGGGGTTAGGGGAGGGGTCCTTCGATCGTCGGTGTTCTCTTCGCACTGCAGAACCCCTCCCCCCACCCCCTCCCGCAAGGGGAGGGGGAGC
>DASVSC010000078.1:0-2977 GCA_036388295.1 Tepidisphaeraceae bacterium | reverse complement strand
CATGATGACCTTGGCCACGTGCGGATCGCGCCCGTGGGCAATGATCCGGCCGCCCTGAGGCACCAGCTTCACGAACTGCCGGAAGCTTTCGATGATCTGGTAGATGTTGGCGTAGCAGTCGAGGTGGTCTTCTTCCAGATTGGTGATGACCGCGACGGTGGGGGCCAGGTTATGGAAGCTGCGGTCGTACTCGCAGGCCTCGGCGATGAACGCGTCGCCCGCGCCGCTGCGGCTGCCAGTGCCGCCGAGCTGCGGGACGGTGCCGCCGACGACGAAGCTGGGATCGAGATTGCAGTTCACCAGCGCCAACGCCGTCATGGCCGTGGTGGTAGACTTGCCGTGGGTGCCGCTGATGGCGACGCCTAGGCGTTCCTGCATCACTTCGCCGAGCATTTTGGCGTACTTGATCGTGCGCAGGCCCAGGACGTGCGCGAACTGGATTTCCGGATGAGAATCTTTGACGGCCGCGGTGTGGACGACGAGGTCGACGGTCTTGTCGAGCAGTTCGCCCATCTGGTCGCGGCTGATTTTGACGCCGCGCTTGGTCAGTTGCAGCGTCTGGGCGTTGGGCTTGGCGTCGGAGCCGGTGACGATCGCGCCGCAGTCCAGAAGCATGCGGGCCAGCCCGTTCATGCCGCTGCCGCCGATGCCGACGAAGTGGACGCGCATGCCGGTGAAGCGTGAGCCGGGCCGGCGCAGCGCGGGGGCCTTCAGCTCCTTCACAATGGGGCGCGACAGGGATTGGGCGGCGATCTGGGCGGAGGTGGTGAGCAGGGACATGCGGTCTTCCCGTTGGCCTATGCGCCGCCGCGTGATCCTCACGCGGTTTATCGACGCGTCTGATTCCATTCATCGGCCGGCCGGACGACTTTGCGTGACAGCAAAGCCCGCGTTCCTGCGGATCGTCTGGCCGTGCATCCGTGCGACGGGCGGCATGATACTGGCAAGCTGGGGGAAAACCTATCCAAAAACGTGTGGCGACATGGGCGGGTCGGGAGAACACAAAGATCACCAAGACGCAAAGATCGCAAAGAAGAAATGCGGGAGAAAAAGCAGGTGACTTGCGAGAGAGGCCTCAAGGGGCCATGCATCCACTTCTGATTTTCTTCTCTTCTTTGCGATCTTTGTGTCCCTCAAACCGTTACTAAAGGCTTATTTGATGCTGCTGCTGGCGACGCTTTCGACGAAGTATTTCTGTGCCGCGAAGAACAGCAACACGCACGGCACCATGCAGACCACACTGGCGGCCATCAGCAGGTGGGCATCGGTCAGGCCGTACTGGCCTTTGAAGCTGTTCAGGGCCAGAGCGAGCGTGCGGTTTTCGTCGCTGTTAAGGTAGATCAGCGGGCCGAGGAAGTCGTTCCACGCGCCCAGGAATGTGTAGATCGCCACGATCGCGATCACCGGGCCGCTCAGCGGCAGCATGAACTGCCAGTAAATGCGCCAGTTCGACGCGCCGTCCATGCGCGCGGCCTCAATGAGCTCCTCGGGAATCTGGCTGAAGAACTGCCGGAACATGAACACGAAGAACGGCGACGCGAAGAACGCCGGCAGCACCAGCGGCCAGATCGTGTCGATCAGGTTCAGCGTCTTGAATCCCACAAACAGCGGAATCATCGTCACCTGGCTCGGCAGCATCATGGTGCTGATCATCAGGATGAACAGCGTCCCGCGGCCACGGAACTTAAACCGGGCAAAGCCGAAGCCGACGAGCGAACAACTGAGAATCTGCCCGGCGATCGTCAGTGTGGTGATGACAATCGTGTTCGACAAGGCCGGGAACGACGGGACGGTCAGCCCTTCGGTGCGAAAGCCGAGCCGCATGACGGCTTCGCGATAGTTGCTCCACTGCGGCGTCGTCACCGGCGCGACGAAGTCGCCGCGCTGCACGGCTTCGTCGGTTTTGAGCGATCCGTTCAGCACGAAATAGAACGGCGTCAGGAACGCCAGGCTGCCGAGCATCAGGATCGAATAAATCCACACGTTGGCCCGGCTCGCCCGACGCGGATTCCGGTCCGCCTGGCGGAACGCCTCGCGGCTGGGCAGCACCTTCGGTTCGGCGGTGTTCAGTGTCGTCATAGGATTGCTCTTACGCCCGCTCCCGGTCTGCCGGGAGAGGGAGCCGGACCTTGTTATCTCAGGCCCTCGTAATACACCAGCTTTTTGCTGCCCTTGAAAACGAACAGCGTCAGGGCCAGCACGATCAGGAACAGCACCCAGGCCATGGCGCTGGCGTAGCCCATCTGGTGGTTCTCGAAGGCCTGACGGTACAGGTTCAGGACGTAGAACAGCGTCGCGTGCTCGGCTGTGTCGCCGGTCATGATGTACGCCTGCGTGAAGATCTGGAAGCTGCCGATGATGCCCATCACCAGGTTGTAGAAAATCAGCGGCGACAGCATCGGCAGCGTTACGTTCCACGTGCGTCGCCAGGCGCCCGCGCCGTCGATGCGGGCGGCTTCGTAAAGCGAAGGATTAATGCCTTTGAGGCCGGCCAGGTAGATGATCATGCCGCTGCCGACGCCCCACAGGCCCATCAGCACGAAGCCGGGCACGGCCCAGCGGGCGGCGTCGTTGATGCTGGTCGCGCCGGTGGTGTCGTACCCGAACCAGTTCGGCGCGTTCGGGCCGGTGATGCCGCGCACGAGGACGATGACGGCGACGATCGCCATGGCCACGCCCATGCCCAGCACCGCGCCCGGCAGCAGGCCGTCGCCGGCGCGGGTGCGCTCGCCCCGTTGTTCGCGGCGGGACAAGCCGATCGCCGTCACCACGCCCACCGCGAGCAACGCCAGCGCCAGCAGGCTGACGTTCAATCCAAGGTTCCGCAGCAGCGGCCGCAGCACGCGGTTGATCAGGCCGTAGTCGTTGTTGAACAGCTGCAGCCACAGCACGGCCAGGGCCGCGCCGCTGACGACGCTGGGGACGAAATAGACCGTGCGGAAGAACGTAATGCCGCGAATGCGGTTGTTCATCAGCA
>DASVSC010000077.1:0-13945 GCA_036388295.1 Tepidisphaeraceae bacterium | reverse complement strand
CCTTTCGGTTGATCGGTTGATGGGTTGAACAGCTGATCAGTGGCGGCGTGACGATCGAAAGTAGCCACTGATCAACCGATCAACGCATCAACCGATCAACGACCCTTAATTCTGCGTGCGGACGACGTTGCCGGCCTTGATCTGGGCCAGATTCTGCGGCTCGGCGACGACTTGGCCCATGGCTTCGTTCTGGTCGACGATTTCGACCTGCAGCAGGCCGAGGAACGCGCCGCTCTTGGCGTCGATGATCTTGAACTGCATGCCCTTGGTCACGTAGTCCTGGCTGCCGAGGCTGATGGTGGCGTATTCCTTGCCGGCGATCGTGCGGCGGGTGCGGATGACGCCGTTGAGGGCCGGTGCCCCGGCGCCGGTGCCCGCGGTGCCGGCGGCGAGCTGGCTGTCCGGCACGCCCATGTCCCGCAGCTGACGCATCGCCCGGTCGGCGCGGCCGCTGGCGTCGGTGACCTGCTCGGCGAGGTTACGCCGGGCCTTTTCCGTCTGATCGAGATCGGCGTTCAACTTGTTCACACGCTGGCTGAGGTCGGCGACCTGACGCAGGCGTTCGTCGGCATCACGGCGGAGCGTGGCGACCTGTTCCTGCATTTTGCCCTTGGCGTCCTCGCTGGCGGACAAGGCAGTCGACGCGCTGTTGTTCGCGCTGGTCAGCACGGCCAGGTTGTTGTTCAGCTTGGCGATCTGGGCTTCGCGGTCTTCGACCGTGCTGCGCATCGCCAGCATCTGGCTACGCAGGGCGGACAGCTCGGCCGAGGTGTCGTCCTGTGCCTTCTGGATCGCGGCGGCGCTGGCGGAGACGCTTTCGTTGGCCTTGGTCACCAGGGCCTGCTGCTCCTGCAGCTGCGTGCGCGCCAGGCCGAGCTGTTTCTGCAGCGGGTCGAGCTTGTTGACGAACGTAATCGTCCCGGCCGACAGGGCGACCGAGACTAAAACCAGCAGCACGACGAACAACTTAGTCAGGGGACTCACAGGCTGGCTCCTCGGACGCGGGGAAGCGTCCTGAACATCCACTCAAGGCTCCGAAACGACAACCGCCACAGTCGATCCGCCGCAGTCGATTCTAGTAGCGCCGCCCGAACCGCCGCGGGCCGGCTGACCGAAGCCTCTGTCGGCCCGCTGTTCGTCACGCGTGTGACAAGTGCGGCCGACCGGTCCCTTAATCTAATGTTGCCCCCCGACCTGTCAAGAATGAACCCGTCTTGTGAACACCCCGCCCGCGCCTTTGCGGGCGGCAGTTTATCTCGCGCTCGCGCTCGTTTACATTGTCCGGCATGATCCAGAAGGCGGTCTGCGGACTGGCAATAGCGTTGTACGCGGTGGTGATCGGCTGTTCCCTGCGGTCCGAGGCCGCCGACGGCCCGGGCGTCAGTGGCGAGACGCCCGGCGGCTACGCCACGAACCAAACGGCCGGGCCGGTCTACCGCTGCGTCGGCATGCAGATCCAGCGGGTCGATTGGCTCGATAAATATAAAAAGAGCGTCGACGAAATCGCCGCCCTCGGGGCCGACACGGTGAAGTTCGTCGTCGACGCCCGGCAGGAGAACGGCAGCAGCAGTCGCATTTATCTCGACATGCGGATGACGCCGACGCCGGAGCAGTTGGCCGACCTGATCCGCTACGCCAAGTCCAAGAACCTGCGTGTGGTCCTGATGCCGATCGTTCTGCTGGACAAGCCGCGCGGCAATGAATGGCGCGGCCGAATTGCCCCGGAAAGCTGGCCGGATTGGTGGGACTCCTACCGCGACATCCTCACGCACTTCGCCTGGATCGCCCAGGGCAACGGCGTCGACATGCTCGTCGTCGGCAGCGAACTGATCAGCACCGAATCGAACGTCGAAGAGTGGACCAAGACGATCAAAAAAGCCCGCGAAGTGTTCAAGGGCAAGCTCACCTACTCCAGCAACTGGGACCACTATAAACAGGTCAAAATCTGGGACCAGCTCGACTACATCGGCATGAACAGCTACTGGTCGCTCGGTAAAGCGCCCGATGCCAACATCGAAGAAATTAAAACCAACTGGCAGGGCATTCAGCGGGAACTGTTCGCGTTCCAGTCGAAGGTCAAAAAACCGATTTTCTTCCTCGAAGTCGGCTGGTGCAGCATGGCGAACATGGTCACCGAGCCGTGGGACTACACGAAAACCGAGACCGAGGCGCCGACCGATGACGACGTGCAGCGCCGCCTGTACGAAGGCTTTTTCGAAAGCTGGTACGGCAAGCCGGAAATCGGCGGGTTCAGCATCTGGGAATGGACGCCCGCCCCCGATCCGGACGACAGCGCGAGCGTTCGCGAAACCGTCCGCGGCTACACGCCGCGCGGCAAACCGGCGGAAGACGTGCTGCGCAAGTGGCTGGCGAAGAAATGGTGAGGCCGCGGGCGAGTGGCCGTAAGTCACCTTTTTGAGCGCGATTTTGTTCCGGCCATTCGCAATCGCGCAGCGCGGCCCAACCGCAAGGCCGGCCGGACGTTGACGCTCAAAACGTGTATCCCGCGGCCGTACGGCCCTTGCCGGGCTTAACAGGCGACTTATGACGCACGTTATGACGCACGGCGATCGGTCGTCACCGTGGGTGCGACGACTAGCGGAACGGCGGGATGGACACGTCGGAGACACAGCCCGGTTCTACCCCGCCGGCCGTGCCCTGTCGGCGGAAATATTGCGGCGGATCGAAGAATTGAACGTTTATTGAGGGTGGGTGACTTTGAAGTCGTCTAGGTGCCGCGGGTCGGCGACCTCTGGTCCCCTCTCCCGGTGCGGCCGGGAGGTGCCGCAGGCACGCGGGTTCGGGTGAGGGCCGGCGATGAAGGACTTCATCGAAGCGAGTGCCGGCCGATGTTCGAGAGCGCCCTGTTGCGGCCCTCACCCCAGCCCTCTCCCGGCCATACCGGGATAGGGAGCCAGAGGCCGCTATCCCGACTACCTCAACCGATGACCTAAAATGCCCTGCGCTTCAACAGACCGTCGGCCGTTTGATCGACATCCCCGAAGACGCTATACCAACGCCATGCGCGTTGCCCCGTATCGGCCGGCCGACGTTAATCTCTTGGCACGGTAGCCCCCGCCGGTTCATCCGACACTGCACCGTGCCCCCTTCTTTTGCCAATCCTTTTTGACGCCCTGAAATTGCTTTCTACGCTGGACGTGTCATGCCCGAATACATCCAAACCCGTTACCGCACTCACACCTGCGGCCAACTCCGCGCCGCCGACGTCGGTCAGTCCGCTAAGCTCGCCGGCTGGGTCCATTCCTACCGCGACCACGGCGGCCTCGTCTTCATCGACCTGCGCGACCGTGACGGCCTGACGCAATTGGTCTTCGACGCCGACGCCTGCGGACCCGACGGCCTGGAACTAGCCCGCCGCCTGCGCGGCGAATGGGTCATCAGCATTGCCGGCACGGTGAAGGCCCGCGAGGAGAAGCTGATCAACCCGAAGCTGGCGACCGGCCAGATCGAAGTGCACGTCAAGTCGATCGACGCGCTGAGCGAATCGCCCACGCCGCCCTTCACGCCCGACGCGCACGAAACCGTCAGTGAAGAACGCCGGATGACGTACCGCTATCTCGACCTTCGCCGGGCCGAAATGCAGGAGACGCTGCGGACGCGCTACAAGGTGACGAAGCTGATGCGCGACCACCTCGGCGACATGGGCTTCTGGGAAATCGAAACGCCGATGCTCACGCGCAGCACGCCCGAAGGCGCGCGCGACTTCCTCGTCCCCGCCCGCCTCGCGGCCGGCAGCTTTTACGCGCTGCCGCAGAGCCCGCAGCTGTTCAAGCAGATCCTGATGGTCGGCGGCTGCGACAAGTACATGCAGATCGTCCGCTGTTTCCGCGACGAAGACCCGCGGGCCGACCGGCAGGCGGAGTTCACGCAGCTGGATTTGGAAATGTCGTTCATCGACCAGGCCGACGTCATCGGCGTGGTCGAAACGCTGGTGCAACGCATCTGGCGTGAAACGCTCGGCTACGAGATCGGCCCGATCCCGCACATGTCGTACGACGACGCCATGCGCGACTACGGCAGCGACCGGCCGGACACGCGCTTCGGCATGAAGCTGATCGACATCACCGACCTGGCCCACACGACCGACTTCGGCGTGTTCAAGAACGCCGAGATCGTCAAGTGCATCGTCGTGCCCGGCGGCGGAAAGATGACCCGCAAGGAAACCGACGCGCTGGCCGAGTGGAGCAAGACGTACGGCGCAAAGGGCCTGGCCGTCACGAAGGTGGCGGGCGGCAAGCTCGACACCGGCATCGCCAAGTTCCTGGCACCGATCGAGGCGGCGTTGCTGGAACGCACCGGCGCGAAGGACGGCGATCTGCTGGCCTTCGGGGCGGACAAGAGCAAGGTCGTTCACAAAGTGCTCGGCGAGCTGCGCCAGAAGATGTTCAAAGACCTCAAGCTGACGCCGAGCCGTGAGTTCGAGTTCCTCTGGGTCGTCGACTTCCCGATGTTCGAATACGACGACGAGCAGAAGCGGTTCGTTGCGATCCACCACCCGTTCACGACGTGCCGTGACGAAGACGTGCCGAAGCTCGACAGCACGGACCAGGCCACCGTCGCCGGCATGAAGAGCAAGGCGTATGACATCGTCTGCAACGGCTACGAGATCGGCGGCGGCAGCATTCGTATTCACAACACCGACGTGCAGCAAAAGGTCTTCAAATTGCTCGGCATCACGCCGGAGCAGCAGACCGGGAAGTTCGGCTTCCTGCTCGAAGCCCTCAGCTACGGCGCCCCGCCCCACGGCGGCCTGGCGCTGGGCGTCGACCGCCTGGTGATGATGCTGCGTGGCATCACGAACATCCGCGACGTCATCGCCTTCCCGAAAACCCAGAGCGGGGCCGACCTGATGTGTGGCGCGCCGGCGGCCGTCGATGACAAACAACTGAAGGAAGCGAACATCAAAGTCGTGCAACTGGCGACGGCGATCCGCGATCAGACGACGAAACATGCGACGTAACGGCCGGCAGCCGGCGGCGGGCAGCGGGCGGCAAAGAGGTGAAGCGACGCCGACTTCGCCTGTCTTTAGCCGCCTGCCGCCTGCTGCCGGCCGCCCGCCTCTTCCATTCTCCGCGTCCGTGTGCACAATTGCCGCCACTGCGCGGACGATCCCGCCCGACCAAGACTCTTATGCAAATGATCCGTACTAAAATCCTCGCCACCATGGGCCCCGCCGTTGCGACGCCCGAAGTCCTGTATTCCATCTTCGAAGCCGGCGTCGGCATCTGCCGGCTGAACTTTTCTCACGGCTCACTGTCCGAGCACCTGGAAACCCTCAAGGTGATCCGGGAAACCGCCAAGCGCTTCGATCACCCCGTCGCCGTTCTCGGCGATCTGTGCGGCCCGAAGATCCGCCTCGGCAAAGTCGCCGACGTCGGCGGCACCGGCGGCATGCCAGTGAATGTGGGCGACGAAATCATCGTCCAGCGCGACCCGATTCTCGGCGCGAAAGGCCGCGTCTCCACGATCCTGGAAACGTTCGTCGACGACGTGAAAATCGGCGACCGCGTGCTGGTCGAAGACGGCATGCTGCGGTTCCTGGTCACCGAAAAGAGCCGCAACGAAATCAAGATGAGCTGCAACGTCGGCGGCATCCTCAAGAGCAGCAAGGGCATCAACCTGCCCAGCACGGCCATTAATGTGCCGAGCATCACCGATCGCGATTGGGAGTGCGTCGACTGGGCCATTGAGAACAAGCTCGATTTCCTCGCGTTGTCGTTCGTGCGTCACGCCAACGATCTGGAACTGCTCCGCAGCCACCTGCAGGCGAAAAAAGCCCCGATGATCGGCCTGATCGCCAAGATCGAAAAGGCCGAGGCGATTCAGGAACTGGACGCCATCATTGAAGCCAGCGACGGCCTGATGGTCGCCCGCGGCGACCTCGGCGTGGAAATGGACGCCAGCCAGGTGCCGATCATGCAAAAAGACATGATCGCCCGCTGCCAGAAGGCCGGGAAGCCGGTCATCGTGGCGACGCAGATGCTGCAGAGCATGGTCGAGCAGGCGACGCCCACACGGGCCGAGGTCAGCGACGTGGCCAACGCCATTTTCGACGGCACCGACGCCGTGATGCTGTCGGCGGAGACCAGCGTCGGCAAGTTCCCGATCGTCGCCGTCCACACGCTGTCGCACACGGCCACCGTGACTGAGGAATACCTCGACACGCACAAGCCCAACAACGCCGAGCCGCCGAAGCTGGCGCGCCTGAACAACACCACCACCGCTCTGGCCCGCGGCGCGTGGCGCATCGTCAACGACCTGAAGATCAAGATGGTCGTCATCTGGAGCCAGAGCGGCCAGACGGCGCGGGTCTTCTCGAAGCACCATTTCCACTGCCCGATCATCACGCTGTCGAGCGACGCCACCGTGCTGCGCCAGCTGGCCCTGCACTACGGCATCATCACGCACCAGATGGAGAAGCCGCGGGTCATGGGCGAACTGTTCGCCAGCGTCGATGACATGCTGATCAGCCGGAAGTACGCGGCGGCGGGCGACTGCATTCTGCTGATCGCCGGCTGGTCGCCCGCGATGCCGGACACGATGAACGGCATCATCATCCACACCGTCGGCCAACGCTGGGCCGCCATCAGCCCCACCGGCGACGCCCATCCGACGTCGGCGGTGACCACGGAGTCGATTCAGTGAACCGATTGGTCCTGCTCACGGCGGCGACGGTCGGATGCGTGGTCGGCTGCGCGAGCCCGTCGCACGACCACGACCCGACGACCCAACCCGCCGTCGCCACCGACGCCGATCCCGCCCGCGCGGAGCCGGAGTTCTGGCTCGCGCAGACGCCGGTGCAAAGCGTCGGCGATCCGGATTTCGACCGGCTCTGGGCGGCCGCCGAGCGGGTGAGCCAGGATTATCTGTTCCCGATTGACCGCCGCGACCGCCGCCTGGGCCGCCTGACCACGACGCCGACGATTTCCGCCCAATGGTTCGAGCCCTGGCGGCGCGAACTGCAGACGGCCGGCGACGTGGCGGAAAGCTCCGTCGCGACCGTCCGGCGGTCGATCGTGTGGGAGTTCCGCCCGGTGTCGAACGGCTTCGCAGTCACGCCTAAAGTCCTGATCGAACGGCAGGCGTTCGCCGAGCAGCGTGTCAGCGGCGTTCTGAGCCGGGCCTATCTCCGCCGGGCCGAAAACGACGACGTGTACGGCACCCGCGAGACGGACAAAAACGTCCGCCTGCCCGATTCCTACTGGTACCCCGTCGGCCGTGATTTCGCGTTCGAAGAGCGGCTCGCGGCGAAGATGCTGCAGCAGCTCGACCGCGTGCGCACGCTGGCCAAAAGTGAATAGCCGGCAGATCTCTCAATGCCGCATCCGGGTCTGATGAAACACTCTGTCGTAGGGCGGGCACTGCCCGCCGTCGGGCGGCAGCGGCGGGCAGTGCCCGCCCTACACCAACGGCCGCTCCATCCGACCACCGGTCAACGTCTTCCCGTTCAGATTGCAACGCATCACAACGCCCTTGGCGGCCGATCGAGCGCTCCGACTTCCCACGCGAATTGGTGAAACAGCCCGATCGCTTCCAATTGCTTCGGCCCGATCGTGAACTTCAAGTATTCCGTCAGGTACCGCCGCGCGACGTCCGCCGGCCACCCGCGCGGGACGGCTTCGCGGGCGACGAGGGCGTCGACGTCCGCCAACCCGCGCCGCAGGCAATCGGCCAGCACGCCCGCCAAGGCCGGCCGTTCGAAGTCCTGCCGTTCGAAGTCTGGCCGTGCCGTCCAAATGGCGAAGACGAACGGCAAGCCGGTCAGCCGTTTCCACGCCTCGCCCAAGTCCAGTTGAAACGGCAAATCCGGCGCGGCGGTGATGACTTTGTCGCCGATCAGCAGCCGCGTCGCCTCCGGGCCGGCGTCGGCGAGCGGGATGACGTCCGGCCGCCGGCCGTACACCTTGTCGAAGATCACCCGCGCCAGAACGACCGACGTGTGGCTGTCGCCGTCGACCGCCAGCACGCGCGTCTGGTCGATCGGCCGGGGCGAAAACAAGCGCACCGTCAGCGTCGGCCCGTCGCACCCGATGCCGCCGGCGGGAATCACGCTCAGGCCGTCCATCCGCTGGTAGTCGATCACCGGCAGCAGCGCGACGTCGGCACGATTCTCGCGCAAATCGTCCAGCAGCGACGACGGAACGCCCCGCCGCAGCACCACGCCCGGCACGTCGGCCAAGCCGTAAATCAGCGCCGCAGTATTGAAGAAGCTGACGGCACTGATCCGCACCGGCGGGCCGGCGTCGAGCGAAGGCATGCCCGATCATAACTCGATCGGCATACAACACGGCAGGCCCCGCTTCAGCGGGCCTGTCTTTGCACAGCGCGTCAGGCAGACAGGCCCGCTGAAACGGGCCGTGCCTCACGGGTCACCGGCCAGCCTCGTTGCCTCCACCGACCAATGCACTACCCTCGGCGGCCGATGTTATTGATCCAGGCGCTGGCCCGAATCAAAATCCTGATCAAGCGTGGGATGGTCGCCGTCGGCGTGCCGCCCGAGACCGGCCTGATCCTCGTCGCTGGCGTGATCGGGCTGCTCACCAGCGTCGCCGCGATCGCGTTTCACGAGCTGATCGAACTGCTCCGGCACACGCTTTACGTCAGCCCCGGCAAGTCGCTGTACCAGGACCGCCTCTGGCTGCTGGTGCTGATTCCCGCGGCCGGCGGTCTGGTCGTCGGGCTGGTCGCGCGGTACGTACTGCGCGGCAGTGTCGGCGGGCACGGCGTAGTAGACGTCATCGAAAGTGTGATTCGCACGCGCGGCTTCGCCCGGCCGATCTCGGCGGTGGAAAAAATCCTCACCAGCGGCGTCACCATCGGCACCGGCGGCAGCACGGGGGCCGAGGGGCCGATCGTGCAGATCGGGGCGGCCATCAGTTCGTTCGTGGGGCAGATGCTGTCCGTTTCGCGCCATCGCATGCCGCTGCTGATCGGTTGCGGCACGGCCAGCGGTATCAGTTCGATCTTCCATTGCCCGATGGGCGGCGTGATGTTCACGCTGGAAGTGATTTTGCGCGACTTTTCGGCTCCCACGCTGGTGCCGGTGGTCGTCGCCAGCATTGTCGCGAACGTGGCGACCTACGCGATCATGTCGCACGTCGGCACCGGCGGGTACAGCGCCATCTTCGCCGTGCCGGCCGAGTTGATGCGGCCGGACTTTACGACCACTGCGCTGGGGGCCGTGCAGTTCATTGTTTTGGGTGCGCTCTGCGGCGGCGTCGGCGTAGGGCTGACGCGGTCGCTGATACTCGGCGATCGCCTGTTCGCCCCGCTGCGCCCGCTCGGCCCGTTCCGGCCCGCGCTGGGCGGGGCGATGTTGGGCCTGCTCGGCGTCGCTTACATTCTGGTGTTCGGGCGACTGCTGGCGGGCACGGACAAGCCGCTGCCGATAAACGTCTACCCGCTCCCCGTGTTCTTCGGCGACGGTTACGGCGTGATCCGGGCGCTGCTGGACGGGTCGATGACGCACTACCTGCCGCCGGACGTCCTGCTGCTGCTCCTCCTGGCGCTCCCGGCCATGAAGATCCTGGCGACCGTGCTGACGCTTTCAAGCGGCGGCTCGGGCGGCGTCATCGCGCCGGCCTTGTTTTTAGGCGCATCCACCGGCGCGATGCTCGGCACCGTCAGCCCCTACCTCGGCGGCTCGGCGGGGCAGGCGCCGGCACTGGCGATCATCGGCATGGGGGCGTGCCTGGCCGCCGTCGTGCACGCGCCGCTGGCGTCGATCCTGATGCTGTTCGAACTGACGCTCTCGCCCGGCGTGATCGTCCCCGCGATGCTGGCCACCGTTACCGCCCACGGCCTGGCGCGGACGGTGATGCGGGATTCCATTTACACACTGACCCTGCGCCAACGCGGCCTGTCGCCCGAGGCGGCTCAGGACATGTCCGCGTTGCGGAAGTTCACCATCGATCACCTGAAGCTCGAGCCGATCGTCCCACTGCTGACGACCGACCCTGCCAGCCGTTCCATTGAGTTGGCGACCGAAAGCGACCGTACGAACTACATCGTCGTGGACGCCAGCGGCGCGTACCGCGGCATGCTCACGGGCCACGAAATCCGCCTGATGCTGCTGGAACCGCACGCCATCCCGCTGATGACCGTCGGCGAGGTCATGCGGCACGACATTCAGCCCGTCCGACACACGGAAAACCTGCAATCCCTGTTCGATCTGTTCCTGCGCTACGAAGTCGACGCCCTGCCGGTCGGCCTGGATTACGACCCGAACCGCATCATCGGCATCGTCACCCGCGACGCCCTGCTGAAGCACTACCACCGGCAGTGGGCGACGAAAGGCGAATGAGCGGTGACTGATAAGCGGATTCCGAGGCACGGCCCGCTTCAGCGGGCCTGTCTTTCGCACATCGCGCCCGCGGACAGGCCCGCTGAAGCGGGCCGTACCTGTTTGAAGCGGGCATTCGAAGGCCAACGAAACGACTTCGCCTGTGTCTTTCATCCCGACGCCCTATCATGCCGATAGCGCAGGAAAAGGAGTCTGGCGTGAAACAGTTGTGTGTGAAGGCGGCCCCGCTGCTCGGCGTCGTCGGATTGCTGCTCGGCGGCGTGGGCTGCCAAAAAGAATACGGAAAAGTCCGCCCGCCCGTGGACGAACTGTCGGCTGACGGACGCGGTTTGCAGGGCAAAGACGTGATCAGCGCCAGCGACCGCATGGCCCAGAGCCTGCTGTCGCTGCCGGCCCTGAACGCGTCGACGCACCAGTGGGTCATCGTCTGCGACCGCGTCGAGAACATGACCAGCACCCAGCGGCAGAACCTGGACATCTTCCTCACCCGCACGCGCGTCCGCCTGGCGCAGCTCGGGCAGGGCCGCATTCAGTTGATCGAAAACCGCGAGAAGCTGCGCCAGCTGCAAAGTCGTGAGCTGGACGGCTCGCCCGATCGCTTCAGCCAGGGCGGCCTCGGCGGCGCGCCCACCGGCCGACTGCAGCCGGACTTTTCCCTGACGGCCACGCTGTCTGATCTGCCGAACAACGAGAGCACCTACTTCCTGGCCGACTTCCGCATGGTCAATCTGCGCGACGGCACGAGCCCGTGGCAGGACATGTACGAAATCGCCACCTACCGCTGAAACCACGATGGCCGTGCGTATTGCCCCCATCGCGTCCGTTCTGGCCCTGCTGACGATCGTCGGCTGCGCGAGTGCGATCAAGAACGGCCAGTCGACGGCGCTAACGGGTGTCGACCTCGTCAGCATGACCGACGACATGGCCGGCAAGATCGGCTCCGACGCCGCCGTGAACGCCGCGGCGGCAAACGGGCCGCTGAAAATCGTCGTGCTGCCGGTCGTCAACGAACTGCGGGCCGAAATCATTCCGGCCGGCCAAGCGAACGCCTTCACCGGTCGGGTGCGCGTGCTGATGGCCAAGCACGCGCCGGACCGCTTCGTCTGGTGCATGAACCGCGACGCGTTTTACGATTTGCAGCGACGGGAACTGGACCTGGGCATCGACCCCGGCCCCAGCCCCGACCGCGTGCAGCCGGAATACGCTTTAACGGCGACGTTCAGCAGCCTGACGGACGAGACGCGCAAACGCCGCGACACGTTTTATGTCTGTGCCTTTCAGCTGACGAATCTGAAAAGCAGCGCCGTCCTCTGGGCCGGTTCGTATGAAGTGAAGAAAGAAGCCGTCAAGGGCTTTTTGGATTGAAGGGCCGCAGATGAACGCAGATCAACGCAGATGGAAAGAAGGTCGCGTACGCTGTTCGGCGTCTCGCTCATCTTTTAATTATCTGCGTGCATCCGCGTTCATCTGCGGCCTCACGCTGCTCCTCGGCTGCCAATCGAGCAAAGTCGAAAAAGAAGGCCGTCGCGGCGTTCAGGATTATCTCGCCGGCAACTACAGCGGCGCGGCCAACAAGCTGACGCCGCTGGCCCAGCAGACGGACGAAAACTACGTCCTGAACAACCTGCGCCTCGGGTCGGCCGCCCTGGCCGCGTACGACCTGAATACGGCCGAAGCGGCGTTCCTGAAGGCGTGGGAAGTCATCAACGCCGGCGGCGTCAACAGCGGCGCACGCAGCGTCGCCGCCGTCTGGATCGACGAGAAGCTGAAGATCTGGAAAGGCGAGCCTTACGAACGCGCCCTCGCCAGCTTCGACCTCGGCCTCGTCTACCTGATGCGCAACGATTTCAACAACGCCCGCGCGGCGTTCGAGAACGCGCTGTTCAAGCTGCGCGACTACGCCAGCGATAAAGACGAGAAAAAAGACTACACGGAGCAGGAAAGCACGTTCGTCCTCGCCCACGTCTTGCTCGGCCGTTGCTGGCAGCGCCTCGGCCGGGAAGACCTTGCCCGCGGCACGTTCGACACGGTCACGAAGCTGCGCCCGGACCTGGCGCCGCTGGCCGATTACGACCGCCAGGCCGGCACGAACGTGCTGCTGGTCGTCGAGTACGGCTACGGCCCGCGCAAGCGCGAAGACTTCGACAACGGCACGACGATGGCATTTGCCCCCACGCCACAGACGGCCGGGCAGATTCCGCCGGTGCGCGTGCTCGTCGACGGCCGGCCCTATCCACTCGCAGGCACCGATCGGCCCACGATCGACACGATCGCCATGGCCCAGGACCGCCGCTGGCAGAGCATCGACACGATCCGCGTCACGAAAAGTGTTATTGGCACGGGCCTGATCGCCGGCGGTGCGGGCTACGGCCTGTACCGTTTGAACGAAGGCCGCATGCGCGCCGAAGACGCGGCCATCGTCGGCGGCCTGGTCGCAGTCGGCGCGCTGCTGCGCGCCTCGTCCAACGCCGATCTGCGTCAGTGGGAAATGGCCCCGCGCACGGTCTTCCTGCTCCCGCTGACGCTGCCGCCCGGCACGCACGACGTGACCGTCGACTTCCCCGCCGTCGGCGTCGGCCAATCGTGGCGCGGCCTGGTCGTGCCGCAGTACGGCGACGTGACGTACTACTTCCGCATGAACCGCTGGGTGCCCGGCCCGTTCGTCTGGCCGCCCAATTCGCCCGCCGCCAGCCCGGGCGGCTTCGTATCCGCCGACGCATTGAAGTAGCGGACGGTTGCCAATTAGAATCCCCTGATGCATCGCACCGGATTTACCAGAACGATCGGCCTCGTGGCGTGCGTGGTCGTGGTCGTCGGCATCCTTCTCTACATGGGCTTGCAGCCGCCGGCGGGCTGGCCGGACGAATCGCGCCGCGTCGTCCACCCGGCCGGGTTTTCCATCGCCCAGCCACGCGACTGGGAACCGCGCGTCAGCGTTCTGGGGAACAGCGCCCGCGCCGACAGCATCCGCTTGCTGCCAAAAACCGCGGTCGGCAGTCCGGGCTTTTTCACCGTCACGAAACTGCCCGAATCACCGACCGACAAAGATTTGCTCAGCAAAGGTTACGCTCCGACGACGATGAGCGGCCAATCCGCCTGGCAGCGCGTCTCGGAACAAAAGATGACGCGTGAACACACCCGCAGCGTCGTCTTCCAGCGTGACGGCGTCTGGTTCGACATCGTCATCCGTCGGCCGTCACTGGAACCGCTCGATGCCGGCTTATGGGCCGCCTACGTCGACAGCTTCCGGACCGAGACCGTGCGTAAAACGACGCCGGCGACACTGCCGATCCACATCGACCCAGCGCGAATCGTCACCACCACGACGGCCCCGTCGTGACGGACGGCACCGCCGGCGACTTCGCGGCCGCGCTGCTGGACTGGTACGACCACGCGAAACGCGATCTGCCGTGGCGCGTCGCCAGCGGTTATCCTGACCCGTATCACGTGCTCGTCAGCGAGGCGATGCTCCAGCAGACGCAGGTGGCGACGGTCATTCCGTACTTCGCCCGCTTTCTCGAAGCCTTCCCGACGGTCGCGGCGCTGGCCGAAGCGGACGAGCAGCGCGTGCTGCGCCTGTGGCAAGGCCTGGGCTATTACAGCCGTGCCCGCAATTTGCGG
>DASVSC010000076.1:0-15198 GCA_036388295.1 Tepidisphaeraceae bacterium | reverse complement strand
AGGAAGTCGATGTCCGGCGGGATAGACGTTTCCGGGTCCTGGGCTTTGTTGAAGTGGTCGAACTCTACGCCGCAGCCGTAGAAGTGCGTGTTCGGGTGCTGGGCGCTCTTTTTGGTCCACAGCTCGTAGCCGCCGGTGAAGACGACGTCGGCATGGTCCATCAGACGCTTTTCGTTGTCGACCAGTTCCTTTGGCGCGCCGGTGAACTGGTTCAGTTCGTCCATGCAGTCGTAGACGACGCCGCGGTTTTCGAAGTGGCCGAGCGACCAGGCCGAATCCATGGGCGAGTAGTACCAGAGCAACGGGAAGTCGAACTCGCCCTTGCCGTTGACGGCCAGCAGGGCTTCACGCGTCCACTGCCGCAGCATGGCGGGCAGCTTGCGGTCCTTGGCCATTTCCGGCGGGCAGTGCGGGCAGGCCACCATCACGTTCGGCAGCACACGGTGCAGTTCCAGCTTCGGCTCCGCGCCGGCGTGCAAATCGAAGAACGGCTCTTCGACGAACAACACCGGGTGGAACCGGGCGAAGCGCGACAGGAACTGCTGCGGCCGCTGCCAGACGAAGCCCCAGCGCAGGTGGCTGAAGACGACGATGCCGTACTTGTCGTTCAACTTGGTCGACCCTGACGCCGTCGCCCCGCCGGTGCCGGTCACTTTTTCGGCCACCTGCGGCTGGGCCGCCAACCCCGGCGCGGGGTCGGTGCTGGTGATGTGGCTGGCGGTCTGCGCCGCGTTGCCGTTGGTGTGGCCATTCGACTGACGGGCCTGCGGCGCGGCGACGGCATTCGTAAACTGCCATGCCTCGGTCAGCAGGGGCGGCAGCTGCGGGTCGTCCTGACGGTTCGGGACGGCCAGTTCCAGCAGTTCGCCGACGTGTTCGTTGCCGGCCGCCGCGGTATCGCGGAAGACTTTGGCCAAGGGCGTTTTGCTGCGCTTGAGCGTGCCATCGCTCTGGCGGTCGAGGGTGAACAGGCCGACGCGGTGCAGCTTGCCGATGCGGTGCAGCAGGGCGCCGTCCCAGTCGATCTGGTCGAACACCGGCCACCAGATCAGGCCGGTGAGCGGGATGCCGTCCTCGCGCAGTTGCTTGATCTGGTCGGTCATCGTCTGCAGCCAGATTTCGCGGGAAATCGGCGGGCCGTCGATGCTGGTTTCGGTGACCATCATCGGCAGGCCGAAGCGGTCGTAGATGGCTTTGCCCAGTTCGTACAGACCCAGCGGCGTGTCGGCGCGGCGTTGGCGGATGGTGTCGTCGGTGTTCTTTTCCAGCGTCCAGTCGCTGTGCGAGTAGTAGTCGATGCCGATCAGGTCGGGCATCTGCGGGTTGCCCTTGAAGTAGGCCAGATCCAACTCGCTGAAGCCGAAGCTGGTCAGCCACTGGTACATCGGGTGATGGTGATCGATGCGGCCTGACAGCAGGTCCAGCACCAGGAAGCGGCGGAGGTTCCGCATCTTCACTTCGTCCTGCAGTTCCGGCAGACGCGTCTGGAAGTTCTCGAACGCGTCACACAGCATGATCGTCGCCTGCGGCTGCAAGCGGCGGATGGCGGCGATGCCACGGCTGACGCCCTGCACGATGCGGCTGAGCACCGGCATGTACCCGCGCCACTTGCGGCTGTAAGGCGGCCAGAAGCCGAAGTCGCCGCTGAACAGGGCGCTGATCAGCGGTTCATTGAACGGACACCAGGTGGTAATGCGGTCACGGTAACGCTCGACGAGCGCGGCGGTGAAGCGTTCGAGGGATTCGGGGAACTTCGGATCGCCCACGGCCTGCGGCAGCCACTTGGGCGTGCCGAAGTGCATGACGTCCATCATCAGATCAATGCCCAGCTCGCGGCAGTAGTCCACCCGCTCGTCGGCCATCGTCCAGTCGAAGACGCCCGGCTCTTTTTCGATCTGGTGCCAGGGCAGTGCGTAACGCAGCGTGGTGACGCCGAGGTCTTCACGGACACGTTTCAGGTCTTCGCGCCAGAAGCGATTGTGCTGCGTCCATTCGAACTGGTCGACATCAATGTGCGGCAGGAACGAACACTCAATGCCGACGCCCCAGGCGAAGGGGGCGGCGATGGCTTTGGAAGCAGTGGCGTCGGCTTCCGTGCCGGTGACGGCGGACGGAGTCGTGCCAGCGGCGCTGAGCGGAAGATCTTTCAACGTCATAGGCTTTTCCAGAGAGTCAGAACGACCATAGGCCGCGTAAAACACTGCCGGTCGAATGCGAGGATGTAAGAATGCCCGAAGACGAATCGCGCTAAACGAACGCGAGCGGCGAATAGCCTAGCGAAGCGAGGCGAAGTGGCGTAGCCGGTCGCAGGCCAAACGGCGCAATTCGCCGCAGTCCACGGGGTCCGCCGATTTATCGCGCGGACGCTTCAGGGACTTGATCACCGGCAGTCCGGCGGCGAGGCGTTGGCTGGCGTGCTTGGCTGATCCGTGATTGCTCTCGACAAGTAATTTCATAATTGCTCCCCGAATCAGTCGAACTATGGCATACCGACGGGCGTACTCATTCTGCCCTGCCGCATTATGCCCGAGGCCTGATTATGCGCCGCAACCATTGACTGTTTCCGACAGGAGGCATTAAAAACCTTTAATGCGTCAATCTGTCCATTCAACTGGTTCGTAACTTCTTCACTCACAAGACTCTACGCACCGCACACGGTTAGTGCTTTTAAGAAAATTGGTCTACTCAAAGCGTGTTTCCGGACCTCGTTTTCCGTTTAACCTTAGATCGCACGCCGTGGCAGGTACATTTTACAACACCGACCGCCGAATGAGGGCATTCGGGCGAAATGCCGCACTCGCCATCGGCCCGGGCGGTTAAGGCGGTTTATTGCTCGACGGCGAAGGGCCAGCGGCCATCGCCCAGAAGGTCGGTAGCCCGCTCGGCAGCGGCGGCGTTGCTGAAGAAGGCCAGCCACATCGAACGCACGGCCGGGTTGTTGTCAAGGAACTGCTCCCACGCCGCGTAATGCTCGCGCAGGTAGTAAGCGCGGTTGTCCAGCGTGCTGAGCTGGTCGGACTGCTCGGCCACCTTCTTTTCCAAGTCGGTCAGCTGTTTGCGCAGCTTGTTATTCTCGGTCGCCAGTTCGTTCTTGCGGTCCTGGGCGGCGCGCAGCTGGTTGAGCAGGTCCTGCTGCTCGGGGTTGGGCGCCTGCGCGATGGCCGCGGCAGCGGTGGCGAATAAGGCGATGGCGACGCGGGTCGGCCGGGGCATACGCGGGAACTCCTTCGACTTCCGATTGTACCGACGCCGCCGGCTGAATCGAGGGCGACGAAACCGGCTATAATGCCCAAGGGCCCCAACATGATCCATTTTGTTTGTATTTGCGGCGAACCGTTCGACGTCCCGGCCGAGATGGCGGGCGAATCGATCCAGTGCCAGGCGTGCCGGCGGCTCGTCGACGTGCCGCGGCTCGGCGAAGTCGACGACTTCGCCGCCGACGGCACCGTGCGCCTGGCCGACGCCGAGGAGGCCTCATCGGATTACGAAGGAAAGGTGCGCGCCTTCGGTCAACGCGAGGACATGCGCAGTAGCCTCGATGAGTTTCTTACAGCCGGCACCGGCGATCCCGCCACCACGCCCCGCTCGCGCCCGACGCCGCGTTACGACCCGATCACCGGCGAACTGATGCTGCCGGTGGGAATCCGCAACGACGAACTGCCGCCCCCGCCGCCGCCGATGGACCCCGGCGCGCCCGTCCTCGGTTACGCGCGCAGCACCGCGCAGGCCGCGGACGGGTCCGGTGAATCGATCACGTGGTGGTCGATGCCTTGGCGGCTGGCGAGTGGTTGGAGCCTGATGGCGATCGGCATCGTCTGGGCCGTCCACGCCGTGATGGCAACGGGCTTGATTGTGCCCGGGTTCAACGTCTTTTTCATCTTCATCGTTCTCATCCTGACGCTGATCATCATCGCGCACTACTGCAACACCATCGAAGACTTCGGCCCGAACGACCGCGACCGCGTGCCGGTGCTGCTACGCGGCGTTTCGCTCAGCGAAGACGTCGTCAACCCCCTCTGGAGCTTCGGCATCGCTCTGGCGTACGCCTTCGCCCCGCTGCTGCTGTCGCTGATGTTCGTCCCCGGCGACGTCCTGCGCGAACACCGCGTCATCGTCTACAGCACGACGGCTTGGGGCATGCTGATCTTCCCGGCAGCCCTGTTCACCATCATCTGCGGTGGCGTGATCCAGAACCTGATGCCCAAACGCGTGGTCTCTGTGGTGACGGTCGCACCGGTGAAGTACCTGCTGGCGTCGTTGACGTTTTACATCGCGTTGTTCGTGTACGACTTCGCGTTGTCGGGCGTCACGTTCATGCCGACGAGCGCCCTGGCGCTGAGCGCTACGAAGGGTCAATTGATGCGCGAGCTGCTCGACCTGAGCCTCACGCTCGCCATCTTCGCGGCCGCCGTTTACCTGATGCACTTGGCCGCGGCGTGGCTGGGCCTGATCTACCGCGGGAACTTGAACGCGCTCGATTGGGTGTTGCAGCGGCACGAGCGGGTGAACCGCACCGACGCCATGGCCGTGCTGATGAACCGCCGGACCGGCAACCGGCCGAAGCCCGATCCGGAACGATTGCGCCACGTGCGCGAAAGCGACGCCGCCCGCGCCGCGGGCGCGCGGCCGGTGCTGCCGGCACTGCCGGCGTCGGACACGCCCCGCCGGCACAGTGGGTTTGAGGTCAAGCTGTACAAGCCGTGATCTGAAGGCCCGGTGGGACTACGATCGCCGTATGCGTATTGCCCTGGCCCAGATCAATCCCACCGTCGGCGACCTGCCTAAGAACGAAAAGCTGATGACCGACGCCATCGCCCGGGCCAAGGACGCGGGCGCCCAGGCCGTGGTGTTTCCGGAACTGAGCGTCACCGGCTACCCGCCGAAGGACTTGCTGCTCAAGCCGCAGTTCGTCGAGGACAACAAAGCCGTTGTCGAACGCTTGGCCGAACACACGCGGGGCATCGATGCGATCGTCGGCTACGCCGAAGGCAACCCGAATCCCATCGGCCGTTCGCTTTACAACGCCGCCGCCGTGCTGCGCGACGGCCGCGTCGCCAGCCGCCATTTCAAGACGCTGCTACCGACGTACGACGTGTTCGACGAAAGCCGCTATTTCGAGCCCGGCCCGAAATCCGAGCGCAGCCAGATCGTGAACCTCGCCGGCCGGAAAGTCGGCCTGTCGATCTGCGAAGATTTGTGGAACGACGAGCGGCTGATCACGCGTCGTCTCTATCACGATAACCCGATCGCCGACCTCGACGCCGCCGGCGCGGAGGTCATGGTCAACTGCAGCGCGTCGCCCTTCGTGGCCGGCAAGCACAAGTTCCGCCTGGAACTGCTCAGCAGCCAGGCCAAGCAGTTCGGCGCGCCAATGGTCTACGTCAACCAGGTCGGCGGTAACGACGAACTGATCTTCGACGGCTGCAGCGTCGTCTTCGACGCCGAGGGAAACCTGATCGCGCAGGCCAAAGACTTCGAGGAAGACCTGCTGATCGCCGACCTGAACGACCCGGCCTCCAACCGCATGGAAACCGTCTCAACGAATCTCGAAAGCATTCACAAGGCCCTGGTGCTGGGCCTGCGCGATTATGTGCGCAAGTGCGGCTTTAAGCAGGTCGTGCTCGGCTTGTCGGGGGGCATCGACAGCGCGCTCGTCTGCGCATTAGCCGTCGCCGCGCTCGGCCGCGAGAACGTGATGGGCGTGGCCATGCCGAGCCGCTATTCGTCCGAGCACAGCGTGAGCGACGCTTACGCCTTGGCCAAGAACCTGGGCATCGTGATCCACAAGATCCCGATCGGCCCGGCGCACGACTGCTTCGAAAGCTCACTCCAAGAAGTATTCGCCGGCCGCACCAGCGATCTGACCGAAGAAAACATGCAGGCCCGCTTGCGCGGGAACGTGCTGATGAGCATCAGTAACAAGTTCGGCAGCCTGCTGCTGACCACCGGCAACAAAAGCGAGGTCGCCGTCGGCTACTGCACGCTCTACGGCGACATGTGTGGCGGCCTGGCCGTCATCAGCGACGTGCCCAAGACCACGGTCTGGGCTTTAAGTCGCTGGATCAACGAAAACGCCGGCCGGGAAATCATTCCGTGGAACAGCATCACCAAGCCGCCGAGCGCGGAGCTGAAGCCGGGGCAAGTCGACCAGGACTCACTGCCGCCCTACGACATCCTCGACGGCATCCTGTTCCGCCTGATCGAAGAAGATAAGAGCGTGCGTGACATCATCCGCGAAGGCTTCGACCCACAGACCGTGATGCGCGTAACGAAGCTGGTCGACCGCAGCGAGTACAAGCGGCGCCAGATGGCGACGGGATTAAAAGTCACCAGCCGCGCCTTCGGCGTCGGCCGGCGCGTGCCGATCGCGCAGAACTACCAACAGCCACTGCCGGCGTGAAGCAAGCTTTGCTCCTTTCCGCGCGAATGGTCATGCGCTAAGGCCATGGCCGCTTAAGCGGCCATGCCGAAGGGTCTGTCCCCGGCGGCCGTGAGACGATGAAGTGGACATTGCTCTAACGGTGCTTCAGGAAGACGACGTAGACGATCGCACAAATCGCCGGCACCAGCGTGACAACGCCGATCAAGCCGAGGGTCATGCGCGTGCGCTCGCCCAGCCAGGCGAACGGGGCGTTGATGACCTGTAAGGGCCAGAGCAGTGGCGACGACGCGTCTTCCGGGATGTCGCCGAGCAACGCTTTCACGTCGGCCGCGGGCGACGGCGGGTCGGAATCGGAGGCCGCGGGAATCGTGGCGTCGGTGGCAGCGGCGGGCGTTTCGCCGTGCTGTTGCTCCGCCGCTGGCGCGAGCGTTGCCGGTGCGGCGGTCGCCTCCGGAGCCACTCGTGCGGCCGACTCAGGTGGCTCTGGCGCGGGCGCTTCGGCCGGCTCTTCGAGCGCCGGCGGCGTGACAGTGGGACGGCCCTTGTCGGCGTCGGCCATCAGCTGGTCGATCGCCTCGTCGGCCATTTTCGCGAGCAAATCGTCGGGACTGCTCGACGGCAACGCCGGGGTCGGCGACAGCGGATCGGGCAAATCACGAACGGCCTGGGACAAGCGAGACCTCTGTGCAAAAAAGCCGCCGACGCGCGGGCGCGCGTGGACGCGGACACCTTAGCCCGTGCCGTCCTTATCGGCAATCAGCGGGGCTTCCTTAACGACGCATTTGCCCTGACAATCCGCCCGTGCGCCGCGTTCACGTTCCCGATCTCCGCCCCGGCGTCATCACGCCCGACCCCGCGCAGGCCCACCACCTGCGCTCCGTGCTGCGTCTGACGGCCGGTGAAATAGTCGAGGCCTTCGACGCCACCGGCCGCACCGCGACGGCCGAAGTGGTGACGATCGAGCTGGGCGTTACTTTGCGGATCGAATCGATTACGCCGCCCCCCGCCGTCGCGACCGTTATTGTGGCCGCCGCGGTGCCGAAGGGGGACCGGGCGGATTGGATGATCGAAAAATTGTCCGAAGTCGGCGCGGCCCGGTTCATTCCACTGCGCACCGCGCGCAGCGTGGTGCACCCCGAAGGCCGGTCGAAAACGGAGCGATGGGAACGCATCGCGATCGAATCGGCCAAGCAGTGCCGCCGGTCGGGCGTCCTGGCGATCAGTCCGCTGACGGACTTGCGCACGCTGCTGCCGACGCTGGACCCGCCGACCACGATCTTCTTCAGCACGCGGCCCGACGCGACGCGCTTCCAAGCGCCGCCCGGCCCGGCCCGGGCGGCCACATTGCTGATCGGCCCGGAAGGCGACTGGTCGCCGGACGAGGAGGCCGCGTTTGTCGCCAGCGGCTTGACGGCCGCCAGCCTCGGGCCGACGATCCTGCGCGTCGAGACCGCCGCCGTTTTCGCGGCCGGTCTCGCCCAGTTCCTGATGCCGCCACCCGCATGACGCCTGCCTACGCCTATCGTCCGCCGAACCCGCCCGCCCGCCGTGCCGGCGTACTGTTGCTCGTCCTCGGCGGTCTGGCGCTGCTGCTCGGCGGCATGCTGGTCATCGCCGGCGTGTCGTTGCCCTCCCTGATGCAGGACCCGGCCATCCGGGCCCGCGTCGACGAACTCCGCCGGCAGATCCCGGTCGACCCGCAAGTCGTATTCATCGCCTACGGCGTGGCGCTGTCGCTCTACGCGATCATCGCCCTGACACTCGGCCTGCTCGTCCGCGGCGGCGGGCGCGTGGTGCTGATCCTGACGCTCATCGGTGCGGCGATGGTCGGCGCGATGGCAACGTTCGCCGCCGTGGTGTCGGTGGCCGGCGGCGAAGTCGCCGGGGCCCTGCTCCCGGCGGCCGTGGCGGCAGCGCACGCGATGATCGTCAAGTGGACGATCGACGCCCTGCGGCGCACGCCCTTCACGGCCGCATACGTGCCGACGCCGTACCAGCCGATGCAGGCGTATTACCTGCCGGCGGTGAAACCGGAAACCGTGCATGGATTCTCAGCACGCTGATGATCCGTTCGCTCGTGCGGCCGCTGGCGTCCGCGCCTTTGGCATCCTCATGCTGACACCATTGCTGGTGTACTTCGGATCAATCATCATCGAAGTCACGGAAGCGGTTGGCAGTCAGTGGAGGCAGATGGCCCTAGACCTTCCGGTCGGGATGTTCTTTTTATTGCCAGTGGCCATCTTCTGGACACTTTCAACGTTCGTGCGGCAAGGGAACGCGATTGCGATCGCAGTCTCATTGGCATTTATATACCTGCTTGGAGCCATCATAACTTGGGCGGCTTGGGTACTGGCACAGCGGCTCTTGTTCCAAAATGTCCCCCACGGTGAACCAATTGACATCATTCGCAAAGTGATTTTGGCCGACGTGGCGTTGATCATCTTGCTGATTGCCAGTTTGTTCACGGTGATTCATCTGCACCGGGCGGAAAACGTTCGCCGTCGAATGCTCCAAGGGCGTGGATTTGCCATCGACATGCCGCAGCCCGTGATCCCGTTCGAAGAACAGGCCGAGTCGCGTTCGGCGTGATTCTGATTCCCTCTCCCAGTATGGCCGTGAGAGGGTTAGGGGGAGGGCTGGCGACAGTGAACGCTTTCGAAGCGAGCGCGGGCTGACGTTCGAGGGGGCCCGGTGGAAGCCCTCACCCTACCCTCTCCCGGCCATACCGGGAGAGGGAATGCAACGCCGCCTTCGGCGTGCGACGGAGAGCATACGGCGGCCGCAGACAGACTGGGTGCTCTCGGTACATCACTCGATCGTCAGCGACCGCCCGAAGAAGTCCTGCTTCATCGCCTTTTTCGCCAAGGCCAGTGTTTCCTCGGCTATCACGTTCGCCTTCTTCGTGCCGAGGCGCAAGGCGTCGATCACGTCATCCGGCCGGTCTTCGAACTGCTTGCGCCGGGTACGGATCGGGTCGATCAGGGCGTTGATCACCTCGACCAGCTTCCGTTTGATGACCACGTCGCCCACTGTGCCGCTGGCGTAGCGGGAGCGGTGTTCGTCCACCCAGACGGTGTCCGTATTGAACGTTTCGTGCATCGCCCAGAGCGGGTTTTTGGCCGGATCAGTTTCTCCGGGTTCTTTGCCAGTAACGCGTTTAGGGTCGGTGTACATCCCCATGATTTTCTTCTGCACGACGTCAGCCGGGTCGGACAGGAGAATGCTGTTGTTGAGGGATTTGCTCATTTTGAGCAGAGTGCCGTCCGCCCCCGGCGGGCCGAGGCCGACGAGGCGTTTGACGCGGCCGAGCTTCGGCTTGATGACCGGGAATAAACCGCCCTCGCCCACGGCGTTTTCGTCTTTCGCGTGGTTGCTGACGCCGCAGTACAGGTGATTAAATCGCCGGGCGACTTCACGCGTCAGTTCCAGGTGCGGGATCTGGTCTTCGCCGACCGGCACCCACTCGGGGCGGAAGGCCAGGATATCGGCACACTGGCCGACGGCGTAGAGGGGGAAGCCGAAGGGGTAATGGTCGCCGAGGTCTTTGTCTTTGATCTCCTGCGTGAGCGTTGGATTGCGCATCACGCGGTTGAACGGGATCAGCATGGCGAAAGAGAACGTCAGCTCATCGATCGCCGGCACTTCGCTTTGCAGGAACATCGTGCTGCGCTGCGGGTCTATGCCGCAGGCCAGGTAGTCGGTGGCGATCTCCAGCACGCTCTGGCGGATTTCGTCGGGCCGGTCGGCCCGCGTCGTGAAGGCGTGCTTGTTGGCGATGATGAAGTAGCAGTCGAAATCGTCCTGCATCGCCAAACGGTTTTCCACGCTGCCGACGTAATGGCCTAGATGCAGGCGGCCGGTGGGCGTGTCGCCGGTGAGAATGCGGGGGCGCGGGGTGGGCATGCGGGCAATTTATTCCATTGCGTCGCGGGAGGTAAGGGGAGAGGGTAAAGGCGTGAGGCGTGAGGGAAGATTAGTCTCTTTCCTCACGCCTCACGCCTTTACCCTTCCCACTTCTTCACGCGTAGCTATGCAATCCCACCAGGAAGAAGTTCACGCCGATCCAGTTGAACAGCATGACGCCGAAGCCGACGATGCTGAGGATGCCGGTGGTCAGCGCCCGCGTGCGGCCGTGGGTGACGAAGCGGACGTGGATGATGATCAGGTAGACGATCCACGTCACCAGGGCGAACGTCTCCTTCGGGTCCCAGCCCCACGGCCGGCCCCAGCTGACGTCGGCCCAGAGCGCGCCGGTGATGATGCCGATGCCCAGAATCCACATCGCCAGCTGCAGCATGACCAGGTTGCAGTCGTCGACGGTCTTGAGCACCTGCGCGTCGCTGTTTTGTAAGTACTGCACGACGTACCAAACGCCGAAGACGAAGGTCATGCCGATCAGGGCGTAGCTGGCGGTGACGAGTGTGACGTGCACGTACAGCCAGTAGGTCATCAGGATGCCGGCGTTCTGGCGGATTTCGCCGCCGATGTCGCGGCCGGTGACGTACGGGGCGGAGAAAATTGCGACCAGCGACAGCATGCCCACGCACGCGGCGGCTGCGCCGAACAGGCCGAGCTTCTTCCAGCGTTCCAGGATGAGGGCGACCGTCACGCCGAAGAACGCGCTGAACAACACGCTTTCGAACTGGTTCTTGATCGGGATGGCCTCGAACCAGTTGCCGACGCTTTTTTGCACCAGCCACCAGCGGATGCCGATGGCGGCGGCGTGGACGACCCAGCCGAACAGCGTGACGCCGATGGCCGTCTTATAAAGCCACGGCAGTTCGGTCTTCCACGCCAGCAGGAACAGGACGAAGCCCACGAAGTAAACGAGCGCGCCCGGCATGGTCAGGCGGAACAAACTGTTGTAGGCGACTTCGAAGCGGCGCTTGGTGGCCGACGGATAAATCTCCGGATTCGCTTCGGCGGCGGCCCCGGCGACCTTCGCGAACGCGGCCTTCGTGCCGGGCGCGTCCTGTGCCAGCCAGGCGATGCGTGCGGCGTCGACACCCTCAATCAATCGGGCCACGTTTTCCGGCGTGTAGCCGGCGATGCTGGCGGGCCGCGAAGTCGGGTTCGCCTGGGCGGCGCGGGCGGCGTCCATGACTTGGACCGTCGTCACCCACGGCTTCTCGTTCGCCGCGGCACTGTTGCGCGGCGGCAGGATGGCGAGCGTGTCGATGGCGTAATTGTCTGCCGGCCCGAGGACGGTCATCAGCGTGCGGGCCTGACCGTTGATCTGGTTAATCGCGTCGGCCTTCACCGTCGCGCGGGCCATCATCTGCGCCATGGCCGTCTGCACGTCCGGCTTCAGCCAGAAGTCGAGCGACAGCGTGCCCTCTTTGACGATGCGATCCTTTTCCGTTTGGTCGATCATCGACAGCTCGCCGAAGTCAACGCGAAACGGCTTATTGCGCACGTAGATGATGTTGCGCCGCGCGTACTGGTCGGGCCGGAACATCATGTCCATCACCACGAACGCGGCCGGCCGGCCTTCCAGCTTCGTTTTGCCGGTGATCTGGAACAGCACGTCGCGCGCGTAGGTGTCGAACGTCTTGATCGTCTGGTTGTGCTGGACCGACAGCAACTTGGCGTCGGACAAGTCGACGTCCGCGGCGAAGTCGGCGCGGGCGGACGCACCGATTGCAAGAAGGAGTAACGCGACGACTGAGAACAATTTCTTCATGGAATGTGGCGTGGCGACTTAAGTCGCCACCCCTTCAAGAACGCCGACCGGGCGCTGCTTTACCTGGGCATTCGCCAGCGCCTTCTGCTTCATCCTGCGAAGGAGAACGGGCTTGATGTAGAACGCGTAAAAGATGCCAACGATGATCAGCCCGCAGCCGGCGGTCATAATGTACGTGCCGGGCCGGTTGCCGACGCCGAGGATCGACCACTGGTTGTTGGTGATGTCGAACGACGACTGGAAGAAGATCCAGTTGTCGGAGCTGTAGAAGACCGGGCTGTTGAGGAAAACCGTGTCAGTGCGGCCTTTGCCGGTCTGCGGATCGGTGAGGGTGATGGTGGAGCGGTAGTCGCGTACCAGACTGCCGGCGGCCGGGTCCATGCCGGCGTAGGCAATGGCTTCGAGCTTATCCAGCCGGACCGCCGCGGGCAGTGGCCGCCAGTTGTTCGCCAGCTGCACCTGCGCGACCGACGCGGCGTTGGGCACCGTGATCAGCCCGCCCTTCCAAGGCGTTTCGAACGGACGCTCGCTGAACGGGACGAGGACGGTGCCGCCGAACGGCTTGTCGTCGGCATCGACGCCGTCGTATTTCACTCGCACCACCTGCCGCCGGCCGCTGTTGCCTTCGTCGCGGGTGCGCGTGGCTTTAGGGACTTCTTCGACGTACGACTCCACGGAACCGGCGTTTTCCGTCCGCACGCAGTCGACGTGAAACACGTCGCGCGGCGGCTGTTGGCCCATCGTGGCCATCAGCGTCGATTCTTCCGTCATCGGCGCGGCCAGGTCCAGGTGCCCTGTCGCCCCTTCGAACGTCTGCACCGACGCCGGCCCGTTGGATTCCACCGACAGCACCGTCGTCTTCGGCGAGCCGGGCGTGGTCAGAAACAGCACACGGCCGAGGCCATTTTTCGGGATCAGACCGGCTTCGATGTTAAAGGCGTATTCCACGTTCAAGGCCGGATCGATCAGCGTGGTTTGACGCTTGCCGATCGGGCCCGCGCCGGGCTCGCCGAGCTTGAAGTCGGTCATTTTGTTCGGCCCGTCCGCCAGCACCATCCGCCGGTACGTCAGCCCGTTCGGCCCGGCCACCAGGAACGTCAGTTTCGGAACGATCTTCTTATCGATCGTCTCCCACTGCGAGTTGAACGATTCGACGCGAATCCCATAGCCGGTGTTGGCGAAGCGGATGACGTCGCCGACCTGGACGGCCGACTTTTGTTCGAAGTCGCCGATCTTGATCGTCAGCATGTGCAGGGCTTTGGCGTCGCTGATGAGCTTGTCGACCGCGGCGGCGTCGGGCAGTTCGCGGTGTTCGATGTCGGCCGATCCCCAGTTGACTCTGGCGTACTTCGGCAGGCGGGCGGCGAGGATGCGGTCGTGCGGCTCGCCGATCGCGGGGTCGGGCAGGTTGAACGAAAAGCCCACGCGCGGCTGCTTCGGGTCTTCGATGATTCGCTCACGCAGGTTCGCGTAGGGCCAATAGCCGACGACGCTGAACTGCAGCGACTTCGCCCCGGTCGCGTCCGCCGCCGTCGCCACGCGCCCTTCGGGCGTGCGGCTGATGACGGGCGACAGCTCTTTCAGATCCGGCCGGTCCAGGTAATCCGCATTGCCGAGCTCTTCGGCGTACGAATTGAACCGCGGCAGTGACGGCAATGGCACACGCGTCACCACGCCGGCCGCCTGGAAATAGAGCGCCCGCTCGTAACGATCGTAATAACGATTCGCCGTGCGGCCCTTGATGAGGAAGGCCGATCCTTCCACCTTCTGGCTGTAGTGCAACCCCATGCCGGCGATGAGTGTGACGATGCCGACGTGCACCATCCAGACGCCGTAGCGTGGCGGCGTGAATGGTATGCGCTGCAAGGTGACCGTCACCAGGTTGGCCACCAGCAGCACCATGAGGGTCTTCAGCGGCCAGGCGTTGAAGAAGCCGAGTTCGTCGAGTTCGAAATATTCGCGTACGCCCGCCACGCCCGAGCCGATGGCTACGTAGACGGCGATCGCGACCATCAGCGCGATGCCGAAGATCACACTACGGAGCGTGTGACGGAAAAGCCAGTCGATCGAGTCGAGCAGTCGGTTCATCGTTCGGGCCGCCGCGTTTGGGGGAATCGCATACTCTAACGACCGATACGTTGGCTGTCGCTTTCAAGACTTAGCTGCGGCAAAAGGGACGGGAAGGGAGTGGGAAGTTAACAGTGGAAAGCAGGAAGCGAAGACGGCGGAGGGAGACGCGTATTCTTTCCGCCTCTTACTGCCCGCTTCCCACTTTCAACTTCCCACACCTCCCCTAACTTCTAACTTCCGCCGCCCCGAACATTTTCCGTATCAGGCCTTGCCGCCCGAACTGTTCCCGTACATAATACCGAACATCTCGTGAACGGAGTTCAAGGATGTTGACCGTGCGACAGATCGAGCGTTGGTGGCAGATTCAGGCATTTGACCGTCTGATCGACGAATTGTGCATCGGCCGCGCGGAGGCGGTCGGGGGCATTCGGCAGTTGCTCAGCGGCGCGGTCGCCGGGGCGGCGTTGGCCGTCATTCGGCTGGACGAGCTGAACCAGTCGCATTTGCCGATCTCTTCTAAAATGGTCCGCTACCTGCTCGCCAGCCAAGCGCCGGATGGCGGCTGGGGCGATCCGGTTACCACGGCCCTTGCCCTGCGTGCCCTCAGCCGCGGCGCGGGTGCGGGCCTGAGCGTGGAGCGGGCGATCGAACGGCTGGGCGACCTGCAGCGGGACGACGGCCAATGGCCGCGCGAGCCCTTCCGCCGCGCCCCCAGTGACCCGGCCGTGACGGCGTTCGTGCTGTTCCAACTGGCCGAAACGCGCACGGTCGCCGCGGCAGGCCTGATCGACCGCACGCTGGACCGTGTGGCCGACGACCTGAGCGACAGGCAACTCGCCCCGCTCCGCCGCCGTGTGGCCACCGCCCGGCAGTTCCCGACCGCGGCGTAACGAACATCCGTAGCTGAAGGCAATCCTCGGTCGGCCTGGCGTTTCGCCGGGCCGACCGATTTGTTTCCAGTGGGGACGCGTTCTTAGGCGAAACAAAAACCACGGACGACCAAAACGACTTCCGCTCCGCCGTGTCGTCGCGGACGCGAGGCGATGCGGCATTCGGGGTGGCC
>DASVSC010000075.1:0-12198 GCA_036388295.1 Tepidisphaeraceae bacterium | reverse complement strand
GGCGTCCTTGGCGACGGCTTTCTGCAGTGCGTTGATCGGCTTGTCGGATTCGAATCGTGCCGGCAAGGCGATGGCCCAGGCGGCGGCCGCGCGGTCGCGGCGGGCGGCGATGCGGGCGACGAGTTGACGCGCGTCGGCGGGCCGCCCGGCCTGGTACAGCGACGCGGCACGCAAACCGAGCAGCAGCGAATCGTCGGCGTCGAACGGCAACTGCGATTGGATCAATCGCGTGCAGTCGCCCGCTTGCCACAGGCGCATCGCGAGCAAGCGGACCAGATCGGCGTCGCGCGTTTTGTCGACCGCCGATTCGAGCAGCCGGCGTGCCTCGACGAACCGGCCGAGCAGATCGAAAACCGTGACGGCCTGGCGAGCAAGGCCGGCGTCGGCGGCGGCGGCATCGGTGACGCCCTGCAGCGCGGTTAGCGCCGCGTCGGCGTCGCCGGCTGCGGTTTCGGCCACGGCGCGAAGCAAGCCGCGGCGCGGGTCGCCGGCCGCAAAAGCGGACCCGGCGTAGGTGCGAAGTTCGGCTGCGGGCTGGCGCTGGCGGTCCATCAGGCGCAGCACCGTGACGTGGGCGTCGAGGTCTGACGGCACGGCCGCCGCGTAGACCCGGGCGGCGGCGAGCGCCTCGGCGGGGCGGTCCTGACGCAAGCGGACCGTAACTTTCTCGCGCAGCGCGGCAACATCAGCGGCATCGACGGCGAGCGCCTCCTCGACGACGCGTTCCAGCTCGTCCGTGTCCGTGGTCCGGGGCAGTAAATCGAGCAAGGCGTGGCGTGCGGCCGTCTGGGACGCGTCGAGCGACAGAATCTGATTCAGCGAACGAACGGCGACGCGCAGGTGTTGGCCGTCGGGCGTTTCGACTTTGGCTCGCGCCAGCGCGAACGGCAGAAGCGCGGCGGCGTCGGTGTCGTGTTCGGCGAGGTACGGGTCGAGCTTCGCCACGGTCACGGCGAAATCGCCGGCCTGATAGGCGGCTAAGCCGTCATGGCGGAGGCGTTGAAGGTGGGCTTCGTGGCGGGCTTGGCGGTGGTGCGTGACGAGCGTGGCCGTCAGGCCTACGCCCGCGACCGCCGATGCCAGAACCAACCACCGCCGCACGCGCTTCGCGCGGCGGCCGGTCAAGAGCGTGTCCCTTTATGGACGACCTGCTCGAGGGTTTTGTACATGATCTTGAAGTCGAGCCACATGCTCATGTTCTCGACATACTCGATGTCGTACTTGATCCATTCCTGGAAATCGCTGCCACGGTTCCGCGTGCGGCGGGTCTGCCACAGGCCGGTGATGCCGGGGCGGACGCTGAGGCGGGCTTCGCGCCAGGCGGGGCAGAACTGGTTTTCCTTGCGCGGGCTGGGGCGCGGGCCGACCATGCTCATGTCGCCGCGCAGCACGTTCCAGAACTGCGGGAACTCGTCCATGTTGTACTTGCGAAGGAACTTGCCCACGCGGGTGATGCGCGGGTCGTCCTTGATGAACACCTGCGGGCCGTCCACCTGGTTCAGCTTGGCGATGACGTCTTTCATCTTCTCCGCGCCGTTACGCATGGAGCGGAACTTCCAGCAGCGAAACTCCCGTCCTTCGATGGTTTCGCGCAAGTGCCCGAAGAAGAACGGCCGGGAGTCTTCCAGCCAGATCGCCAGCATGATGATCGGGAAGAGGGGAAGCGAGACGCACAAGCCGACGATCGACAGGACGATGTCGACGATGCGCTTCGCGCCGAGGTAGAAGCTGGTGGCCTTGTTCTGGACCTGCAGGTCCATGGGCGGCTGGGTCGGCTCGATCATCATCCAGTCGATGTTGGGCACGACGGGCCGGGCGGCCGGGTCGTCCCAGATGACGGCGGGGCCGACGAGGACGTCGCCCTTGTTGATCGTGCGGCCCGCGCCCACCCAGACGCAGCCGTGCAGGCGGGCGGCCGGGTCGATCTTCGATTCCGGGTCGATCCAGACGCCGTTGGCTTCGTAATGCTGCGCGCGGCCGATGGTGGCGTCGGGGCGTTTCCAGCGCTTGACCAATTCGCTCAAGAAGGCGGCAATCTCATCATCGCTCGTCCGGTCGAACAGCTTGCCTTCGACGCTGCGCGTCACGCGGTCGGAACGCGGCACGAAACGTTTCACGCGGCGGTAACCGGTGACCGGGTCGGGCGAAGCCATCCACAGTTCGGCCAGTTCGCGCTCTGGCGTCAGCATCACTCGCGTGGTGCGGCCGCTGGCGTCGTAGACGCGCTCGAACTTCAGGAAGCGGTCGCTCTCGTCCGAGATGGCCCGTTCCAGATACGTCCGCTCACGCGTGTCGTGCACGCGGAGCGTAATCAGGTGCGGTTCGACCCATTCCAGCATCTGCACGATCGAGTGCAACCGGAACAGCGGCAGCGTGCGCGGGTCGGTCAGCAGGAACAGCTCGGCGTGCGGCACGATCTGCGACGGCTCGCCCTGACGCACCACCTGCACGCCCAGGCTGGCCCAGTAGTGGGCGTGAAGCTGAAGGGCGTCGAGGCCCCAAATGGTCTGCGAGGTTGAGGGTGCGGCGGTAGGCATGGGGCGAATGTGCCGGCGGCAGGCGGCAGGCAGCGGGCGGCAAAAGAGAAGAAAGTCCTCGTCTCAGCCGCCCGCCGCCTGCTGCCCGCCGCCTGCTCTTCCTTAGTTTTCGTTCCGAACACTCGTGGCGACGGCGGCGGCGACGGCGCCCATGTCGCCGTTCTTGCGGCCGTTGTGGCCGGTGCCGTTGGTCGTGCTGCGGGCGGCCGAGCGGACGCTGATCGCACCGATGCTCTGTTCGAAATCCTTGTGTTGGGCCCGGTTGAACACCACACCGGCGACCTTAGCCCCGATGCTGTTGAGGTGGGTGATGGCCCGTTCCACCAGCGGCCGGCTTTGGCCGCGGGCGACGGTGAGGACCACGCCGTCGACGCTGGCGGCGATCGGGGTGGCTTCGATCGAGCCCATGACAGGGCCGGTGTCGATGATGATCACTTCGTAGTGCTTGCGCACTTCGTTGAGCAGCTTGCGGACGGCCGGCGGGCTGAAGCTGCCGGCGTGGTGCGCCTGGGCGCTGCCGATCGGCAGGAGCGACAGGTCGGCCACGTCCGTGGGCTGCACGCATTCTTCCAGGCCTACGCCGGCGAGGGCATCGACGATGCCGACGCTGGTGTCATTGCCCAGACGGCTGGTCAGGCCGCCGCCGACGAGGTCGGCGTCGATCAGGAGCGTGCGGCTGCCGCTGGCGGCGAACGAGAGGCCCAGGGCGAGTGAGAGCGACGTTTTGCCGTCGCCGCTGCTGGCACTGGTGATGGCGAACGCGGTGCTCGCGTCGCGCATCGAGTTCAGCTGCAGCATGGTGCGGATCTGATGGACGCAGTGGGCGGCGATGCTGGCCTGCGCGGGGTCGCTGAGGCGGTCGGGCAGGTTCGGCAGGATGCCCAGCAACGGAATGCCGGCCATGCTCTGGCCCGCGGCGTCGTCGCTGTAGCGGAAGCGGGTGTCCATCAGGCCCAGGAGCATCAGCAAGGCGACCGGCACGCAAGCGCCGCCGATCGCGCCGGCCAGGCCGAACAGGATCTTCTTGTCCGAGGCTTTCACGGCGAAGCTGCCGTCCCGCATCACTTCCAGGTTGCCGGCGGCGGCGGCCGTGTAGCGAAGGTTGGTCAGGTCCTCGCTCATCTTGGTCAGATCGCGCTCGTAGGTCTTCATCGCGGTCTGCTGATAAGCGACCTTGCCGGCGTCGGCGGCGATGGTGTCGCGGACCTTCTTGGCCTCGGCGATTTCGGTACGCAGGGTGTTCACGCGGGTTTCGAGGACCTTCAGGTCGCCCGGCGTGATGCGGATCTTGTCGCCGCCGCCTTTGACGAAGTCGGGGATGATGGCAAGAATTTCCTTGCGGATCGTGTCGGCCATGGCTTCGATGCCGCTCTCGGTCACGCCGATGGCGATCTTCTGCTGTTGCACCGAGCGGTGCTGGGCGCCGAGCAGACGTTCGTCGACCTGCATCTTCGCGGTGCGCGTGCGCAGGTCGTTGATCATGCTCGCCAGCACCGGTTCGACGGCGGCCAGTTCGCTCAGCGGGACTTTGCCGTTCGTGCCTTGCAGGGAGACGATGGCGTCGGTGGCGGCCTTGTAGTTGTTCTCGTTGCCACGCAGTTCACGGTCGATGGTCTCGACCTTGTTCTGCGCCGCGGCGACGAGGTTCTGCAAATCCGGCGTGCCGTAGGTCGCCGTGATGTCGTCGATCATCTTCTGAGACGTGGCATTGGCGGCCGTCAGATTAGCGATGCGGCCTTCCAGCTCGGTGATCTTCTTGGTCAACGGCGTGTTGGAGTACGTCTTGAAGTGGTTCTGGTAAGCCTTGATGAGCGTCTGCACGCCGGCGGAGGCGATCTTCGGATCGGGGTTGCTGTAGTCGATGTTGATATTGAACGACTGGCGCGGGTACGCGATCTTGACGTTGCCGCCGAGGTCGGCCAGGGCCTCGTTGTTCTTGCCGACCACCGTCTTCCACGGCTCGAGCTTGGGCAACTCGTTCAGAATCTGCGGCGACGCGATACGCTGCGTCTCGGAGTTCATGAAGTTCTGGTACTGCGGCATGGTCTTGTCGCCGTCGATCATCTGGATCAGCGGGCTGATCAGCAGTTGGCCGGTGGCGTTATAGGTCGGGGCCTGGCTCATGTAGCCGGCGCCCGCACCAATGATCGCGCCGATCAGCCCCAGGACGATCGCCAAGGCGACGCGGCCGCGCAGCAGGCGCTGCACGATCGCGGCGGGGCTGGCGGGGGTGGGCGTCTGGTGCGGCGAGGGCATGCCGAGGTGCTGCGGGGCCTGGCCTTGATTCCAGACGTCCATTGCGCCGGGCGGCACGCTGCGTTGAGGGCCGAGGTGGGTGCTGAGATTATTCATGAGTGTTGACTCCGTCACAGAGCGTGGCGATCACGCCCGAGCAAGGCCCGATCAATTCGGCAAACGCCGCGTCCCGCTGTTCTCGGGCTTCGGGCGTGGCACGGGCCAGGCCGCCGCCGAAAACGAGCTGGAACTGCGCGGCACCATAGTACCGCTGTTGGTAATCTTCGGCAGACGCGCCTACCGACTCCATATCCGGTCGGATGCCTTGCTGGGGAAGGACCATAAAATTATACACGCACGTCCGTCCGACACGACCGCCGGCGCGACGTTCGAAGAAGTATTCCATCCCCACGATCCGCTGGCGTCCGACCGTCCATTGCCGGTTCGTGCCGGCCCCGTTGACCTGCGCGTAGCCCCGGGAAGGGTAACAGACGGGCGGGTAGTGGCCTTCCATTAAACCGGCCCGGCGACACTGGGCGACCAATAAAAGCACCTGCGGCGGGGCTTCGCCGGTCGAAGTGGGGCGGGTGTCGGTGAACGACACGCACCGGTAGGCGTTCGGCTGCAGCAGGCCTAGCTCTTCCTTGGACAGCGGCTCTTCCCGGCCGATCCAGGGGCCGACCGACAGCGGAATTCGATTAATCGCCGAGGCGGCGCGGCGGTGGTAATCGGCGTAATCTTCTTCCGTCCGATAATGCCGATTATCGGCCACCATGGCCGAAAGCAGCACCGCGCACAGCACGGGGCCGGTCAGCAGCAGGCGGAGTTGGTTCGTCGGATCGGCCATAGGGAAGAAGCTGGTGGCTAGTAGCGAGTGGCTAATAGCTGAAGAAGGCACGTGTGAGTTCGCTTTCGAGTCGTTTCTCTTTCTTAGCTACCGGCCATCAGCTACTCGCTACTGTCTCTCAATCTTCAATGCCCCTGCGACGCCAGCGGGTACCGGTAGACCGGCACCATGCCCCAGCGCAGCAGCCGGATCAGGCCCAGCAGCACCAGGAACGCCAGCGGCACCATGACCCAGCCGCTCTGCTCGTGCAGGCGTTCGCCCCAGCTTTGGCCCGCCTGCCCCTGGCCCTGCAGCCAGACCAGCGGCAACACCCGCAGCACATTGCACGCCAGCGCCACCAAGGGGCTGAGCAGCACGATCAGAATCCGAACGCCGACGCGAAGCGGCAGGCCGTACGCGAAGCCGTAGGAAATCAGCAGCAGCGGGAAGACCATCCGCATGCCGTTGCACGCCTCGGCCACCGCCACGGGCTGGTCATTGATCACGATGACGCTCCCCCGGACTTCGGTAAGGACGCCGATGAGGCCCAGGAGATAACTGGCGATTTGTGCGGTGTATTGCTGCAGCGGCTGGCTGATCTGCCGGCGGACGTCGCCGGGGATCGGCACGATCAGCAGCATGACGACGGCCGCGGGCATGAACCGGAACAGCACCTGCTTGCCCAGGGCGGCGGTCAGGCAGCCGATCAGCACCAGCACCGCGCCGACGTGGAACAGGGCCTGCACACGGTAGTTATAGCCATAACTGCCCGCGACCCAGCCGATGATCACCAGCGTCGGGCCGAGCGCCGTGCCCGATAGTCGCAGGTAATTCAGTCGTTCCCGCCGCACGTAGCAAAGGAACGCGGCCACGAAGGGGACGAGGAATACGTGCTGGTATTCGGGCAGTTCCCAGCCGATGCGGGCGATGTCGGCCCAGGCGCGGTGGGTGACGGCGACGCCGAACAGTGCCAGCACGAAGGCCAGCACGGCAAGGGAAGGCGTGATCTTGGGTCGGCTCAGCACGGTCATCACAGGGCGGTCATAACAACGGCGACGCCGCCCACACCGGGGCGGCCGAGTCTCTCCAAGTTATCGGGCCGGCCGGGCACACGCCACGACTTAATTGGCCATTCTATTGTCGATCGACAGGCCGACCGGGCGGTCAGGCCCCGACGAGTTGATCGCTGACTTCCGCCCCCGCCTTGACGACTGTCCCGGGAAGCACGAGCGAGCGAATGACGGCCGCCCCCGGCTCCACGACCGCGCCGCTGAGGATGACGGCGTCGTGCAGGTACGCGCTGTCGGCGACTTCGGCGCCCGGTTCGACGATGGCGAAATGCCGGGCGAAGTCTTCGCCGAGCGGATTCGTCCGGGCCCGCCGCGAGGCGCGGCGGCGGTGGTATTGCTGAAGGGCACTGATGTAATCGGTCAACGAGAACAGCGGCAGTCCCGTCGGCTGGCGGCAGTGCACGACGCGCACGTCGTGGGCCTTGGCGATGCTGGGAAGGGCTTGTTCCTTGAGGTCGATGAAGCCGACGGGGTTGATCGCCCGCACGGTCTTGCACGCCAGCAGCATGATGCCGCTGGCCGTGCCGTCCTTGTGGCTGATGAGCGTGAAATCGCCGGTCTTGTGGTCCAGGGCCTGCGCGATGGCCGAGAGCGGGTCGAGCAGCACCTGGCTGGCGTTGGCGACGAGGATCAGGTCGTCGTCACCGTAATCGGCGGCGATGTCGGCAAGCAGGCCGCCGGTGCCGCGGAAACTGCTGCGGTCGCGTTCCACACGCACCATGCCGGCGAAGCTGGGGTCGATGCTTTTCGGCTCGAACGCCTTTTGATCCACCATCACGCGGACGAGCAGATCTTCCAGGCCGACGCGTCGGGCCAGGCCGCCACACTGCATGATCCAGTGGTTGAGCAGGGTGCCGTTCTGTTCCAGCGGGAGGTCGAGCACGGAACGATCGAGGGCCGCGCCGAGCGACGTCTGGCGGACCTTGCCGCCGAGCAGGATAACGGCCTTCAACCGCCGCAGCCCGCGGGCGCTGCCATTGCCGTGCCGCACGGCAGGGACGGCAGGCGGCGCGGGCGGTTGGGTCGCAGCGACGCCGGACGCGGGCATGTTGAACGGGCCGACCGGTTCGCCGGGCGCGGCCATTAGTTCGGTGCGGTGCGCGCGGCGGCCGCGGTAGCGATGGCCGGCGTGGTGGTCGGCGGTGCCGGTGATCCGTTGGATGGCCGCCCCCACCAACAGGGTGCCGCAGAACGGCAGGCCGTCGACGAGGTAGCGCTTGGCCAGCCGCTTCGGCTCCTGCGACAAGCGGTGCAGCCATTCCATGCCCAATTTCTGGGCCCAGCGCGGCGCGCGCCGGACTTCGCCGGTCAGGAAGCTGAAGCTGATGCCCACGCCCAGCCACCAGGCCCGCGGCAGCACGTCGCGCAGGCGGTTGATCAGATTTTCCTGTTTCGGCGAGCCGAGCGCGACCCAGACGATGTCGGGCGCGGTTTCCACCAGCAGCCGCGAAATGCGGGTCATCTCGTCCGGGTTGTTCTCAAAGCCCAGCGGCGGGCAGTACGTGCCGGCCACTTTCAGGCCCGGCGAAGCCGCCTGCAGCACCCGCGCTGCCCCTTCGGCCGCGCCGGGCATGCCGCCGAGCAGGAAAATCGAACGGCCGGCCGTGGCGGCGCCGGCGGTGAGCGAGCGAATCAGATCGCTGCCCGCGATCCGCTGCGGGAGCGGCGTCCCAGCCAAGCGCGAAGCCCAGATCAGCGGCGTGCCGTCCGGAACGACCAAGTCGGCTTCACTCACCAGCGCGGCAAACTTCAGGTCGCGGGTGCAGCGGCGAATAATATCGAGATTGGGCGTAACGACCGACCCGCCAATGCCGGCCGTCAAGGCGTCCAGAATGTGATCGATGCACTGTTGTTCGGTGATGGCGTGCAATTCGACACCCCGGATGCGGACGACCGGCAACGGGTTTTCGTCGACCGAGCCGTTCTGTGGCGAACGCGGGGGCGTCGGGAATTGAATCGCTTCCGACGCCGACCGTAAGGCCGTGTCGGTAGAGGCTAGTTCAGCGGATGCTTCGCGATAACGGACAAACACCACGCTGCGTATCTCCCTGCCCCTGACTTGTTCGACCTGGCCCGACTTCCGAGCCGCCGGCTACGCCGTCGTAATGAAGTCGCCGCCCGATTCCGAACGCTTCGCCTATTTTTGCACAGACGGTCTCTAAAACGCAACAGCAATCCGCTTGGGGCTCAGGCCGCTGCGACGTCATTACTCATATCGACACTTCTTAACGTAGGCCGTAAACCAGCAAATATTTTGTTATGGGCGTCGTTAGCGTACGAATGTTGGGAAAATAGGCAAACCTTGACGATGGTTGTGCGTCAAACTGCCGCTCGGGAAAACATGCCTAAGATTTGCGCACGGCGTCGGTGGGGTTCCACCGTTTAAGTGCTTCGGCATCGAACGCGGCGGTCGCCCGGGCTTTGCCTTGGATCAGACAAGCGCGGTGGTAGCGTTTCAGAAACTGGCGAAACGGGATGTCGTCGTAGCGGTCCAGCTTGTGGTACGCGCTCGACAGCCAGCCCCACAGCATGGCGACGCTGCCGATCACGGCCGGCGGGTGGGCGAGGCGGAACAGGCAACTAGCAAACATATAGGTGAAGCCCGTGCCCATGAAGTACTGACCGAACCCGTGTCGCGCCCGGCCCGCCCACCAACTGGTCTGGCTGGTGCCCATCGGACGCAGGTGGATGAAACGTGTTTCAGGGTCGTCCACGCTCCGCGCCTGCCAACCGTGCATGCGGCAGCGGTGGCCGTCGATGCCGTCCCACATCACTTGCCGGACGAAACCGCCGATTTCCTGGAACGCGGCGGTGCGGAAGAACTTCACCATCCCGACGGAGTTCTCGTCACCGCACAGCTCCGAAACGAGGCGGCCGTGGAAACGCATGTACGGCTTGCCCGAAATCGTCGCCAGCCGCGGGTTGGCTTCCATGCGCTCGATCATCCGCTCGAAATACGTCGGCGGCAGGTCCAGGTCGACGTCGATCTTGCAAACGTAGTCGAAGTCGTCCGGGTTGATTGTGTCGTAGCCGGCGTAAAAGGCGTCGATCACGCCCGGGCCGACGCGGCGGCTGCCGCGGTCGTCGCGACGTAGCACGCGCACCCAGTCGCGCGAGGCGGCAAAGTCGGCGAGCAGGGCGGGTGTCGCATCAGTCGATCCGTCGTCAACAATGACCCACAGCGCCGGCCGGATTGTTTGGGCGTCGATGCAGGCGAGCGTGATCCGCGCGAACTCGGCCTCGTCCCGACAGGGCGAGATCAGGCAGTACCGGCGCGACGGCAGGCGGGCGGCGAGGGTGTCGATCGATTGCGTCATCAATTCGGCTTCACCCTGTATCGGATTTTTACGGGACTTTACCGGAGCTTGTGTGTGCCGATCGCCCCGAAAGGCCATGCCCGTTTGCCCGTCAATGGCATTTTCCACCGTTGCAGTAGGCGTGATAGGACCTGCGGCCACGGGCGTCAACCCGGACCAAAGGGCTATACGCGTCGAGCCCGTCCGGCCGAACCATGTGGAAATGAGGTGCTGCATCGTGTGACTCACTGTTGCGGACCTTTGTATTCGATAATCGACGCCCGACGGCCGGCGCGGCGGTCGGCGTAGTACTTGCGCTGGCCGAGCATCTGCGGCAATTTGCCCGCCGCCGTCGCCGCACCGTAGCGCAGCGCGTCCAATGACGACAAACCCCGGCCGTGATGCATGTAATGCGCTACTTTGAGCGCTAAAGCCGCGTGCAGCGGCCAGACAAGCGGCAGCAGGGCGGCCGTTCCCCAGATCTTGTTGCTGCGAACTTCCTTCTCCCAAAACCGCTCCGGCTCCGCGCCGTGCCGGGCGTTGCCCTCGGCGTAAGCGTGGCCGGCGCGGACGTTGCGCTTCCACCATTGTTTCGCGCTCGTCATCGCAGCGTCGTGCAGCGTCATCTCGGCGTCGATGCGCCAGACTTCCCATCCCGCCGCGCGCAGGCGGGCGCACAGTTCCGGCTCTTCGCCGGCGATGACGTCCGCAGTGTAACCGCCGGCCGCCTTGAACGGGGCGACACGGAACATCGCGTCGCCGCCACAGCTGTTCGCCTGGCCGATCGGGGTGTTCCACTCGATATCGCAGAGCTTGTTCCAGACGGTGGCGTCGGGAAAACGCTCGCGTCGCCGCCCGCAAACGACGGCGGCCTTCGGCTTGGTATTCAGTTCGGCGACCGCCCGGTCGCACCAGTCGGGACGCAATTCGCAGTCGCCGTCGAGGAATTGAACGAACTCAATGTCCGGCCGCAGTTCCAGCAGGAGGGCGAATCCTTCGTTTCGCGCCCGGGCGGCCGTGAATGGGATCGACAAGTCGAGTTCGACGACCTCGACCCGCATGGCCCGCGCCAGGTCGCGCGAGCCGTCGGTCGAGCCGCTGTCGACGTAAACGACGCCGGCCGATCGGGTGGCCAGCGCCGCCGTCAGGCAGGAGCGGAGGCGCTCGCCTTCATTGCGACCGATTGCGACGATTCCGTACGACATAAAAACGACCAAGCGTGAAGACTTAGGAACGGGACGGCACTGATTCAGCGGGCGTGTCGTCGCCTTTAGTCACGCCTCTTCCCTCGCGGCGTTCTCCTCGCTTCTTGAGGACCGCCGGCACGCCGACGGCGATGTGGTTCGGCGGCACGTCCTTGGTGACCACGGCGTTCGCCCCGATGCCGCTGTCGTGCCCGATCGTGATGTCGCCAACGATCACGGCGCCGGCGCCGATATCGACCCGGTCACCGATGGTCGGCTTCATCCAGCGGCCGTCGCCGCGGCGGGCGACGCCGAACGTGGTGTTCTGCCGAATGTGCACGCCATTGCCGATGGAGAGCGCGCCCAGGATCATGCCGCCGTGGTGCCAGATGTGCACGCGCCGCCCGACCAGCACGGTGTAGTTCAGGCTGATGCCGCACGTCCATTCGACGAACTTGTAGAGCGCTTTGTAAAGAATCGTGAACGGCAGTCGCAGGAGCTTCGGGCGAATGCCCATCCGCCAGTTGCCGAAGCGGTGCACGGCGATGGCCCAGAGGCCTTGGCTGAGGAAGTCTTTTTCGTGCGTCTCCCAGTCCTCGCGCAGCAGGGCGAAGAAGCCGATGCCTGACGGGTTCTGGTTGAAATGCCCGAGCGTGACGTCGCTCTCCGGCCGCTCGCCGTGCGGCGGCGACTGCGTCTTCGGGGCCGAAGCCAGGGCGGCGGCGATGCGTTCGTTGTCGTTCATCGGGCGAAGTAGTTGTAGCGCAGAAAATCCCACCAGAGCCGCGGCGGGTCCTCGCGCGGTTTCGATCGAGCCAGTTGCCATAGTCGTCCTATCGGATAACCGGCAAGCCAACAGAAGTTCGCGGCGTGTAAAGTTCCGGCCCCGAAATTATTGGCAAAGTACCGCCGCCGCGAGTCGAACCAGTATTTCGGCCGGCGCTTCTGCGTCCGCTGCGTGCCCGTCACGCCGCTGCTCTGGCCGACCAGGTGAATGATGCGGCTCGTGGGCACGTACCAGCACTCGAAGCCCGCCCGCCCGGCCCGCAG
>DASVSC010000074.1:0-5263 GCA_036388295.1 Tepidisphaeraceae bacterium | reverse complement strand
CGTCCTTATCCTTATCCTTATCCTTGTCTTTGTCCTTGTCGGTCTTGCCTTTATCAACCAGGTCCCCGAATCCACGGGCGACGCGGCCGTCGCTGATGCGGAGCGTGATCATCACGCGCGGGCTCTTGACGATGCCCCCTTCCGCGGCGTCGACCCGGCCAGAGACTTCGACGCTTAGCCCGCCGATCGTGCCGGTGCCGTTAAACCGGCCGTCATTGATGGCAAGGTTTTTGACAGAGAGCGTTCCGCCCGGACCACGGACGCCGGTTAAGGCGGCGTCGATCGAGATCTGCGTCGCGCTAATGGCCGCGCTTCCTTCGCCACGCACGGCACCCACAAAGGTCATCTTGTACTGACCCGGTGTCCCCGGCCGGCCGCCGGGCTTTGCGAGCGCAGCGGCGTCGAGCAACAGCAGCCCGAGAAGGATCGGAATGCCAATGGTCCGCATGCGAACTGAGGCGATGACGCCACTCATGATCTTTGCAAAGGTATAACCGGTAGATGAAGAACCCATGAGACTTTCAGCGATAATTCTCGGGATCGGCCAAAGCCGCGGGGGATGTTAAGCCATTTACCGGAGGATAAACCAGACAATCCGCGAGCGTCACCCGCACAACCGTGCCGGCATTAACGCGACTGTCGATGTGACACGTCCCGTTCAAGGCCGTCACGTCGCCTTGTACCTGGTAGAGGCCGAGGCCGAAATGGCCTTCGTCCGTCGCCCGCGCGGGGTCGGCACGGTAAAAGGCCGAAAAAACGTGCGGCAGGTGCTCGGGCGGAATCCCCACGCCCGTGTCACGGACGCTAATGACGACGTCCTCCTGGCGGACCTCGCACGCCACCGTCACCTTGCCGCTTGGCTTGTTGTAGGCGATCGCGTTGCTGAGCAGGTTCAGCAGCACCCGGCGAAGCGTGTCCGGCCGAGTGCGGATAAAGAGATCGTCCGGAACTTCAGTCTGGACAGTCACCTGTGTGGCCAGCGCCAATCCCTCGGCCACGGTCGTGCACTCGCGCAGGAGTCGGGTGAGGTTCGTTTCCTCGAAGGCGGCATTCTCCTGGAGTTCACCGCGTACCTGCCGGGTCAGACGTTCGACTAGGCCGCGCAGCAGGCGGGCGTCGTTCAGGCAGTTTTCCAACGCCTGCCGGAGGCGCGGCACGTCGGGCGAGCGGCGGGCAAGGTTCACCTCCAGGGTCGTTACGAGCGCCGCCACCGGCGTACGCAATTCATGCGACGCATCGGCCAGGAACTGCCGGCGTTGCTGGAAGTTCTCTTCCAGCCGCTGCAGCATGTCGTTGAGCCGGCGGCCGATGGGTTTGAGTTCGTCGGGAAGCGAATCGCTGTCGATCCGCCGGCTGAGCTGGCGTTCGTCGATCTGGCCGATGACGTCGGACACGTCGTTAAGCGGCCTGAGTGCGGTACGGCTGGCCGCCGCGGCGATGGCGGCGGCGAGCAGGCCGCCGAGGACGCCGAATACGCCCAGCGCCGAGCCGAGTCGCGACAGAACGCGTTGAAAGCTGTCAGCCGGCCCGCTGTAGACGACCGTCAGCCGTCCGTTCGGCGTCGCGTCTGCCTCGGCGGGTTCGAACTGGACGGTAACGCTGCGAACGCTTTCGCCGTCCGCCAGCCGGGCGAACTGGGCGGCGATGACTTTGGGCCGCTGCTGAGGCACGACTAAGTTCGCGCGGCGCACCACCTGCCCCAGTTCGCTGCGGACCAGATAACGGTCTTCCGGGTACGGCACGCCGCCGGCCACGTTGTTCACCTCCGGCAACGAAGCGGCCCGCGCGACCAGACGGGCGTCCAATTCATCGAGCAGCACCGAGCGCGTGGCGAAGTAAGCCGTCAGCCCCGCCGCCAGCAGCATGGCCCAGACGCTGAAGAGGATGGTAAGGGTGATCCGCCGTGTCATGTGCGACCCGACTCGCCAACGGACGTCACGGCTCGGCCGTCAGTACGTATCCCATGCCGCGTCGGGTGTGGATCAGCTTCACGGGGTGGTCGCGGTCGATCTTGTTGCGCAGGTAACCGATGTAAACGTCGACCACGTTGCTGTTGTTTTCCTCATTCCGGTCGTACATGTGTTCCCAGATTTCGGTGCGCGACAGCACGCGATTCTGGCGAAAAGCCATGAACTGCAGGAGTGCGTATTCCTTGGCCGTCAGTTGGATCGCCCGGCCGGCGCGGGTGACGCTTTTGCGGAGCGTATCGATGCTCAGGTCGGCGACGTGGATCAGGCCGTGTGATTGGCCGTGGCCGCGGCGGACCAGCACACGCGTCCGGGCGAGCAGCTCGGACCAGTCGAACGGTTTGACCAGATAATCGTCAGCGCCGCAGTCGAGGCCGCGCACTTTGTCGGACACGTCGTCACGCGCCGTCAGGCAGAGAACGGGCGTGCGCAGACCGGCCGCACGCACGGCTTGGAGTACGGTAAAGCCGTCCTTGCGCGGGAGCATCAGGTCCAGCAGAATCGTGTCGTACGTTTCGGTGCGGGCGAGGAACAGTGCCTCTTCACCGTCGAACGCCAGGTCGGCCGCGTACCCTTCTTCACGCAGGCCGTCCGCGATGGAGTTTGCCAGCGTTCGATGATCTTCCACGACCAGGATTCGGGCCATAAATCAGTTTCCTTCCTCGGCACGCGGTCGTCAGCGGATCGGATTCACAAGGTCGTCGAAGCACTCTTTTTCGTCCATCGACTGCACCGATCCGTCCAGACGGGCTGCGTTGATTTTCTGCTTGCCGTGCCAGCCGCCGAGCGCATCGAAGACCAGAATCGCGTCGGGCCGGCGGACGGCGGTAAGGAATTGGCCCGCCAGCGTCGTCGTCTCTTTGCCGGTGTCACGCCAGTCATAGCTGGACCCGATGGCCGGTGCGACTTCGAAATCGGACGGGCAGACGAACGCGCTGGCCGCGCTCATGTACGGGTTCAGGGACGCTTCCCAGGATGTCTTGTTCTCAAATGGGTCGGGCATGCGGCCGCCGTCGGCCATGGCGTGTTGGTGGAAGGCGTTGGCGATCTGGCGCAGGTTCGAGACGCATTTCACCGACGCCGCCGACCGTCGTGCCATGGCGATGGCAGGCACGGCAATGCCGATCAGCAACATGATGATGCCCACCACGATCAGCAGTTCGACGAGCGTAAAGCCGTCACGACGCGACGCCCGCGCTGCGCAGCAGAAGATGTTACGGCCAGTCGCCATCTGCGGTATTGAAGCCAGTCTTGTCGGGCGAACCTCTCTCGGGTCTGCCCGACAAACAAAAACGGGTAGGCCCACACCGGTGTGTCGGGACGCCCGCCTTATCCGGGCCCTCACTTGTAAGATACGAGCGTGTTGCCGGCAATCGGCAGCGCGTCCGACTGTGCGCCTGATGGACACGTCGTCCATCGGATCGTTGGCCGTGTGCGTCGAAACGCCACTGCTAAATCGAACCTGAATTTTAGTTTGTCTCCCCTCTCATGTTGGGTTCATTGGCGACAGATAGTGTTATGAGACGTGAGAAAGCGAGCGAAAAGAATCCGCCGGGCCGCAATCGTATTAATCAGTGGCGGCCTGATTGCCGCCGGCAGCGGTGCCGCCGTTCCGCTGGCCAAGTCGCCTGAATTGAAGGTCCAAACCATTTCCTCCAGCCAGTTGATTCCTCGCGTTATTCAAGCCGCGCCCGTGACGCTCCGAACGACGGCCGGTTCTGAATGGGTCGGCAGTTTGATCGCCGCCTACCTCTCCTTTCGCTACGTCCGCCGTCGCCGCCTGATCTGACGGCCACACCCGGTTCGCCCGCCTGCGTCTGACTGACTTCACGCCGTCAATCGCCCGCGCGGCCCGTGACTTCATTTAACGTCCCGACCAGAAGCGAAAGATCGATTGGCTTCGGAATGTGCGCCTGGAACCCGGCCGCCAGCGCGCGCACACGGTCTTCCTCGCGCGCGTACGCGGTCATCGCAATGGCCGGCACGTGACGCTTTTCCTGGCGGCTGATTTCCATCTGCCGGATCTCCCGCATCAGTTCATACCCGTTCTGGATCGGCATGCCGATGTCACTCACGATCGCGTCGAACGGGCGGTCGATCAGGCTCTCTCGAAAGGCGGCGACGGCCAAGGCGGCCGATTCGACCGCCGCGACGTCGGCGCCGCTGTGCTTGAGCAGTATCTGAATCGCGGAACGGCTGTTGGCTTCGTCCTCGACAACCAGCAGCCGCATCCCCTGCAGCGTGTCCGCGGGTATTGTTCCTGTGAGCGCGGCCGGACCGCCGTTGCTCGGCCGCCGGTACCCCGCCTGCGTTCGCACGTCGGCCATGGGCAGTTCGACGGTGAAAGTGGAGCCCTGATCGACTCCACGGCTTTCGGCCCGGATCGTGCCGCCGTGCAGTTCGACGAGTTGGTTGGAGATCGACAGCCCCAATCCCAGGCCCCCTTCCGTTCGTGTCGTGGAAGCGTCGGCTTGGCGGAAGCGTTCGAAGACGTGCGGCAGGAACGCCGCGCTGATGCCGCGGCCGGTGTCGGCGACCTGAATCTGCAGCACCGAATCCACCCGCTTCAGCTGCACCGACACCCGACCGCCCTGTTTTGAGAACTTCACGGCGTTGTTCAGCAGGTTCCACACCACCTGCTGAATGCGATCCGGGTCGGCCATGACCCGGCCGGCGCGTTCGTCGAGCGTGACGACCATTTCGATTTTCTTCGCGTCCGCCATCGGCCGCACGGCGTCGGTGGCGGCCCGCACCACCCCTAGGAGTTCGCACTCGCGAATGTTCAGTCGCAGTTTGCCGGACATCATGCGGGAGACGTCGAGCAGGTCCTCGATCAACTGACGCTGGGATTCGGCGCTCATCTCGATCTTCGTGAACGCCTCGGCGTATTCGGCCTCGCGCAGCGCCCCGGACCGCAGCATCTTGGCCCACAACAGGATGGCCGTCAGGGGCGTGCGCAGCTCGTGCGAGACGACAGCGAGAAACTCGTCGCGCATCACCATCGCCCGTTCGGCCTCCAGGCGCGCGAGCTTTTCCTGGTCGAGCAGTCGGTCGCGTTGGTCCTGGATCGTCTGCCGTTCGGTCAGGTCGCGGCAGATTTTCACGAAGCCGCGCAGCGTGCCGTCTTCGTCGCGGAGCGCCGTCGTAATGCCGCTGACGTAAAAGCGTTCGCCGCCTTTGCGCATCTGCCAGCGGTCGTCGGACGCGCGCCCTTCGCCGGCCGCGGTCGCCAGTTCCTTCCTGTGCACAGCCGTCGCCTGGTCTTCGGGGGTGTACAGCACCGCGACGTCCTGCCC
>DASVSC010000073.1:0-6192 GCA_036388295.1 Tepidisphaeraceae bacterium | reverse complement strand
CTTCACCAGCGAAGCCGACAAAGCCACCAAAGGCAAGTGGCTGCCGGTGCCCAGAGTGGGCGAGCCCGAGGATTTCGTCGGCATCATCCAACTGCTCTGCAGCCGCGCCGGCGAGTACATCACCGGCCAGACGATTCATGTCGACGGCGGCATGTCGATCCGCTGATAGCGTCCGAACCGCAGCACTTACCGGAACAGCGAACTATGCGGGCGACCGGCGTTTATCAAAGAACGTGGACCGGCTCCGCCCGGGCGAACATGGTGACGCAGGTGCCGCTGATCGCCCGCACTTTTCCGGAAATCACGTCGTTCTATCCGGCCACTGTTAATGTGCAGTGCCGTCCGATGATCGTGGTGGCCGGTTACGACCACCGCACGCCGCCGCTGGCCTGGAAGGCGGGCGGTGAAGACGGCGAAACCGAAGAAGTCTTCGATCTGGTGCGCGTTCGTCTTACGATCGGCCCCAACCCGCCGCTGAAGGCGCTGCTGTACGTCGGGCACTGGTCGCTGCACCGGCTGGACCCGCACAAGCAGGAGTTCCTGGTCGAACGTTTTATTGACGAACTCGAGCACGCGATGCCGGTGACGATCGACTGCGACCGGCCGTTCGTCGAACTGCCGTACAGCAAGACCCAGCCCGGGCCGGCCGGGTCGAGCGCGGCGCGGACGATCGTGCTCCTGTAGTCGCCATGCCGCCTACGACCGCCGGAAATAGAACGGCCGGAAGTCTGTGTCATTTTTAACCGAGCACGTGAACTCCACCAGAACGTCGATGCACGCCTGCAAATCGCTCCAGGAGATGATTTCGACCTGCGTGTGCATATTGCGCAGCGGCAACCCGACAGACGCCGTGGCTACGCCGCTGTCGCCGATCTGCATCATGTTCGAATCGTTCGGCGCGGTCTTGCCCGACGGGTCCGGCTGCCAGGCCACCTTCAACTTGTCGGCCGCCGCGACCAGCATCTGGCCGACGACCGGATTCGTGTTCGGTCCGGTTGAAATGGTCGGGCCGGAGCCCAGTTTGCACGGCACCGTCTGCTCGACCGGCAAGTCATAGCCGGGGTCGTCGGTGGCGGGAATCGTGTCCATCGCGATGCCGACGTCCGGCGATAGTTGGCTCGTGGCAGATGCGGCCCCGCGCGAGCCGATTTCTTCCTGCACTGTGCTGACCACGCTCAGCGTCACGTCACACTTGCGCTCGCGGCACCGCCGCAGCGTCTCCAGGCAGATGAACAGGCCGGCCTTGTTATCCATGGCTGGCGACGCGATGAAGTCGTTCTGCAATTCGAGGACGCGCGGCTTGAAGGTGATGTAATCGCCCACACGGACGCGCTCAAAAACCTGTCCGTCGTCGCGCGCTCCGATGTCGACCCAGATTTTATGCGACGGCGGGATCTGCTTGGTCTCCTCGCTCGTCTGCGCGTGCTTGGGCTTGCGTCCCACCACGCCTTCGAGCGGGCCGGACTTGGTGTGGATCAGCAGGTGCTCGCCGAGCACGACGCCGTAATCGGCGCCGCCGAGGGTGTCGAGGAACAGATAGCCGTCCTTGGAGACGTGCTTGACCATGAAGGCGATCTGGTCGCAATGGCCCGCCAGCATCACCTTTTTCGGGCGGCCGGGATTGAGCGTCAGGAACAGGTTGCCGTGCACGTCCGGGCGGACTTCGTCGGCGATGTCACGGTAGTGGTCGTGAATCTTCCGCTGCAACGCCTGCTCGCCGCCGGTCGGTGACGGCGTGTGGAGCATTTCGTAGAAGAAGTCGCGGTCGATCGGTTTCATGCCCAACGTTATCACCGGCGTGGGAAACATGCCGCGGAGGAAAAACGGTGAACGGCGTCAGGAAAATCCGACGCCAGCGCCCGCCCCAACGATCAAGGGCGTCGCGACCTGTGCCGCGACGCCCTTGTCGTTATGTCGGGGAAAGCGGATTTCAAAGCTGCAGGCAGACCGATTTGGTTTCCGTGTAGAGCGCCAGCGCTTCCTTGCCCATCTCGCGGCCCCAGCCGCTCTGTTTGTAGCCGCCGAAGGGCATGCTGGCGTCGAAGACGTTGTAGCAGTTCACCCACACCGTGCCGGCGCGAATGCGGCTGGCCAGGCGGTGCGCTTTGCTGGTGTCCTTGGTCCAGATGCCTGCGGCCAAGCCGTACGTGCTGTTGTTGGCGGATTTGATGACCTGTTCGATGTCCGTGAACGCCGTGGCCGTCACCACCGGGCCGAAGATTTCCTCCTGCACGACTTTCATCTGGTCGTGCACGTCCGTCAGGACGGTCGGTTGGACGAAGTACCCCTTGTCGCCGTGCCGCTTACCGCCGGCGGCGAACTTGGCCCCTTCCTGCTGGCCGCTTTCGAGGAAGCCGCTGACGCGGTCGAATTGCTCTTTGCTGACCAGCGGCCCCATCTGCGTCTGCGGGTCCAGGCCATGGCCGAGCTTCATGCTGCTGGCGACCTTGGCGACGCCTTCCACGACGCGGTCGAACACGCTCTTCTCGGCGAACAACCGCGAGCCGGCGCAGCAGCACTGGCCGTGGTTGAAGAAGATGCCGCTGGCCGCGCCCTGGATGGCGGCGTCGACGTCGCTGTCGGCGAAGATGATGTTCGGGCTCTTGCCGCCGAGTTCCAGCGTGACCTTCTTCAGGTTGCCCGCCGCGGCCTTGACGATCAGCTTGCCTACTTCCGTGGACCCGGTGAAGGCGACCTTGTCCACGTCGTAATGCCCGGCCAGCGCAGCGCCGGCGGTCTCGCCGTAGCCGGGGACGATGTTGACGACGCCCTTCGGGAAGCCGGCTTCTTCGAAGAGTTCGCCGAGGCGCAGACACGTCAGCGGCGTTTGCTCTGCCGGCTTCATTACGACCGTGCAACCGACGGCCAATGCGGGGCCGAGTTTCCAGGCGGCCATCAGCAGCGGGAAGTTCCACGGGATGATCTGGCCGACGACGCCGACGGGCTCGCGCTTGGTGTAGGCGTGGAACTGCGCGCCCGGCATGTACGGCACGCTCAGGTCGAGCACGCTGCTGTCCATCTTGTTCGTCCAGCCGCCCATGTAGCGAAACAAGTCGGCCGCCAGCGGCACGTCGGCGGCCCGCGCGACGGCCTGCGGCTTGCCGTTGTCGAGACTTTCCAACTGGGCGAACTCGTCGGCGTGAGCTTCGAGCAAATCGGCCAGTTTCCACAACAGCTTGCCGCGGGCCATCGCCGTCATTTTGGGCCAGGCACCGCTTTCAAAAGCGCGGCGGGCGGCTTTCACGGCCAGATCAATGTCGGCCTTGTCCCCCTCGGCGACGGTGGCCAGGACTTCGCCGGTGGCGGGGTTGAGGGTTTCGAATGTCTTGCCACTCTGGGCGGCCTGCCATTGGCCGTCGATCAACATTTTGCGGGGCGTGTCGATGAAGTTCTGGACCGGACGGAGCAGTGAATAGGTTGCCACGGACATAAGAGCCTCCGAAGAAAGTGCGGTGCGGCGGATCGCCGCAGGCGCAAAGCGGAGTCTAGCAGCCCCGATGTCGGCATGGGAAGAAAAATCGTGGTCAGCCGCGGTGACGCGAAGTCATTGGGAAGGAAGCTGACCACGGAGGCACGGAGAAAAGAAGCGGTTGGGAAATGGGGTTCGTACGTAGCGTGGTCGTTCGTGTTCTACGAAGTAAAATGCCCTTCGTCAGGGCAGGAGCCGTGGATTCTCCTGAAGGGACAAGCCGATTCGCATCCGCAATTCACGGCTTGCGACGTGGCGTCAAACGTCACTTCATCCGTTAGACGGATCTGAATCCGACTCTTTCCCTCGTCTTTTTCTCCGTGTCTCCGTGGTGCAATCTTATTTTCGTCCCGTGGCTTGCGTGCGCAGCAGGTCCCACAGCCGTTCGTTGCCGACGTACTCGGTCCAGTCAGCATTCGGATTCTTACGAACCTTCGCCAGCAGCTTGTTTTGCGTCGGCGACAGCCACGGCTCGACCGGGCGGCCGGCGTGGAACAGGGCATTGACCCGGGCGGCCTGCGCGGGCGTCATCGGCACGCACTTCAAGCCGTCGGTCTGGCGCAGGGACCACTTTTCCAAATCGTCGGGGACGAACGCCGGGTCTTTGCGCTCGGGGGCGGTCTTGTCCGGGTCGTACCGGCAGCCGCGCCCTTTGGCGGCCGGGTCGGGTGGGGCGGCCAGCAGGTCGTCGTAGCTCGTCACGCGCGGGTCGAACGCGACACGTACCACTTCCTTGCCAGCCTGCGTGCCCGGCGTGGTGCGGTAAACGCCCTCCAGGCCGCCGAAATGGGATTCGCCGGCCCAGAAGCAGGGCATGGAGAAGGTGACGGTCTGCAGCCGGTCCGCCGCTCCCAGCTCGGCCCGCACCAGGTCCGCGTACGGCTCGTGATTCGTGGGATCTGACGCCGCGGCGCGTAATTCGTCACGAATGGCCGGCACCGGGTCGGACCAGGCCCAAACGAACGCACCAGTAACCAAGGCCAAACCGGCAGCGGCGACAGCAGTGGTTCGACGGTATCGCACCGCGTCATTCTACGGGACGGCAGGGCGTTCCAGATCAACCAATTGCTCATTGTTTCGTCCTCTGTTTCGATCGCTTGGCGGGCAACGCGGCTAAACGAAGCCGCTCACGTCGCTTGCGTCGGGAAGGGATGATTTTGTTTGATCCCGTTGGTCCCCGCGGTACAACGGAAGGGCCGGCCCGGGCGAGCGTCCCGCGGCGAAGGAACTTTGTGCCCCCACGCGCGTCTAAACCTGTGCCGGCGAAGAACGGGTCCGCCCCCGCGTCGGCTTCCACGTCGGCCGACGCGTTGTCCGCCGCCGACGAGGCCAAGGCCCGCGAAACGGAATTATTCCGCCTCGCCCGCACCGGCGACCGCGGCGCGTTCGGGCAGCTGGCCTTGCGCACGCAGGACCGGCTTTACACCGCTATCCTGCGTATGGTCGGCGACCGCGAAGAGGCCCGCGAGCTGACGCAGGAAGCGTTTGTCAAAGCTTTGGCCGCCTTGGACAGCTTTCGCGGCGAGAGCGGGTGGTACACATGGGTCTTCCGCATCGGCATGAACCTGGCGCTCACGCACCTGCGCCGTGTGCAACGGCACCGCACCTTCAGCCTCGACGCGCCCCGGCCCGGCGGGGGCGATCAGGCAACCGGCTTGGCCGACCGTTTGGTATCGCCGGACGCCTCGCCCGACCAGATCGCCCAGCGGCACGAAACACGCCAGCAGGTGCTCACCTGTCTCGGCCAACTGGACGCCGAAGCCCGCGCACTGCTGGTGCTGCGCGACATCGAAGGGATGGACTACCAGCAGATGGCCGACGTGCTGGAGGTGCCGCTGGGCACGCTCAAAAGCAAATTGTTCCGGGCCCGGCTGACCCTGCGGGAAAGGCTGCTGGCGGCGATCAAGAAATGACGGTTTGAGAGACACGATGCCCGACGAGATGGAACAGATCGAAGCCCGCCTGGCCGCCTACATCGACGGCGCGCTGCCCGCGGACCAGCGCGCCGAGATTGAGGCCTACCTCAAAGCCAACGCCGGCCACGCGCGCCTGATTACCGAACTGAAATCGATCAAGTCCGCCGTCAGCGCACTGCCCCGTGAAAAAGCCCCGGCCGAGGTGTTGGACACCCTGCAGTCACACCTGGAACGGCATTCACTGCTCGAAGGCGTCGAAGAATCCGCGTCCACGTCGCGCATCAATCGCTGGCCGCAGGTCAGCGCGATCGCGGCGGTGCTGCTGCTGACGGCGGGGCTGGGGATGCTGGTCTACCAGGTGCTGCCGAGGCAGAGCGGGACGCCGACGGAACTGGCGCTATTGTCCGCCGGCCGCAACGCCGACGGTGAGGCGGCCGGCGGCGACGCGCTGTTGTCGCCCGGCCCTGCCGACACGACGAACGCGCCCGAGCTGGCAGGCAAATCTTCTAAGGACGGCCCGGCGGTCGGGACGCAGGCGGACGAATCGCCAAGGCTGGAGACCGACGGGCAGCAACAGCAGCAGTCGTACGGCAATCAAACCGGACTCCGGCCCGACGTTCAGCGGTCGCAGGCGGATCAAACATTGCCATTCAACGATTCGCTTACTGCCGTCCCGCCGGCCCCCCAGAATCAAACATTGGGTGCGTCGCTGACGAGCAGTTCACTCGCCGCGTCCGTCCCGTTGAGCGACGTCGTGGACGTGCTGGTGGTGCGGACGGACGATCCGGCGATTACGCAGAACCTGCT
>DASVSC010000072.1:0-1546 GCA_036388295.1 Tepidisphaeraceae bacterium | reverse complement strand
CTCGGCCACGTCGAGCTGCAGGCGGGAGAAGTCGATCTGCGTGCCGCGGTCGGCCCAGACCATGACGCCGACGGTCTGGCCGGCTAATCCCTTGTACGCCGCGTCCACGTCCGGCCGCGGCGCCTTGGCGGCGAGGGCGCCGAGGACGTTACAGCCGCTCAAACCCAATAGCAGAACGACGGCAAACGAACGCATCGGCGGCATGGACAACCCTCTCGGCGGGAGTGTAACAAAAAGGGCTGGTGGCTAGTAGCGGGTGGCTGATGGCTAAGAAAATGCAGCAACTCAAGCGACTCGACGGGCCAGGAGCAGATGATTCCGAGCCACTAGCCACTAGCCACTAGCCACTAGCCACTAGCCACTCCCAGCTTCATCGCCGCCACTTTCCACGCCCAGGCCGCTAATGTCAGCGTCGGCCAGACGACCACGTGCACTTTCCCCGGCACGAAGTGCAGCAGGCGGTACGCCGGCCGGGCGGTGACGGAGACATACAACGCCGACCAGAACGCCGCCGCCGTCAGCACGCACAGGATCAGGCCGAACGGCTGGGCGACGAACGACGACACCAGCCGGCCGCGCACGGCGTCGGCGAAGCTGGTCGTCATCCCGCAGCCGGCACAAGGCAGGCCCGTACGCAGCAAAAACCCGCACGGCTGCAGCCCCAGCCCTTCGTGCGTGCCGACGCCCCGCGCGTCCGGTGATAGCCACGCCGCCGTCAGCAGCACGCCCAGCGCCCCCAGCGCGACAGCCAGCGCGATCAGCCGGGGCCCGACGCCGAGGCGGTCAGGCCGGTCCATTCCCACGTAGATCGGCGGGGCGGTCATCGGTCTGATTATCTTCTTTTTCACTCGCCGGGGCTACGATGCGGGCATGAGCAAGCAAGCACTGATCGTCTGGGGCGGATGGGACGGGCACCAGCCCAAGCAGGTGGCGGGGATTTTCGAACGGGTGCTCAAGGAAGAAGGGTTTGACGTCGAAGTCAGTGACACGCTCGACGCCTTCAAAGACCAAGCTAAGCTCTTGGATCTGTCGCTGATCGTCCCGATCTGGACGATGGGCGAGATCAGCAACGAACAGGCCGATCCGCTGTTCAAGGCCGTGCGCGACGGCGGCGTCGGCCTCGCCGGGTGCCACGGCGGGATGTGCGACGCCTTCCGCATGAACTGCGAATGGCAGTTCATGACCGGCGGCCAATTCGTCGGCCACCCCGGCAACGACGGCACGACCTACCGCGTCCGCATCGTCAAAGGCAGCTCGCCAATCGTCGACGGTTTGCAGGATTTCGACGTCTGCAGCGAGCAGTACTACATGCACACCGACCCCAGCAACCGCACGCTGGCGACGACCGAATTCCCTGTCGCCGCAGGCCCGCACTCGCCCAACGGCCGGTTCGACATGCCCGTCGTGTGGACCCGCCTCTACGGCAAGGGCCGCGTCTTCTACAACGCCCTGGGCCACCACCGCGACGTCCTCGAAGCCCCGCACCCGCGCGAGCTCATGCGCCGCGGCTTCCTCTACGCTGCCAAGGGCGTTGGGCTGTTCCGCA
>DASVSC010000071.1:0-7395 GCA_036388295.1 Tepidisphaeraceae bacterium | reverse complement strand
AGCACGTCTTCGGCCGCGATCGTTTCACCGCGGATGCGGCTCTCTGCGAACGCCACGTCTTCGGCCAGGTTCGGGTCGAGGTGATGGCAGACCATCAGCATGTCGAGGTGTTCGTCGATCGTGTTGACCGTGAACGGCTTGGTCGGATTGGTCGACGACGGAATGACGTTCGGCTGCCCGCAGACGCTGATGATGTCGGGCGCGTGCCCGCCGCCGGCGCCTTCGGTGTGATAGCTGTGGATCGTGCGGCCTTTGAACGCGGCGATCGTGTTTTCGACGAACCCGCTTTCATTGAGCGTGTCGGTGTGAATCGTCACCTGCACGTCGTACTGGTCCGCAACGCTTAAGCACGAATCAATGGCGGCCGGCGTGGTGCCCCAGTCTTCGTGCAGTTTCAAGCCGATCGCGCCGGCGAGGATTTGGTCTTCAAGACCGGCCGGGCCGCTGTCGTTGCCTTTGCCGGTGAAGCCGAAGTTCAGCGGCAGCGGGTCGGTGGCCTCGATCATCATCTGAAGGTGAAACGCGCCGGGCGTGCAGGTGGTGGCGCTGGTGCCGGTGGTCGGCCCGGTGCCGCCGCCGATCATCGTCGTCAGGCCGCTGGCGATGGCCTCGTGGGCCTGCTGCGGGCAGATGTAGTGGATGTGCGTGTCGATCCCGCCGGCGGTGACGATCAGGCCTTCGCCGGCCAGCGTGTCGGTGGTGACGCCGAAGGTCATCCCCGGCGTCACGCCGGCCATCACGTCCGGATTGCCGGCCTTGCCGATGCCGACAATGCGCCCGCCTTTGATGCCGATGTCGGCCTTGTAAATGCCGGTGTAGTCGACGATCAGGGCGTTGGTGATCAGCAGGTCCAGCGCGTCGACGTCGTGCACGTTCGTCGCCTGGCCCATGCCTTCACGCAGCACTTTGCCGCCGCCGAACTTGCACTCGTCGCCGTAGTGGGTGAGGTCTTTTTCGACGCGCAGGACGAGCGACGTGTCGCCGAGGCGCACGCGGTCGCCGGTCGTGGGGCCGTACATGTCGGCGTAGGCTTGGCGGTCAATAATGTAGGCCATGATTTAGTTAGCCGCAGATGGACGCAGATGAACGCGGATAAGAACAAGAGTGGTTTGAACGCCAAGCCGCCAAGACGCGGAGAGGAACAGAAGCAAAGTATTCGCCTCTATTTTCTTCTCCGCGTCTTGGCGTCTTGGCGTTCATCATCAATTTTCCTCTTATCCGCGTTCATCTGCGTCCATCTGCGGCTACATCCTTCTCTGCGAATCGATTGCCACCGGTCACACGTTTGTTCCCCGCGATGCCGACAAGCGTGACGGTCTTTCGTTCACCAGGCTCGAACCGCACGGCCGTGCCGGCCGGAATGTCGAGGCGTTTGCCGGCCGCCGCCGTGCGGTCGAACTGCAGTTGCGGATTCGTTTCGCCGAAGTGGTAGTGGCTGCCGACCTGGACGGGGCGGTCGCCGAGGTTGACCACGTCGAGCGACACCGTCGGCCGGCCGGCGTTGAGTTCGATTTCGCCCGGCAGACAGATCACTTCCCCGGCCGCCATCGTTTCGGACATCGCCGGGAACAGCTCGAGCGACGGCACCGGCAGGAAGCTGCCGTAGAGGGCCAGTTCCAGGTTGCCGTGTTCGGCGACGATCGGATGGTGCACGGTCACCAGCTTCGTGCCGTCGGGGAAGGTGCCTTCGACTTGGACGTCGTAGATCAGCTCCGGTATGCCCGGCAGCACCTGCCGGCGGCCGAGCAGTTGTCGGCCGACGTCCATCAATTTGCTGACGCGTCGGCCGTCACGGATGAACTCCAGCACCTGCGTGGCGATCAACGCGACGGCTTCCGGATAATTCAGCCGCACGCCGCGCGCGAGCCGCTTCTGGGCCAGAAAGCCGGCGTTGTGGAGCAGGAGTTTGTCGATGTCGCGCGGTGATAAATGCATGGCGGTCGAAGATCAGCGTTTTACCATTTTCGTCCCCAAGGCGATTGCCCCAGCAGCCCGGCGAGCGGTTCGATCAGCCGCTGAAGCAGGCCCTGCACGCCCTGCACGTCACGGCCGAGGATGCGGAAGACCGCCCCGCCGGCCACCGACGAATCCGTCGCGAGCAACGTCGGCTGCGACAAACTCATGCTGCGCACGTGCGCCTGCGTCGCTTCCGCCAGCGGCCGAACCAGCGGGCCGATCATCGCCAGCACGGCGTAGCAATCAAATCGGCCGACGCGCAGGGGTAAGCCGATCTCGCCGTGGTCGGCGTTGAGCGACAGCGTTTCGCGCAGCAACGGCCGACCGCCGACGTCGATCTGCGTGAGGCTGTTGACCTCCTGCATCGCCCAACGCTCGCCGCGCCCGTGCCGGCCGCTCGTCAGCCAGTCCAGCACCACGACGTTCCCGCGCGGCGACAAGTCATAATGCTGCCGCTGATGAAAGCGGCTTTCGGCGAACGGACAAACCGGGTCCGGCAGGACGGCCAACAGCGCATCGTCTTCGACGACGGCGTGAAACTGCTGCGCACTCGGCAGCCCTTCGCTGCGATAAACCTTCCCCGCCGACTGCGTCGTGACGAGCAGCCGGGCATGAGCGCCGACACGTGCGCGCACCGCCACGCGATCGCCGCCGAGCAGGCCGCCGCCGTAGGTGCTCAGGACCACTTGCCGGGCGTGTCCGTGCGTGCGGGGCGTGAGGAGTTTCAGTGGATCGGTCGCCCAGACGCGCGTTAATGCCGAGTGGCCGTCAATGGCTTCGCAGACGACGTCGCCGCACAAATCGTCTGCGACTGCATTCGATGCAAAGAGCGGTGCGTCCGTCAGCGTGGCGATCATCACGCTCCGATTAGAGTTTGCCCGCAAACAGGAGAACGCCGCAAACGGTCATAGCCATGCCACACGCCCGCACTGCGGCCACGGGCACGGAGCGGCCCAGCAGCAGGCCCAGGCCGACGCCGGCGGCGTGCAGGCCGAGCGTGCTGAGGGCGAAGCCGGCGAAGAAGCCCGCTACGGAGGTGTCGGGCGTCATCTCCGCGGCATGGGCCGACCCATGACACAGGGCGAACGCGGCGGTCAGCGCCGCGATCATCAAGGGCGGCAGCGGCGCGCCGAGCATGATCAACAGTCCGAATCCGAACACCGACCCGGCGATCCCCGCCTCGGCCAGCCACGACGGTGCGAGCAGGCCACCGATGCCGAGCGTCGCGCCGACCAGCATGCTGATCACAAACGTCGCCGGCAGCGCCCAGAGCCAGTTCCGCTTCAATCCGACGGCGAGCAGACCGACGGCGACCATCGCCAAAACGTGATCGACGCCGCTGATCGGGTGGAGGAACCCGTCCTGCACGCTTTGGTCACGGTGCGGCACGTGGGCCGACGCCAACGGTGCGAGCAACAGGACCACCAGCAGTGCGGGCGTGAGGGAGAAGCCGGGCCGGATGATGTGCCGCATAGGGTGATGCTCCACGCTGATGTCTAGCCGTGTCCAGGCCCGCGTTGTAAGGCCCGGCGGAAGCCTAGCAAAACGCCGGCCAGCCCGCCGGGCGTTCACTGTGTGCTTATACCGGACGCAGCCGGTTCGGCTCCAGCACTACCGGTTCCGGGTAGAATCGTTGACGCACGGGTTCTATTTCCGCGTGCCGGGCGTGCGCGATCTGCCGCGCCGGCCCGTCGTCGGGCGTGAGGATCGACACAGGCGTCATCTGCGCAGGCAGGTGCAGATTGCCCAAATCGAAGGCAACCCGCGCCCGCACGACCGGATCAGGACAAACGATCTTCAACAAATCGATTTCGGCCAGCCACACGGCAACGGGCGTTTCACCGACGACAAGCAGGTCCCCGTGCGCCAGCCGACCGCCCGGCGGCAGTAACACGTCCACCCGTCGGCCGGCCCGGCTGACCAGGCGCATCGCCCGGCGGAGCGTGTGCGTCCAATCGATATCGACCCAGTCGACACCCAACGCGTCGTCTTCGACCCTGCCCAGCGACCCACGACAGATCACGCCGCACTGCCCGCCGTCCGGGCGGCCAGGCGGCGGTCCAGTTCGTCCAGCCACACGTTCAACCCGCCCGGCGTTTTCGACGACGTTTCCAACACCGGCATGCCCGGCCGAACGGATTCGATCGCGGCCAGGGCATTGTCCCGCTCGAACTCGACGGCATCGGCCAGATCGGACTTGGTGATGATCGCCAGGTCGGCGGTGTTGAAAATCGTCGGATACTTCAGCGGCTTGTCGGCCCCTTCCGTCGTCGACAGCAGCACCAGGCGAAGGTGTTCGCCCAGGTCGTAGCTGCTGGGGCAGACGAGGTTGCCGACGTTTTCGATGAACAGGATGTCGAGCTCGTTCAGTGCCCAGCCGTCGAGGGCCTGCTCCACCATCGCGGCTTCCAGGTGACAAACGGTGCCGGTCACGATCTGCCGGACGGGCGCGCCGCTACGGGCTAGGCGGTCGGCGTCGTTCTCAGTGGCCAAGTCGCCGACCAATGCCGCGACGCGATATGTCGAGCGCAACGCCGTCAGCGTCTTTTCCAGGAATGCCGTCTTGCCCGCGCCGGGGCTGGAGACCAGGCTGACGACGAACAGGCCATCGTCGTCGAACCGCTGGCGGAGCGTTCTGGCGACGCGGTCGTTGTCTTTCAGGATCCGCGTTCGCACTTCAAGCATGCGTGGCTGCATCGTCGACCTCAATTCCAATGACTTCCAGTTCCCGACCCCGAACGACGTCGGCCGACGCTTGGCCGCACGTAACGCACCGCAGCGATTGAACGCTGATGGCCTGCCGCTCAACACCGCAGGTTTTACAATAAATGGCGACGCCGACCGGACGAATGTCCAGGCCCGCGCCACGAAGCGACGGCTCCGCATCGCTCGCCACTTTGAACGCCGACCGCAGCGCCGTCGGCACAATGCCGCTGAGGTCGCCCACTTCCACGACCACCGAGCGGACGCGCGTGCCGCCGCTTTCGATCAGGTGTTCCATGACCACGTCGACGAGGCTGTGGGCGACGGACAATTCGTGCATCAGCGTCCTGGCCGTAGACACCGGCCGGCTGCGACTTTATACAGCAACGACCGCCGATCGCCCGCATGAACCGAATTGAATCGCCGACATCCCCGTGGCTGGTCTGGCAGGTGATCGATAGCGCCTTCCCCGTCGGCGGTTTCGCCCACTCCGGCGGGCTGGAGGCGGCCGTGCAATTGGGCTACGTCACCGACGCCGCGTCGCTGGAAGCGTTCCTGCACGTTTGCCTGTCTCAAACCGCCCAGTTCGCCGCACCGTTCGTCGCGGCCGTGGTTCAAGCGCCGGGCGAGTTTGACGATTTGAATGCGCGGTACGACACGCTGCTGGTGAACGACCCGGCCAATCGCGCAAGCCGGGCGCTGGGCGCGGCGGTGCTGGCGGCGGGTGAGACGGTCGTCCTTGATGGCGAAGTTGCCGCCGTTCGCGAGGCAGTGCGGCAGCGACGCGGCTTCGCGCATCTGCCGCTCTCGTTCGGCCTGCTCTCCCGGTCCGTGGGCTTGAACGAAGCGGCCGCCGTCGACGCATTTTTGTTTCAGCAGGCCCGTGGTTTGCTCTCGGCGGCCGTACGGCTGGGCGTAGTCGGGCCGATGGAATCGCAGCGCATGCTGGCCGGGCTGGCGGACCATCGCGATCGGTGGAACGCGTTGGCCTTGCAGACGACGCCGGACAGCGCGGCCCAAACGGCGCCGCTGCTGGACCTGCTGCAAAGTCTCCACGAACGGCTCTATTCTCGGCTCTTTAACAGTTGAAGGTTCACCATGTCACTCAGCGAAAAGCCGCACGCCCACGAGGAATGGTCCCACCCCGGCCACTTCGAATACCGCCCGCGCCCGCTGCAGCGGCGGGACTTTTCCCGGCGGGCCGTCACCATTGGCGTCGGCGGCCCGGTCGGCAGCGGCAAGACCGCCCTGCTGCTGCAACTCTGCCGGCAATTGCGTGAACGCGTGAACCTGGCCGTCGTGACGAATGACATCTTCACCCGCGAGGACGGCGAGTTCCTGATCCGTAACGGCGCGCTCGACGCCGACCGAATCAGCGCCGTCGAAACCGGCGGCTGCCCGCACGCCGCCATTCGCGAAGACATCACCGCGAACCTGATCGCGCTCGAAGACCTGCACGACCGCTTCAAAACGGATCTGCTGCTGATCGAAAGCGGCGGCGATAATCTGGCCGCGAACTTCAGCCGGGAGCTGGCGGATTTTACGATCTACGTCATTGATGTGGCCGGCGGCGACAAGGTGCCGCGCAAGGGCGGGCCGGGCATTACGCAGTCGGATTTGCTGGTAATCAACAAAACCGACCTCGCCCCGGCAGTCGGCGCGGATCTGGGCGTGATGGCCCGCGACGCTAAACGCATGCGCGGCGACGGGCCGACGGTGTTCGCGCAGGTCCGCAACGGCGTCGGGATCGATCAAATCATCGCCCTGCTACCGATCAAAAGCAGCCTGACGTAGGGCGGGCACTGCCCGCCGCTCGTTGAGGCGGAGAATAACCACGGAGGCACGGAGACACAGAGGAAGACAAATCAGGTTTCGCCTACTCCGTGCCTCCGTGCCTCCGTGGTTATCTTCTTTAAACCTTCAGGTGTCGCGTCACCACGTCTTCCGACAATTCCGCCGTCGGCCCCGACGCCACCACCCGGCCGCGGTTCAGGACGTAGAACGAGTGCGAGATTTCTTTGACGAAGTCGAGGTACTGTTCGACGAGGACGATGGTCATGTTCTTCGTTTTCGCCAGCATCTGCAGCACGTCGCCGATCATCTGGATGATGTTGGGCTGAATGCCTTCGGTCGGCTCGTCGAGCAGGAGCACGCTGGGATTGCCGCACAGCGCGCGGGCGATGGCCAGCTGTTGCTGCTGACCGCCGCTGAGATCGCCGCCGTTTCGGTTGGCGAAGGTTTTGAGGATCGGGAATGTGTCGAGCACCTCGGGCGGCACTTGCCGGACGCCGTCGGTACGCGCCTGCAGCCCTACTTTCAGGTTCTCCATCACCGTCAGCTTCGGAAAGATCTGCCGGCCCTGCGGCACCAGGGCGATGCCGGCTTTCGCCCGCTGGTTGGCCGGCAGGTCGGCGACCGGTTTGGTCCCCATTTGAATCGAGCCTGACGTGGCGGATTCGATGCCCATGATGTTTTTCAGCAGCGTGGTTTTGCCCACGCCGTTGCGGCCCATCACGCTGGTGATCCGGCCGGGCGGCATGGACATGGTGATGTCGTACAGCGCTTGGACGTTGCCATAGTGGAAGTTGAGGTTTTTGATGTCGAGCATGCGGGTTGATTGGTTGATAAGTTGAAGGGTTGATCAGTGGCCGTTTGATGTTCGAAAGGTCCTTATGAGCGTCAGCCGGCCACTGATCAACCCATCAACCGTTTAACTTATCAACGCCCTAGATACGC
>DASVSC010000070.1:0-6203 GCA_036388295.1 Tepidisphaeraceae bacterium | reverse complement strand
AGACATTTCTATTCCAAATGGAGTATTACGCCGGTGTTGGCCGAAGAAAATGGCTATAATCGACTCTGGCCCGGCAACTGATTGACGGGCCGAATGTTGTGAATGTTGAGGCCCCGTATGACTGGTTCGTTTGCGTATTCGTTCGACCGAGACACCTATTACGGCAATTACCCCACGCGTGAGGCCGCCCTGGCCGCCGCGGGCCGGGCGCTCAAGAGTCGCGCCGACCAGCCGGACGGCATTTACGTGGGCCAGTGGAGCCTGCCCGACCCGCAGACCGACGGCCACGCCGAGGGCGTGCTGCTGGCCATGTGCGACCGCTTCGCCCAGGCCACCGGCGACACCGGGTACCTCGCCCGCGTAAGCGAACAGCAGGCCGCCGCGCTCGACACCGCGCTGCAAACGACGCTGACCGAATGGCTGGCCAAGAACGGCCTGACGCCCAAGGCCACCCGCGTGCACGCCGTCAGCCAGTACCCCGTGCCGAACGTCCACCACGTGGACGTGCCGCTGGAAGAACGGGAAACCTCGCTGATCGGCGAAGCTTAAGCGCGGTCGACCGCGGCCTGCGGCTGCTACTGTTACGCTCCGATGAGACTGGCGTCATCGCCCGATTCAGCCATCGCCGATCCATTTGTGCTATACTGGGCCCCGTCCGTATCCGTTCCTTTTCAGACCTGCCCCGATCATCGCCCTTTATGGTGGTTCCGGTTCGCCTGATCCTTCTTGCAAGGTAAAGGTGAAATCGTGTCTGCCGCTAAACGCGTTCTACTGATCGAAGACCATGACGACAGCCGCAGCGCGCTCAGCCTACTGCTGCGTCGCGCCAATTTTGAAGTGCACGCCTACGACCGCTGCGCACCGGCCAATCATCACTTGAAGGCCTGTGACATAGACATCGCCCTTCTGGACGTGCGACTGCCCGACCGCTGCGGCGACGACTTCGCGAAAGAACTCCGCGGCAACTGCCCGAAGACCATGATCGTCTTCGTCACCGGCGAAGCCATTCTTGAACCGCTGAAAGAAGCCGTGCCGGACTGCTTCGTGATCCGCAAGCCGGTCGATCTCGCCGTGCTGATGGAACTGCTGCAGTGCTTTTCCTCGGACACGGGCTACAACTCGTCCTTGAAGAAGTTCATGCACCCCCACGCCGGCCCGTGGACGATTTGACGGCCCTCGTGGCCGCGTCTGTTCGGCCAACGGAGCTGTTACTAATTCGGCTGAAACATTGCTCGCCCGTGCGCCGTGCCGCTAAACTCCGGGGCTTCGATCCCGGAACCGCATGCCGCTTGATTACGCTACCCCCGCCGACCCGCAGCCCGCTTATCGCCGCGGCCTGTTCGCCGCGGCGTTCGCCCTGGTCGCCAGTGTCTTCCCGCTGATCTGGATGGGCGGCCTGGTCACCAGCCACGGCGTCGGTCTGAGCGTGCCGGACTGGCCCAATTCGTACGGCTACAACATGTTCCTGTTCCCGCCGAGCCGCTGGCTGGGCGGGATTTTCTACGAACACACGCACCGCCTGCTCGGCACACTGAGCGGGTTCCTGGCGATCTGGCTGATGCTGATGGCGTGGGGCCCGGCCCGCACGGCCGGCGGCCGCCGCGGCTGGACGATCGCGGCCGGTTCGCTTTGGCTGATCACGGTTCTCAGCGGCGTTTTCACCTTTCTAGCCGTCCGGCAGCACTGGGTGTCGGACACGCTCGCCCGCCTGCTGCCGCACCTGGGCGTCGGCTTCGCCTCGCTCGCGCTGGTCGCCACGGTCGCCGCCTTTTGCCGGAGCCGCGAATCGCGGCGCTGGGTGCGCTGGCTGACCGTCGGCGTGCTCGTCGCCGTCTGCGTGCAGGGCACGTTCGGCGGGTTGCGCGTGGAGAAAGTCAGCCTCACGCTGGCGATCATCCACGGCTGCTTCGCACAGTTCTTCTTCTGCCTAGCCGGGTTCGCGGCGCTGGTGACGTCGAAGTGGTGGCTGGGCACGCTGGGGCGGGTTCAAGACGTAGCCATCGGGCAACGCGCGCTGTTGCTGGCGGCGGTGACCACGCTGGTGATCTTCGGCCAACTCATAGCCGGCGCACTCATGCGGCATAACGGCGCGGGCCTGGCGGTGCCGGGCGTGCTGGTTTACGGCGACTGGCTGCCGCCGACGGACGCCGCCGGTCTGGAGGCGATCAACGCCACCCGCGCCTGGTCGCAACATCTGCCGCCGGTGACGCTGACCCAAATCTGGCTGCACCTGTCGCACCGGATCGGGGCGGTGGTGGTGACGATTTGCGTGCTGTTGACGAGCGGCTACGTGCTGCAAAAAATGGGCCTCGCCCGTGCGGCCGGGCGGGTCAGCGTTATACTGCTGGGGCTGCTCGCGACGCAGGCGACGCTCGGCGTGTTGACCGTCTACCTGCGCAAGCCGGCGGACATCGCCTCGCTGCACGTGGCGGTGGGCGCACTGACGCTGCTGACGGCGGCGTTGTCGACGGCAGTGCTGGCGCGGCAGTACGGGCGGTGGCCGGCGCGGGCGAAGGCAGGCCGTGCGACAAATCGCCTGACGCCCGCCGGTACGGTGGCCGTATAACTGGTGCCGAATTGTTGGTCACGGTGTAACGCATGAACCCACCCCCCGCGAAACTCGCCGACTTGCACGGCCTCGACGACTTTGCCCTCACGCCCGCCCCCGCGTCGGTCGCCGGCGACTTCGTCGAACTCACCAAAGCGCGCCTGAACTTTATGGTGCTGATCACGACGCTGATCGGCTTCGTTATCGCCGCCACACGTTACGCCGACGTCGCGATCGACTGGACGCTGCTGCTGAACACGCTGATCGGCACCGGCATGTGCGCGGCCGGCTCGGGCGTGCTGAACCAGGCGTGGGAACGCGACCTCGACCGCAAAATGACCCGCACCGCCGACCGCCCGGTAGCGGCCGGTCGGATCAGCGTGTTCGAAGCCACGCAGCTCGGCCTGCTGCTGGCCGTCTGCGGGACGGCGACGCTGGCGATCACCGTTAACTGGATGGCCGCCGTATTGGCTGCGGCGACGGTGGTGCTGTACGTGCTGGTCTACACGCCGCTGAAGCGGATCACGACGCTGAACACGCTGGTCGGCGCGATTCCCGGCGCGGTGCCGCCGCTGGTCGGCTACGCGGCCGCCGCCCGCACGCTGGACCTGGAAGCGGCCGGCCTGTTCGCCATCCTGTTCGCCTGGCAGATGCCGCACTTCCTGGCCATCGCCATCATGTGCCGCGACGACTACGCCGCCGCCGGCTTCAAGATGCTGCCGGTGGTCGACCCGACGCTGACCCGCACGAGCGCGTGGATGGTGCTGTGGAGTTTGGTGTTGATCCTGGCGAGCCTGATCCCGGTCTACACCCAACCGGACACGGGCCTGTTCTACATCGTGTCGGCCTTGGCGCTCGGGACGGCATTTCTCGCCACCTGCGTGCGCTGCGCCGCCCTTCGAACCCGGCCGGCCGCCCGCGTGGCGTTTTTCGGGTCGATCATTTACCTGCCGCTGGCGCTGGGCGCGCTGATGATCGACCGCCTGCTGTGAGATGCGCCGCCTCCCCTTAATCCTCGGCCTTGTGCTGCTCAAGGGTTGTGGCGAAGAGGTGCCCGAGCCGCCGCGCGTGCCTGCGGCGTCCGTCGTGACGGGCAGCGCGACCGTCAGCGGCCGCGTCGATTTCGACGGGCCGGTGCCGCCGGCCGTTACTCTGCGCAACCAGCCGTGTTGCCCCGGCGCGCCCGCCACGCTGCAGGACGAGACCGTCGTCGTCAACGCCAACGGCACGCTCGCGAACGTTTTCGTCTATGTGGAGGGCGGCCCGAAAACGGAAGGCTCCGCCCTGCCCGCGCCGGTGCTCGACCAGCAATTCTGCCGGTACACGCCGCACGTCATCGGCGTGGTGGTCGGGCAGCCGCTGACGCTGCTGTCGTCGGACCCGACGATGCACAATGTCAACATCCGGCCGACCGGCGAGGCGCACCAGAACTTCGCGATGCACCGCGCCGGCGAATCGGCCGTCACCCGCTTCAGCCGGCCCGGCTTTGCCGCGAGCAAGTGCGACGTGCACCCGTGGATGAGCGCCGTGATCGGCGTGTTCGACAACCCCTTCTTCGCCGTCACCGACGGCGAGGGCCGCTTCGCGATTGCGAACGTGCCGCCGGGCACGTACACGCTGGTGACACGGCATGAGTTGTACCCGCCGCTGCGTCAGACGATCACCGTCCCGGACAACGCGACAGCCGTGAACGCCGACTTCCGCTATAGTCCGCGCAAACCATGACCGCCGACCCTGCCGCCCTGACCGTTCAGAATGTCGCCTTTCGCTACGGCGAGCGCGTCGCGCTGAGCGGCGTGTCGTTCGAAGTCATGCCGGGCCAAGCGTTCGGGCTGCTCGGGCCCAACGGCAGCGGCAAAAGTACGCTGTTCAAACTGCTGTCGACGATCCTGCGGCCGCAGGCGGGCGTGATGAAGGTCTTCGGCCTCGACGTGGCGAAGCAGGCGGCCGAGGTGCGGCGGGCGATCGGCGTGGTCTTCCAGTCGCCGGCCCTGGATAAGCAACTCACCGTCGCGGAAAATCTGCGCTTCCACGCGCGCCTCTACGCCATCCCACGCAAGGCGGCCGACGCCCGGATGAACGGCCTGCTGAAGCGCTTCGACCTGTCCGCCCGACGCGACGACCTCGTGCTGTCGCTCAGCGGCGGCATGCGGCGGCGCGTCGAATTGGCCAAAGCGATTCTGGCCAAGCCGAAGCTGCTGATTCTGGACGAACCCAGCACCGGCCTGGACGTGTCGGCTCGTATCGAACTGTGGCAACTGCTTGGCGAGCTGCGCAAGAGCGACCCGACGCTGACGATCCTGCTGACCACGCACCTGATGGACGAGGCCGACCGCTGCGACCGCCTGGGGATTCTGGACCAGGGCAAGCTGTTGGCCGACGCCACGCCGGACGCGCTCAAGGACGCCATCGGCGGCGACATCATCCGCTTCGGCGGGCCCGACCTGAAGCACCTGCGCGAAGTCATCCACGCCAAGCTCGGCGTGGAGGCGAAGGTCGTCGACGACCGCCTGCACATCGAGCGTCCGAGCGCGCACCTGTTCGTCCCGCACCTGATCGAGGCCGCCCCCGGCCTGATCGAAACCGTCACCGTCGGCCGCCCGACGCTGGACGACGTGTTCGTGCGCCTGACGGGCCGGCGGCTAATCAGTGGGCAGGGGACAGTGGGCAGTGGGCTGTAAAACGCCGCACTGCCCACTGCTCATTGCAGCCCCACCAGATCGTTCCGGTGGTAGCACAGCCACGACGTCGCGGCGGCCAGGCCGGCGGCCATGACGCTGTAGACCAGCGTGATCTGCCATTGCCGCGTCAGGGCGGCGAAGAAGGCGGAATAGACCAGCAGCACCGCGAACGCCGCCGCGCTGAAGATCATCAGGCCCAGGAAAATCCGCCACGCGCGCTCGATCGAGCATTCTTGTCTGACCATATGTGCACTCCTTTGCAACAGCTTTCAAGCGTTATCGGTCGCATGACCCCGAAGCCTGTAGACTTTGCGGCCGCGCGGTTCTAACTTGGCCGTGTGAGCGTCCCCCGCACCAGCGCCGGCCAATACTTTCAGGACCTGTTCGGCACGCTGCGCGGCGTGCTGATCGGCATGAAGATCACGCTGCGCTACATCTTCGTGAAGCCGGTCACCGTCAACTACCCCGAGCAGCGCCTCAGCTTCGCCCCACGCTACCGCGGCATCCACGAGTTCGAGCTGAATAAGTGCATCGCCTGCGACTTGTGCGCCAAGGCCTGCCCGGTCGACTGCATCTACATCGAGAAAACGGCCCCGCGCCGCATCGACAAAAACACCGGCCTGGTGGACGAAACCGACCCGAAAAACGGCAAGCTGCTGCGGTTCGCCATCGACTACAGCAAGTGCCTGTTCTGCGCCCTGTGCACCGAGCCGTGCCCGACCGACTGCATTCACATGGGCAAGCTGCACGACCTCAGCGGCTACAGCCGTGCGGACGCGGTGGTGGAGTTCGAACAACTCGACAAGCAAGGCCGCCACACGCCCGTGCCGCTCTGGATGGAACGCAACAAGGATACGATTCCGTGGGTGAAAGACGAATACGACCGCGTCACCAGCGGCACCCTCTCCGACCACGGCGGCGACATCCCGAAGGTGTGAGCACGGACGCCGACATCTGCTTGCGATACATGTGAT
>DASVSC010000069.1:0-8323 GCA_036388295.1 Tepidisphaeraceae bacterium | reverse complement strand
CGCTTCCAAGCGAATGTCGATTACGCGGGCGACAAGGGCCCAGTGAAGTTCATAGTCAGGGAGCTGACGGACGGCCGCTGGTACTACAACCACGATTTCGGGGCCGTCGGCCAATAAAAAAACCCACTGGTATATCCGGGGTTCCAGTCACGCCGAAGCGCCTGTCAACTCACCGGCCGTCAGCGGGCTGCCCGACCTTGCGGGCGGACGTTTGAATTATCGACTCGCTGCCCGCCCCAGTCAACGCAAATCCGCCGATGAACCCCGCCGAACGTAAAGCGCGCGATCAAGACCGCGACCGCCGCATTGTCGAACTGGTCGCCATGCTGGCGCTGCTGCCGATGCTCCGCACAGCAGCCGAGCACGCTGCTCAGGCCGTCCGGATCGGCGTCGACCCCGCCGCGGCCGCCTCCGCCGTGCTGCAGGGCGACCCCGCCGTCCACCAAGCGGGCATTGCCCCTGTGCTGGCGTCCGCGGCAACGACCGCGTGGCTGCTGGGCCTTCACCGCAGCCGCGCCAATGCCGCTGAGCACGCCACCGGCCACCGGGTGACGCTCAACGCAGCCCGGGAGGCGCTGCAGGGCACGCCGAACGTGCTGCACCCGCCCCGCCGGTATGCCGACGCCGTCGGTCGGCTCGTCAGCGCCGCGGGCGGGCCTGTCGCCGTCAGCAGGTACCACGCCTCCGCGCTGGTCCGTACCCGGCCAGTGGTCGACCGCATTGATCGCCGCGTCGCTGCCCGCCTGCACAGCGTGAGCGTCGCCGGGCCGTCGATGCTGCTTACCCCGCCGCCTGGCGCGCACACGCCGACCGCGATCGCCGACGCAATGCAGCAGGTACGACTGGCGTTCGACCGGGCCGGCATGGGCACCCGCACGAGCTGGTATGTCGAAGGCCGCCACCCTGCCGCCGGTGAGCCGAACGTGTCCTCCGCGGCCGAGACCGTTGTCGAAACGATCGTCGGCATGGACTACGACGCCGGTCGCGAGTTTGGCAGCCAGGCGATTGCCGAAATGCCCGAGCCCGTTGCGGACGTGCTTCCGCCCGCGTTGCCGCCGCAGCGGTCGGTCAACACGAAGCCGAAGCTGTGGGGCTTTACGTGGTCGAGCGTCATTGACGGCCGGCGTTGCCGATACTGCCGCCGACTGCATGGCATGACCGCCCCGGTCGGCCACGCCGTGTGGGAAGTGCTAAGACCGATTTGCCACCACGGGTGCAGATGCAGTCGCATCGACCGATACATCACGCCAGGCCAAACACTGCCGCTGATCCGCGTTCCCGATTTGAGCGACCCCGACGTCCTTGAAGCAGTCCGCATGCGCCGCGAGCTGCAGGCTTGGTGGCAGGGCCTTCCGATTTCACTATGAAAACCCTCGCCGACATCCAACGCGAAGCCATCGAAGCCGTTTCCGGGCCACGCACCCTGCTGGGCGTGCAGTACGAGCGGTTCACGCTGCTCGACGCGTCGCACGCGGTCGACAGCGGCTGGCGCACGATCAGCGGCGTGCACGTGCACATCGGGGCCGGCGGCAAAATCGACAAGGGCCCGGCCGCGCTGCGCGGCAAGACGCACGCCGAAGCCGTCGCGCACCACAGGGAACACGGCCACAACAAGGCGGATCCGCACGTCAAAGCCGAGCAGGCGCAGCGCGACCGTGCCGCAGGCAAGAAGCCGCACGAGATCGGCGTCAGCGAGCCCAAGGCGAAGGCGACGCTCGGCCACGATCATCCGCTGGTGAACAAGGCCGCGTCCTCATCGTACGCGACGACGCCAGACCGCAAGGCGATCGAGCAGACCTGGCAGGCACAGGCGTCGAAGATGACGACGGCGAAGCTCAAGCGGTCCCTGCAATCGCACGACACAACCATTTCCAACCCGGTGCATCCCGTGGCGAAGGTACGGGAACACGTGCTGCGACGGGAATTAGAGTCGCGCGACGTGAAGATCAACGACCTACGTGATCAGCACGACGTTCCACCCGCCGATGCCCCGCTGCAACCGCCCAAGCACGCGAAGCAGTATGTCGCCAGCGACACCCGCGAGCAGGCGCTAGACCGCTACCGGATCCAGAAGAAGATCGGGATCGACATCACCAAACCCAAGCACGGCAGCGAAATGGGCTACCTGGGCGACGCCGACCAAAAGGCGTTCGAACATCACCTCGACAGCGAGTACGAAGCCAAGCACGGCGTGCTAGACGAAGATGATCGCGCGGGCATCACCGCCGCCGGCCACACCGCCGACTACGGACATGACCATCCGGACGTCCTCGGGCCGCTGATCGAGCGCGCGACCACGGAGAAGGACGACGAAGGCAAAGCCCCTCTCGCCACCCGCGCCAGCATCCAACGCCGACTGCTCGAACACCACGAATCGCACGGCGGCGACACGGCCGACACCGACTTGGCAGGCGAACACGCAGGCGAGTACGGCAGTGTCGCCAGCGAACGCAACCGCACGTTCCGCGGCAAGCTCCCGGGCGAGGTCAAGGACTTCCTGCAGGGCCGCTTTCACCTGCGCCGGCTGTTCAAGACCACCGGTAGCGCCACCGATGCCGGCGGTGCGGACGCGCTCGGCGACATGGGCACCGAGCGTTACCTTGATGCAGTAGAACGCATGGGCCGCGGAACCCTTGGAAGGGCATTGCGGACGGCCAAGCAGAGCAGCGAACCTGAAATCCGCTTTCTTGCGGCCGTGCACGAGCATGCCGCGTCCACGCCCAAAGGCGAAACCCGCGCGCCGCTGATCCACTTCCCGACTGACAAGCTGCAGGCCGGCCACAGCTTCACCATCCACGGCGAGAAGTTCAGCGTCGAAGAACCGGACGAAGGCGAGCGGGTGCTTGTCGGCCCACAGCACTACCCGGACACCGCGCTTGACGCCCTGACGCACCTTCCGTTCGACCGCGGCTCGCTTCGCCGTCGCCGTACCGCCGCTCTACCCGCCATGACTCACGCACCCGCCGATGACATTGCCCCGTTCAGCCGGACGGATCTGCGGGCGCGGATGATCGCGCTGTCCCAGGGCGGACTGTTCACGGGCCCCAGCACCGTCGGCAGCCAGGAACGTTTGTTCGGTAAGGGTGCGACGTCAAACTCCGCCGGCACGCAGAAGACTGCCCGGGATGGCGCAGGCCGATCCGGCGACGGCCATTGGGTGACTGCGCACGGCCACCCGGTGTTCATCGGCCGCGGCCAGAGCGTGGGGGAGGCGCTGCGGACGCACTTCAACGGCACGCCCCACACTGTCGATTCGACGCATATCGCCGTAGCCGCTCGCCAGATCAAGAAACAGGGCGGCCTGCCGCACGTCGAGACGAAGGATATCGCGTCCCAACCGGCCGCCGGCTCCGCGCCGACCGCCACGGCAACCGCGCCGAAAGCGGCGGTCCGCTCCCCCGGCCGGGACGATGACAACCGGCATGCCGCCCGCCCGCCGGCGGCAACAACGCCGCCGCCCTCCGAACCGAAGCCCGGCGACAACGGCTACGCCGCAGTCCATGCCCGCGCGGCTCAGGCCCACCGCGACCGCGCGGAGATGAGCCTGTTCCTGCACGGCGGGAACCCGAAGTTCCCGAAGGGGCCAGTGACCTACATCAAGTCGATCGACGAAGCGCGGAAGGCACTGACGACCGTCTCGCCCGGTGCACGCGCGCACCTAGCCGTTGCCCTTCGCGCCAGCGGCAATCGATACCAGGGCACGCCGCATGTGTTGGCCGCGCTCAAGGAACACGTGCAGTACCAGAAAACTGGCGCCTCGCCGGTGCCCGAACCGAAGGACAACCCGTTCGTCGGCACGACGCAGCAGGTGGTCGCATCGGTCGCCACCGACCGCGCCGCCGGCGTCGTCGACAACAACAAACAGCTGAGCCTCGTCGCCAAAGACGCGGCCGGCAACCCGATAGAGGTCGGCGAGAAAATCGGCCAAGGCGCGCTCTTCCGCAACACGGCTAAACCGCCCGCCCCATCGGCCGCGCCTAAGGACGCCGACGCCAAGTTGCGCGACAAGTTCGACGAATCAGCGACCGGCAGCATGTTCGACGCGGGTGCCAAGCCCGTGGTGAGGCCCGCAATCGATGCCGCTCGCGTCAAGGCCATGGCGGCAGTGCGGAAACACGGGTTCAACGACTGCAAAACGAACCTGTCGTCCGTGCTGCAGAACGCCGTCGGCCGCGTGCTCGCCCTGAGCCGCCAGGTTACAGAGCCCGCCGTGTTGCTGTCCGCCAGTTCGGACGGCGAGTTGTTGGTGCTGTCGGCCGTGTGCAACGAGCGACCGGCTGTCACGCTGGCCCAGGGTCTGCCGGACAAGATCAGCGGGCTGCCCATGCACTATCGTTGGTGCGACGCGGGTTACGTCGGCAACTGGAAGCACCCCGCGACCGGGCAGCCGGTGGACATCACCCCCAAACGAATCGATACGTGGGTCGGCAAGGTGAAGCTGTGCCGCAGTCGCGGGATGAACCTGCCGGTCTGCCTCGACCACAACTACAAAGACTCCCGCGCCACGGTCGGCGAAATCTTTGACGCCCGCCGCAGCGGCGACCGCCTCGACCTGCTGCTGGGCTTCAAAGGCGACGACGCACTGACTGTCGGGCAGCGGAACTATCTGTCCGTCGGCATCAGCCCGAACCTCAAAGACAGCCGCGGGAACGCACTCGGCGACGCCATTCACCATGTCGCGGTGACGCCCTGCCCGGTGATCCACGGCCAACAGGGCTTCCTGGCGAACTAGCAGCGAATCAGACCCGCCCACTCACTGCCAATAGACCGTCAATCGATCTTCCGCCTTCCCACCGGCAGCGGCCGGCGGCGGAGGGCTCTACCTCACGCCGGCCGCCACCCTCAAGGAATCCCACAATGACCGACCCACAGCGTGACGCCGCCCAGGCCCTGCTCGGCGACCTGGCCAAAGACCTCAACGACGAACAACTCCTGAGCGCGAGTCTCCAAGCCGCGCAGGAGGTGATCGAACTGAACCTCGAACTGTCGACGACCAACGCCCAGCTGCAGGAAGAGATTACGACCCTCTCGACCACGAAGGCGGAGCTGGAAACGAAAGTGACCACGCTGTCGGCCACCCCCGCCGTCGAACCCGTCGTCGAACTGTCCGCTACCGAGAAAGCCCTGATCGGCGAAAACCTCACGCTCAAGATCGACGGCATTGCCGACAAGCAGCAGTGGCCCGACGCCTACCGCGCCGAAGTCAAGGCGAAGCTCGCCGGCGGCCAGATGATCGCCCTGTCGGCCGGCGGCACCGCCGAGGCCCCCGCCGTCCCGACGCTCGTGCTCGACCTGCTCGCCAAACGTCCGGCAAAGGGCCTGCGTGCGGACGGCACGCAAATCACGCCCACCCAGACCGTCGGCACGCTGCTGTCGCGTAACGACGAAGACGCTGACGAAGTGGCCAAAACCGTCAATCCGCTGCTCGAAACCGCCAAGCGGCTCGCGGCGAAGTAGTCCCCGCGCCATTCGCCTACCAAAGCGCTCGCCGCGCTTCCGTCGATTCCCCTTCCCCGAACCTCAACCCTTCCAGGAGCTACTCCCATGTCCACCGCATTCCGTGGCACCCCCGGCGTGTATGCCGGCAACTCGTTTGTTCAGCGCCAGCTGTTCACGAACCCGTCCCAGGTCGAATACGCGTCCACCAACGCGTTCATCGACGGCAACCTGACCAGCGATACCACCAGCTCGCCGGTCAACCTGCTGCAGGCGGGCCTGCTGCTCGGCAAAATCACCGCCAGCGGCAAGCTGCGTAACAGCATCATCGGCCTGACGGCCGCGGCGGTCGTCGCCGGCACCGTCACGGGCATCACCGTGCCGGCCGCCGTCGCTACCGAAGTCGCACGGCTGATCAGCGTCACCGGCGGCAACGTGTCGCTCAAGGTCGTCGGCCCGCCCACCGCGGCCGGCACCGTCGCCACCACCACCATCACGGCGACCGCCGCGGCCGGCACGAGCATTACGATCACGTCCGCGACGCTGCCGGCGTACGTCATCGGCTCGCTGATCACCCCCGCCGACGGCTCGGAAACGGTGATTGTGCCGTTCTCGTTCCCCTACGGGGTAAGCGTGCTCGAAGAAGGCACGAGTGTCCGTATCGACCAGCCGCTACGGCTCCACCCGCGCAAGGGCGATATCGACGTCACCCGCGTCGTGAACTACCCGGCCGACGCGTCACTCAAGGCGTACGTGAAGGGCCAACTCAAGGCCGCCAGCGGCATGTTCACCTTCTCCGACGATCGTTAATCGGCACTGACCTCCGCACCAGATCACCAGCCGGCGGCGCACCCGATGACGGTCGCCGCCGGCCCCCACGGGCACCTCTTCCGGACTCGCCCACCGGTCCCGACACCCGTTCCTTTCCCCGTCAACACCAACCGCCGGTCCTTCCACGCCGGCATTCCCGGAGTACCACGCAATGCCCCAGTCCCTCATGGATTTTCTCGCCGGCTCGAAGCTGACCCCGCTGATGAAGTCGGACGCCGTCAAACGCGGCGTGCCTTTCACCCTCCCCGGCCAGCTGCTCACGCCGTCGGCCACCAAGCCCCGCACCGATAAGGTCGAGTGGCTGGAATACAAGGGCACCCGCCAGGGCGCCCGCGTCGTCGCCCGCAGCTCGCCCAGCCGCGCCCGCGAACTGCCCGGTGCGACCCGTCGCTACGCCACCGCGCTCAACTTTAAAGAGACGATGACGATCGACCCGGACATGCAGGACGCGCTCAAGAGCGACAATCCGATCGTCAACCAGAACGCGCAGATCAAGTTCATCAACGACATGGCGAACTTCCGCGAGTTCTTCGACACCAGCCGCGTCAACGCAGTCGCGTCGGTGTTCGCCAACGGCGCGATCTACATTGATACCAACGGCAACTTGCTGCCCAACAGCACCGGCGCGGTCGAAACCGTCGGCCCTGGCATCGCCACCGCACAGATGCTGATCCCCGGTGCCGCCACCGGCGGTGACGCAGGCAAATATTCGCTCGGCGACTTTAGCAACGCGTCTACCAACATCGCCGGCGCTCTGCGTGGCTACCGTGACAGCCTGCGTCGGCTGAACAACTACACAGCCGACACCATCATCTACGGCGTGAACATGCCGGACTACCTGGCGAAGAACACCGTTCACAAGGAATACTTCGCCCGGTACCCGGAGATTCGCGCGTCGCTGGTGGCCAAGAACGAGATCCCGAACGGGACGCTCGGCTTCAACTGGACCCCCGTGCACGAGATGTACATGGCCGTAGCCGGCGCGACGCCGGCGGCCGACGACACCACGAACACGTGGTTCGGCCCGAACTTCATCGGCATCATGCCGACGATCGAGGGCAACTGGTACGAGCTGTTCGAAGGCGGCAACCTCGTGCCCAAGGGCATCGCCGGCCCGCAGTCAAGCATGGACGACATGCTCAACCTGCTCGACGTGGTGAACGGCCAGTATTCGTTCGCCGAAATGACGAGCAACCCGGTGGCGCTCAACGTCCACATGGGCGATTCCTTCCTGCCGGTGATCAAGGTAGTCGGCGTGTACGCGGCCGGCACCTGCGCCTAAGCGTCCTTCCTTTTTACTGAGAATCACCCCCGTCAGCCCGGCAAAGGCCGACGGGGTCTTTCCGAGGCGCGTGCTAACCTCCGCCATCAGCGCCGACACGTCCCGCTTCGACCGCATGGCCACCGCGATCGGTCAGACCATGACCGCGCCACTGGCCGGCGGGCCACTGCGGGCCGGTGCCGAAGAAGCCATGCAGGTTTACGCCGACGCCACCCAGCGGCGCTTCAATCTCGCGTCGGGTGGCGACGGTACCTGGCCGGCACTTGCACGCTCTACGGTGCTCAAGAAGCGGCGGCACACGCTGTTCCCCGAGCGCATCCTGTACCTGAGCGGCAAGCTGTTCGCGTCGCTCACGCCCGGAGGCACCAACAGCATCTACGAAGTGATGACCGACCGCGTGCGCTACGGCACACGCGACCCGGTGGCCCACTTCCACCAGGTCGGCGGCGGCCGATTACCGGCTCGTCCGATTCTGGTTGCCCCCACCCGGGAAGTCCTCGAACGCTGCACCGCCGAAGTCTCGGCGGGACTACAGAAAGCGATACTGAATGCCTGCGCCAACAACTGATCTAGCCCTCCCGCCGTCGTGGCTGCCGGACCCCTTCACCGCCGTCTACAACCGCCTTGCCGGCGGCCTGCTTGCGCACGGCGGGTTTGTCGCGGCGATCGGCGGCGCGACCCACTTTGTCAGCATGGCCGGCACCGCAAACGAGGATTTCCGCAAGTTCGACGAGCAGGTGAAGCCAGAAGATCTGCCGGAGTTCACCATCATCC